>JBCBIS010000271.1:0-4294 GCA_038524325.1 Pseudomonadota bacterium
CCAAGATCTGGTCCGTGACCGACCGCAACCGGGACCGGGTGGCGGATGAGGTGAAGGATTTTGCACCCTCGATCGATTTCGCCATCCCGAACGGACCCTGTTTCTCGCCTGACGGCCATCTCTATCTGGCCGAGCAGAACCGCGTGCTGTGGTTCCCGGCGGCGGAGTTTTTCTATGAAAGCCCCGACGTCGCGGCCTTCGAAGTGGTCAAAGGCGGCGAACTGATCCCCGAGGACGAGGTCAGCTACAACCACACCGCCCGCGTCTGCGATGTGGGGCCGGATGGCAAACTCTATATCTCGCTCGGCCAACCCTTCAACGTGGCCCCGGCGGAGAAGCTGGACCTCTATAACGAGGTCGGCATCGGCGGCATCATCCGTATGAACCAGGATGGCAGCGACCGCGAGGTCTATACCCTCGGCGTGCGCAACTCGGTCGGGCAGGATTTCAACCCGGCGAACGGTGATCTCTGGTGGACAGATAATCAGGTTGACGGCATGGGCGATCTGATCCCGCCCGGCGAGTTGAACCGCCAGACCGCCCCGGGCCAGCATTTCGGCCATCCCTGGTACGGCGGCGGCACCGTGCGGACCAACGAATATAAGGATGACACCCCGCCCGAGGGCATCGTGCATCCGCAGGTCGAGATGGACGCCCATGCCGCCGATCTCGGCATGATGTTCTATACCGGCAAGCAATTCCCCGGAAAATATCAGGGCGGCATCTTCTCGGCCCAGCACGGATCGTGGAACCGCACCGATCCGATCGGCGCCCGGGTGATGTTCACGAAAGTGGATGAAGAGGGCAACGCCGCCGGCACCGAGGTCTTCGCCGATGGCTGGCTGGCCGATACCGGTGAGTATCTGGGACGTCCCGTCGACGTGGCACAACTGCGCGATGGGTCGATCCTGGTCTCGGACGATCTGGTCGGAGCTGTCTACCGCATCTCTTACGGCGAGTGAGCGCCGTGTAAAGCCGGCCCACCCCCTTCTTGGGGGCGGGTCCACGCCATGAGACTTCAGGGGGAGTGATGTTCGCAACAGCGAGGTCCGCCATGCGCCTGATCTATTCCATCTTCGTCGCCGCCATCTGCCTTGGCCTGGCCACGGTCGCTTGGGCGGCCGATCCCGCAGCTGGCCGCAAGCAGGCCGGACAGCAATGCCGCACCTGCCACGGGCTGGACGGGATCGCTCAGATCCCAATCGCCCCGCATCTGGCGGGCGAGAGTCAGATCTATCTGGAAACCCAGCTCAAGGCCTTCCGCTCAGGCAAACGTCAGCACGAGATGATGAGCGTCGTGGCCAAGAACCTGAGCGATGGTGAGATCTCGAATCTCTCTGCCTGGTACGCTTCGATCCGGATCACCGCGGAGATGCCTGAATAGGCGGGGCGTTAAGACTGTTTCTTTCGAGTTTTCAAATCTTTTTCGGCAATTGTCTCCGGTAACGGACCTTACTGGAGATCTCTTATGCGCTTCATGTTCTGCCTTCCCCTCTGCGTCCTGGCCCCTGTTGCGATTGCACAGGACAGCCCGCCCCCCCTGACCGTACAGCCCCAGACGGCGATGGTGACTGGCGGGTCCGAGGCTGACGCGATGCGCTGGACCCGCATCAGCAAGGCGGTTTCCTACGAAAGGTCGCTGCAAGAGCTCCAAATGCCCGAGCGGGTCCCGGCCAGCAAACCCGTGGAACGCGTCGTCTCGACCGACTAGCCGTCTGAGCCGAAGATCAGCGAGGGCTGGAGGATGTCTGCCAGAACCAGCTCGATCCCGATCACGAGCGCCGAGAGGAAGGCGAGATAGATCACGAACTTCACATGGTCTTGCCCCTCGATCACCACCCGGCGCAGCAGGGAGCCGAAGATGTCCAGCAGAGACACGGTGATCAGGATAAACAGCATGATCGCCCCACCCGCGGCATAGTCAAAGCCACGGAGCGCCTCAGTCAGCGACATGCCGATCCCGCCAGCGCCGACAATCCCAAGCACGGTGGCGGAGCGGACATTCGACTCGAAGCGATAGAGCGAGAAGGAGATCCAGAGCGGCATCACCTGCGGAATGACGCCAAACCCGATCTCTTGCAGGCGCGAGGCACCGGTGGCGCGGATGCCCTCGACCGGGCGCGGATCGATCGCCTCGACCGCCTCGGAGAACAGTTTCGCAAGCGTCCCGGTGGTGTGCACCACCAGGGCCAGAACCCCGGCCAGCGGCCCGAGACCCACGGCAGCGACGAAGATCAGCGCGAAGACCAGTTCGTTGATCGCCCGGAACGCGTCCATCAGCCGGCGCACCGGAAAACTCAGCCAGGCGGGGGCGAGGTTGGTGGCCGACATCAGCCCGAAGGGCACGGCCAGCACCGCCGATATGAAAGAGCCCCAGACCGCCATATTCACCGTCTCGAGCATCAGATCGAGATAGCTGCGCCAATAGCGGAAATTCGGCTCGAAGAAATCCGCCATCAGGATGCCCATATTGCTCGAGGAGGACCAGAGTTCTCCCAGGCGGTCCATCTCGGCGGGCAGGAAGCTCCAGACCAGGAGCACGATCATCCCACCCCAGATCAGCACATCGAAGACTTGATCCTGCAGGCTGCGGCCAGGGACGTCGATCTGATCGAGCGGGAGTTGGTCGGTCTGGGCGGTCATGCGGCGCTCCGATGGGGCTGCGTGATGACGGAGGAAGGCCCGAGCCCCGCGCTGTCCCGGGCTTGACCCGGGACCTCCTCGAGGGGCTCGAGCAGCTGTCAGAGGTCCCGGGTCAAGCCCGGGACAGCGCCAGCGTCACTTACGTGGACGGGCCTCGGCGGCAGCGCGGATGTCCTGGATCTTCTGCTCCAGCTCGGCGATCTTGGCGGCCTTCTCGTCATCCGAGAGGGTCTCGTCACCCTGGGTCTTCAGAACCTCCTTATTGACCTCCATCTCGCGGAACGGCCAGAGCTGGGCGTTCGACGACGGCACGAACGGGCCCATGCCCAGCAGCGCCAGCTTCTCGCGGGCCGAGGCGACCTCTTCATCGGTGCCGTGGCGGCCATAGGTCATAAAGAAACTCATGATCTTGGCTTTCAGGGTCGCGTCCAGTTCCGGGCGCCAGGCCATCGGGTCCGAGGCGATCAGCGGCGACCGCCAGATCTCTTTGACATTGGCGGCCAGTTCAGGCTTTGCCTTGGCCAGACGCTGATAGAGCGCGACATTGTTGGCGACAGCCGCGTCAACCAATTTGTTGGCGGTCGAGATCAGGTTCGCTTCGTGGTTGGCGTTGCGAACGGTCTTGAAGCACTCCTTCGGATCGACGCCTTCTTTGGCGAAGATGAAGGTGGTCGGCACGAGAAAGCCCGAGGTCGAGTTCGGGTCGCCGATGCCAAAGTTCAGCGAGCCATCGCATTTCATCACGTCTTCATAGGTCAGGCCCGAATCCTTGTGGGTGACCATGATCGACCAATAGCCCTGGTCGCCATTCGCCTCGGTGGTCTGGGCGAACACTTCGGCCCCGGCGCGATCAACCGCGACCATGCCCGACTTGTTGCCGTACCAGGCGACATCGACCTTGTCGAAGCGCATGCCTTCGATAACGCCGGCATAGTCGCTGGCGAAGAACGGCTCGACGGGGATGCCGATGGATTTCTCCAGATCTTCCAGCATCGGGCCCCATTTTTCGCGCTGCGCGCTGGAGCTTTCGGTCGAAAGGATGCCAAAGGCGAGTTTCTCGGGATTGGTGCGCTCATCAGCCTGCGCCGGCAGGGCGAGGGCGATGGCGGTTGCGGCGGCCGCCGCGATCCAGGTCAGTTTCATCGGGTCTCTCCTTGGGTGGTGGGTCGAGCGGGGTCAGGCGGTGGCAAGGGCCGGCGCCGCCTGGAAATCCTCGGCATCGGGCAGGACCAGTTCCTCGCTTGCCTCGCCATAGATCTCTCGCAGAAAATCGGTGGTCAGCTCGCGGCTCGGGCCGTCAAAGACGATCTCGCCATCGCGCATCGCGATGGTGCGGGGGCAATAGCGCCTTGCATATTCGACCTGATGCAGCGACACGAGCACAGTGATCCCGTCCTCGGCATTGATCTCGGAGAGGATCCCCATCACCCGCTTCGCCGAGGCTGGATCGAGCGAGGCAATCGGTTCATCGGCCAAGATCACCCGCGCGCCCTGCACCAGGGTCCGGGCAATGGCGGCGCGCTGCTGCTGCCCGCCGGACAGGGTCGATGCCCGCTGCCGCGCGGTCTGCGCGATCCCGACCCGCCCCAGCGCCTGCATAGCCCGCTGTTTCTCGCGATGGGTGAACAGGCCCAGGGTCGCCCGCCAGCGC
>JBCBIS010000272.1:0-4232 GCA_038524325.1 Pseudomonadota bacterium
GGTCAAACCTGATCCCCAGAAACCCAAACCTAGCAACCGAGGAGAACGCGGATGCGAGCACTGGATATTGCAGCCACCGGGATGGAGGCCCAGCAAATGCGGGTCGAGGTTGTCTCGAACAACCTCGCCAATATGAACACCACGGCCTATAACGCGCGCCGCGCCGAGTTTGCCGATTTGCATTATCAGCAGGTCCAGACGCCGGGCACGGTGAATGCCTCGGACGGCTCGATCCTGCCGGCGGGGGTGCAGCTGGGCCTGGGGGTGCGCCCGGCTGCCGTCGCGATGGATATCGAGCAGGGCACGGTGCGGCTGACCGGCGGTGAGCTGGATATCGCCATCGAGGGCAATGGCTATCTCGAGATCACGCTGCCCTCCGGCCAAGCGGCCTATACACGCGACGGCGCCTTGAAGCGCACGGCGGATGGGCTGATCGTCACCTCCGAGGGCTATGCCGTGGTCCCTGACATCACGATTCCCGAGGATGCCCGCCAGGTCGTCATCAACGCGGATGGCGAGGTCTCGGCAGTCTTCGCCGATCAGGTCCAGGCGCAGTTACTCGGCCAGTTCACGCTTGCGAGCTTCGTCAACGAGAAGGGGCTGGAGGCGATTGGCGACAATCTGTTCCTCGAGACCGCAGCCTCCGGCGCGCCGAATATCGGCGATGCGGGCACCGATGGGCGCGGCACCTTCCGGCAGTTCTTCCTCGAGGAAAGCACGGTCGATCCAGTGCGCGAGATCACCGAGCTGATCGAGGCCCAGCGCGGATATGAGATGAATGCCAAGGTGATCACCGCCGCCGATCAAATGCTCAGCGCGACGGTGCAAATCCGATGATCCGCATGGCCCGCGTTTTGCTGGCGGGGCTTCTGCTCGGCCCGATCTCGGCTGCGGCGGAGGGGACCCTGGTGGCCGCCCATTCGATCACGGCCAAGACCGTTATCGGGCCGAGCGACATCCGCGTTGGTGCGACGACCGTGCCCGGCGCGCTCAGCGATCCCGACAAGGTCATCGGGCGCGAGGCGCGGGTCACGCTGTATGTCGGGCGTCCGATCCGGGCGGGCGACCTGCGCGACCCAGCGGTGGTCGAGCGCAACGATCTGGTCCGGCTGAGCTATTCCAAAGGCTCGCTCTGGATCGTCACCGAGGCGCGGGCGCTCAATCGCGGCAGCCAGGGCGAACGGATCCAAGTGATGAATCTCGACAGCCGCGCGGTCGTGACCGGCGTCGTCAATGGCCCGGGAGAGGTGGTGATTTTGCGATGAACAAACGCCTAGGTTTCGTGACCCTGCTGATGCTGACCGCCGCGGGGTGTGAGCGGTTCGACCATGTCGGTCGCCCGCCGCCGTTGAGCCCGACCGGGCAGGTGATGGCCGAACCCCTGCCCACAACGCAGGAGCGGATTGCCCTGGCCGAGCCGCGCCAGCAGTTCCGTCGCCAGCCGCAGATCCAGCCCGAGCGGGCGACCCCCGCCTCGCTCTGGCGTTCGGGACCAACCTCGCTGTTCGGCGACCGCCGGGCGCAGGGGCGGGGCGATATCCTGACCGTGGTGATCGAGATCGACGAGGAAGCCGAGATCGAGAACACCACCACCCGCAGCCGCTCGGCCAATGAGGATCTGGGCGTGTCGGCCCTGTTCGGCCTGCCCGCCGTGGTGCAGGACGCGCTGAATTTCGACCCCGCCAACTCTGCCGAGGTATCCTCGAATTCCGGCAGCACCGGCGCCGGGTCGGTCAGCCGCGAGGAAGAGATCACCCTGCGTGTCGCCGCCACTGTGGTCGATGTGCTGCCCAATGGACATTTCATCATCGCGGGCAACCAAGAGGTGCGGGTGAATTTCGAACTGCGTGACCTGCGTGTCCATGGCGTGATCCGGCCCGAGGACATCTCGCGGCGCAACGAGATCACCTATGACAAGATCGCCGATGCCCGCATCTCCTATGGCGGCCGCGGTCAGATCACCGACCTGCAGCAACCGCGGATCGGCCAGCAGATCTACGACATCATCGTTCCGTTCTAAGCGCATCTGATCAGGAGACCGCCATGAAACTTCCCCTCATCCTTGCTGTCGTCGGGCTTGCGGGTGGTACCGTGGCCGGCCATTTCCTCAAGCCCGCCAAAGAGATGGAGGAGGGCGAAAAGGGTGAAAAGATGGCCATGTCCGACAAGGATAAAGGCGAAAAGCAGGACGGTGACTTCTCGGCCAAGGATCTGCCGCATTCCGACAAATCTGCGGAAATACCCGACCAACCGCTCTCCGGTGCTGACTATATCAAGCTCAGCAAACAGTTTGTGGTGCCGATCGTCACCGGCGCCGAGGTTGGCGCTCTGATCGTGATGTCCATGGCGGTGGAGGTCGAGGACGGGTTTTCGGACGCGGTTTTCGAATATGAGCCGAAGCTGCGCGACGAGTTCCTGCGTGTCTTGTTCAAACATGCCCGCTCTGGCGGGTTCACGGGTGTGTTCACGGCCGAGCAGGTGATGGGCGACCTGCGCGAAGGCTTGCTGCACGCAGCCCGCAAGGTGCTGGGCCCGCAGGTGAAGCATGTCCTGGTCACCGATATCGTTCGCCAGGATATCTGACCCCAAACGCAAAAGACCCGCCTGCTGGCGGGCCTTTGGCCGTGATCTCGGTTCCGCTTTGGACGGGTCTATCCGGTCTGCCCGTCGCGCAGCGCGACCACGTCATCGGCGCGCAGGCTGCTGCCGCCTTCCAGGATCAGATTGACCTCGCCATCCTCCAGTCGCGCTTCCGCGACACGGGCAAAGCCCAGAGGTGTGACCGCAGGCAGGCTCTCCTCACCGTCGCTTCGTTGGATTTGGAACGAGTAGACGCCTGGGTCGACCGTCTCGCCATCGGTCGCGGTGCCGTCCCAGCTCAGCGTGCTCGCGGCGGGATCGATCGGTTTTCGCGCAACCACCCGGCCGTCCTCGTCACGGACCACGAGGACGGCGGCGATGGCATCGGGGTTTGGCTCGGTCTTGAGATCAAGCGGGGTGCTGCCGTCGAACCGCAGGGGTGCCGCGGCTTCGACCTCATGCCCGACCCATTCGGCCAGCGAGTTGGCGCCGGCGCCAAGGTTGTCGATCACGCTCTCCAACAGAGTGTTCGTGCGGATCTGCTGTTCCACCGAGGAGAACGATGCAAGCTGCTCGACGAATTGTGTCGAATCCACGGGCTCGAGCGGGTCCTGGTTACGCAATTGTGCCGTCAGAAGCTGGAGGAACGTGTCGAAATCGGAGGCCAGTGCCGATGTTGCATCCTCGGATGCCGAAGACGTCGTTTCGACAGGTTGCAGGGGTGCGGTGCCGGTTGTGGGGATGACAGTCATGGAAAACTCCTCAAATCCGGATGTCGAGACGGCCAGTGCCGGAGAGCGAGGCCGATGCCAGAGAGGGGCCATTCGCGGCGCCGGCCTCTGCCTCGCCGAACAGGAAGGCCTGCTGGCCCTTGTCTTCAGCGCTTTCGCCCGTCCCTGCTCCGTCGCTGAACTGCAGATCGACATCGCCATAGCCGGCCGCTGAGAGGTCGCGCTGCAACTGGTCGGCATGGCGGCGCATCAGATCGGCGATTTCGGGCCGCTCCGCGCTCACCAGGGCCGAGACGGCCTGCTCGGTGATCGTCATGGTCATGCTGACCCGGCCGAGTTCCGGAGGATCCAGGCGAATCTCGATCCGGTCTGTCCCGTTGCGCGACATTGCCCCGACCAGATGCGAGGAAATCGTGGCGGCGTGCTGGGGCGGGGGGCTGGACGGTGAGAGTGTGACAAGGACTGGCGCTCCGGCGCGGGCGCGGTCAGTGCCAGAGGATTGGGACCCTTCGGCAGCGGCCTCTCCCAGTGCAGACAGATCGAGCAGAGTGGTCTGCTGGTCACCGCTTACGATGGTGGCGGCCTTGGGTGCCTCGACCTGTCCCACCGGCCGAAATGTCTCGGGCCGCAGCGTGGTCGTGGGCGCCTCGGGCCGCTCGCCGCTGGGGCGCGAAGGAGGCGGAAGCTCCAGCTCCTCCTGCAGCGCTTCAAGCGCGCCGGGGTCTTGGGGAGCCAAGACGCCGTTCGGTACTTGAAGCTGGGTTTGGGTTTGCTGTTGCGCGGCAACAGTCGGCACCGCGACAGGGGTCGCAGTCTCTGTGGTAAGCTGTGGCGCGGGGAGGACAGGGCTTTGCGTCACAGGGCCGGGCTGAGCCTGCAGCGGCGCAGCGTCCTCCAGTGTCGGCCTGCCGACACTGGAGG
>JBCBIS010000273.1:0-4215 GCA_038524325.1 Pseudomonadota bacterium
GCGAGGCGCTGCGCGACACCCCCGAGGGACCTGAGCGGGACCGCGCCCGCCAGCATGCCGTGGCCGAAATGGAGGACGCGCTGGACGATCTGCAGACCCTGCTCGCGAACCGCTCGACCTTGGTCTACTACTATTTCTGCCTGATATTCAGTTTCGCGATCATCGTCTTGCTGACAATCACCGAAAACCAGTTCACCGAGATCGAGGCGACCCGGTATTCGCTGATCGCCATCGGCCTGGTCGCCGGCCTGATGGGGCCGATCTTTCGCAATGTGATCGAGCGGCTTTTGTCGGCGCGGTAGGGGCAGATGCGCTCGGGCTCTCACGTCACTTTGCGCGACCGGCCGGTGGGCGGTGATCTGAGTGCCTACGTGAAATCGCGGGTGCCCGGGCGCGGCGGGCGGATGATCCTGCTGGTCCACGGGTTCAACACGACACAGGAGGAGGCCCGCGCGGGATATGTCGCTTTCGACGAATTGATCGGGCGGGTCGCGCCGCGACTGGGCGCCAGCCTTTGCCCAGTCTATTGGCCCGGCGACTCGGCGATGAAGGGCGGCGCCTATCCTTGGCTGGTCGCCCGTGCCGCCGCCTCGGGCGCGCGGTTGGCGGATTGGCTGGGGGAGATTATGGCGAAGCGCCCGGGCGAGGTGGTGATCGTCGCCCATTCCCTCGGCTGCCGCCTGACGCTCGAGGCGATTGCGCGGCTTCCAGATCACCTCGCCCGCCGGATCCGGATCTTCCTGATGGCCGCTGCGGTGCCGGTCGATGTCTTTGACGATCAGGCGGAGCAAAGCGCCGAGATGCGCGACGCGCTTGCCCGCGCCACCGGCCGGGTGCTGAGCGCCGATGCGCTCTATTCCCCGGCAGACGGTGTCCTGGCGTTCTGGTTCCGTCTGGGTCAGACCGCCGCCCCGGGCGAGATCGGCGTCCTGCCCGAGGCCGTCGGCCTGAACGGGCGTCCCGGGCGCCCGGTCTGGAGCCGGATCGCCGAGATGCCGGGCTATGATCACGGACAGTACTGGTCTGGCCACCGGATGGTCGCGCATCTGGCGCATCGGCTGGGCGCGGCGGTGACCAAGCCGCGTCCCGTGCGCCTGGCCGCCAGACCGCGGCTGGTCCCCGAGCGGTCCGACCCGGACGCCCGCCCCGGCCCCCCGGCCCGCCGTCTGCTGCCGCGCCGCTGAGTGACGGGCCGGATCGTCGGCCTCGATGGCGTTCACACCCTTCGCGGATGCCATGACCATTCACTTTGGGCTTGACCCCGCTTGCGCAAGATTGTTGCTCTTGCCTCACAAAACCGCGGCAGCCGGGGGGAGGCGTCCATGCGCAAGGGCTTGTATCCGGGGACCTTCGATCCTGTCACCCTGGGCCATACCGACGTTATCCGCCGGGCCGCGAAACTGGTCGATCATCTCGTCATCGGCGTTGCGATCAACCGCGACAAGGGCCCTCTCTTCAGCCTCGAGGACCGGGTGGCAATGCTCGAGGCCGAATGCGCTGGGATTGCCGAGACGACCGGCACGAGGATCGAAGCTCAACCCTTCGAGAACCTGCTGATGCATTTCGCCGAAGATGTCGGCGCCAGCGTCATTATCCGTGGCCTGCGCGCGGTCAGCGATTTCGAGTATGAATTCCAGATGGTTGGGATGAACCGGGCGCTGAACGACGATATCGAAATGGTCTTCCTGATGGCCGAGGCACAGCATCAGGCCATCGCCTCGAAACTGGTCAAAGAGATCGCGCGCATGGGGGGCGAAATCTCCGATTTCGTCAGCCCGGAGGTCGAGAAGGCGCTGAAGGCAAAGTTCTTCGGCTGACAGGGGCTGTCCGTCCCGGGTCTTTCACGCCTCAGGGCGGCTTTTCATCTGCACGCCCTCGGAGAGCAGAGTTGTGCTGCATCGCGTCACAAAAACGTTGTGGTTGTGACGGACGATCAGAGCACCGACTCAAGCTCCCCCAGCCAGAGAGGATCCCAGAATGGACACCACCCGCCGCGCGATCATCGACGACCCCGAGATCTGCAACAAGTCCGAGGCCTATGAGGCCTTTGACGATATCCCGACCAACCCGAACCTGGGCAATACGATCGGCGATGTGATCAACCGCCGCTATTCCCGCCGCGAGGCGCTGCGCGGTGTGCTGGCCGTCTCGGCCACCACGGCGCTGTTCGGCACCTCGGCGATGATCGCCCCCGGCGCGGCCCGCGCTGCCTCGGGCGACCGATACGCGTTCAACGAGTTGACTTGGGGCAATGACGAGAAGCACCACATCGCCGAAGGCTATGATGCCGATGTCCTGCTGCGCTGGGGCGACCCGATCTTCCCCGATGCGCCGGCCTTCGACCCGGCCAATCCCTCGGAGGAAGCACAGCTGAAGCAGTTCGGCTATAACAACGATTATGTCGGCTATGTCGAACTGGAGCCGGGCCGCGGTCTGCTCTGCGTCAACCACGAATACACCAACGAAGAGGTCATGTTCCCCAAGATCGGGCGGCAGGACAAAAAGGGCTTTACCGACATGACGCCGGAGCTGGCGGCGGTCGAGATGGCGGCCCATGGCGGCACCGTGGTGGAAATTTCGCGCGCCAGCGGCAAATGGGAGGTCGTCACGGACAGCCCCTTCAACCGCCGCATCACGCCCTCGAAAACCGCGATGGTGCTGGACGGGCCCGCGGCTGGCCATGACCGGATGAAGACCACCGAGGATGCCACCGGCACCCAGGTCACCGGCACGCTGAACAATTGCGCCGGTGGCATCACGCCCTGGGGCACCTATCTGATGGCCGAGGAAAACTTCCACGGCTATTTCTGGACCGACAAGATGGACGCCGATGGCAAGCCGGATCTGAGCGGTCAGGCGCAGGCAGCCTCGATGAAACGCTATGGCGTGCCCGGTGGCTGGTATGTCTGGGGCAAGTATCACGACCGCTTCAACATCGACAAAGAGCCGAACGAGCAGAACCGTTTCGGCTATGTCGTCGAAGTGGACCCGATGGACCCGAACTCGACCCCGGTGAAGCACACCGCCCTGGGCCGGTTCCGGCATGAAGGCTGCGAGACGGCGCTGACCGCCGATGGCCGCTGCGTGGTCTATTCGGGCGACGATAACCGGTTCGACTATATCTACAAATTCGTGACTGCCGGGAAGGTCACCGGCGACCGGGTCGAGAACAAGAAACTGCTCTCGGACGGCACGCTCTATGTCGCGCGGTTCAACGACGATGGCACGGTGGACTGGATGCCTCTGGTCCATGGGACAGGCCCGCTGACCGCGGAGAACGGGTTCAACAGCCAGGCGGATGTGGTCATCGACGCGCGCATGGCCTCGGACCTCCTAGGGGCCACGCCGATGGACCGGCCCGAGGACATCCAGCCCCGCGGCGATGGCGCGGTGCTCTGCATGCTGACCAACAACACCAAGCGCAAGGCGGATCAGGTGAACTCGGCCAACCCACGGGCGGAAAGCTCGTTCGGCCATATCATCGAGATCAAGGAAGACCATGGCGACCACGGGGCGATCCGCGGCACCTGGGAGATCCTGGTGAAATGCGGCGACCCGGCGGTTGCCGAGGTCGGCGCGCAGTGGAACCCGGAGACGTCAGAGAATGGCTGGTTCGGGTCGCCCGACAACTGTGCCTTTGACGCCGATGGCCGCCTTTGGATCTCGACCGATCAGGGGTCGGGCTGGGGCAAGACCGGCAAGTCCGACGGGCTCTACAGCCTCGAGACCGAGGGCGCGCTGCGCGGCCACTCGAAGCTGTTCTTCCGCTGCCCGGTCGGCGGCGAGCTCTGCGGGCCCTATTTCGCCGAGGAAGGCGAGACCCTGTTCCTGGCGGTCCAGCACCCTGGCACCGATGGCACCAAGGACTTCAAAGGGTTCGAGCGGAACTCGACCTTCGAAGACCCTGCCACCCGCTGGCCCGACTTTGCCGAGGGCATCCCGCCCCGCCCCTCGGTGGTCGTGGTCACCAAACAGGGCGGTGGCAAGATCGCCGTCTGAGCCTGATGAACAGGTGGAGAGGGGTGACCCTCTCCGCCATCCAAACCGGAAAGCCCCTGTCGATGCTGCGCCTTCTCGCCCTCTCGCTCCTGCTCGTGTTCCTGATCGTCCTTCCGGGACTACTGTGGATGCTCTTCTCGCGCCGCAAGCTGGAGATGGTGCCGTGACCGATGCGCTGACCGTACGCGGTGTGACCGCGAGCCTCGGGGGCAAGCC
>JBCBIS010000274.1:0-4188 GCA_038524325.1 Pseudomonadota bacterium
CGCGTCGAAATGCACATAGGTCGCAAGATCCCGCGGCGTGGTGATGAAGCGCCGGCGATCCTCGTACTGATCGGCCCCCTTCACATTGGCCCCGTTCTGCACATCCAGCCAGGCGCACCAGTCGGTCATGTAATCGAGGCAGTTCTTGTGGCTCAGCGTCCGCTGGTCGATCGAGATCGAGCCATAGGGGATGAACCCGTCCTCGAGATCCCAGCGGGCCTGCCGGTTGGGATAGGAGGAGGTGCCGCCGCCCCGGCAGGCCAGCGAATCCGCGCCGATCAGCATGAATTGCGAGACATAGGGCCCGGTCTGCGCGCCCTTGGTCGAGCCGCGGAACACGGTCTCGGTGGTCAGCGCGCCATCCAGCGAGAGGGTGCGGCCAAAGCGCCGGTTCCGCTCGAACCCGTTCAGCCCCGTCTCGTCCACCATATGCGGCGTGGCCGAGCAGACCTCCCGGCCCGAAAAGAACGGCATTCCGTTCAACAGTTCGACGATCTGGCCGGCGGAGAGGAGCGCTTCGCCCGGATCCTCGATCGAGGGGCAGAGTTTCTTTGACCCGCCCTCGCAGATCTCGGTGAAGGGCACGTCGCGGAGCAGGGCGAGCGCATAGACCTCGGCCATCTCGGCGGCCAGTTCGCTGGAGCCGACGCGCGGCGCGGGCGCCATGCCAACGGCGCCTGCATCGGGGCCTTGCGGTTCATAGACATGGCCGGCACGGGGGCTTTCCCAGCCGCGCCACTCCGGCGTGCCAGTCTGGCCGCTGCACGTGTTGGTGAACTCGCAATTGAACGCGACGCCGCGATCCGCCGCAGTCGGCACATCCTTTTCGAACAGGGTCGGGTCGGGCGCGTTGATGGCCTCGACGAAACAGCGGTAGTCGCTGGCCTCGTCAACGATGCCACATTTGTCGTGCAGCAGGCCCTTGGTGAAATTCGCCGGGTATTCCGGGCCGTGGTCGTTTTCCTCGGCATTGGTGCGGGTCAGGGCCTGGGGCTGGAGGCGCGAGACCTCGGTCGCCAGGTCGCGCATGCGTTTGGCAATGCGCGCGCGCTCCGACCCCGCCGGATCGGGTTCCGAAAAGGGAAGTTTCATGATGCGGTCCTCTGTCTGTGATCTGAGTCTGTTTGGGGTCAGCCCGCCCTGCCGCGTGGGGTGGACACGCGGCAGGCTGCTGGGCGGACTGTCCCAATATGATCCAGAGGATTGTGACATCGCGCTGTGAGGGGACGCGCAGCCCTGGACCGGACTTTCGTGTTATGCGGGACTTCGACCCGATGATTCGCGCCAGCCCGCGGCTCGGCCTTTGGCGATATGCTCTGCTGATATCCCGGGGCGTGGAACTGAAGCGGCGCATCAGGGCGACGCAGCCCGAAACGTCGGCGATCAGCACCTCGATGCTGTCGATACGCACGAAGCCCTCTTTGCCGCCGAAGATCCTGTTCTCTGCGATCACAGCGTCGGGGATGTCGAATTGCGCGATGGTGTCGGAGCACATCATGCGAGGGCTGAGCGATCCGTTGAGTTGTGTCGTGACAGGTCCTTAGCAATTGGGCCTCGCGCGGCGCGTCGATACCCCCATGGGCGTTGCGGACCCGCTGGCCACGGCGTCGCGCAAGCCGGTATATGCCAAGGGCGAGGGCTGAGCCGATCTGGTGGCCGCACTCCTCGAACCCAGCCTGCGCGTCCTCCTCGAGGATCGTCTGCATTCGGCGGTCGGTCTCTATCAGGATGGGCACATCTGCGGGCTTGGGGAGTAGGGGAGCCGTTCGATGCGCATGGCATAGTGCCCGGCGGCGATCAGCGCGCCGATGCGATCGGCAATGCCGACCAGCCGGGGGAACCAGACATCGCGGGTGGCGAGCGCTTCCTCCACCCAGCGCTCGACCAAGTGCCAGCGGGCGAGACGGCCGTTAAGAAGCGGGTGCAGGATCAAAATGAAAAAGCCGCCGACCTGGTAATGGGCCTCGCACTCCTCCCAGAAACCGGCGCGTCCTGTGGAGGGGCCACGGGCCGGTATCTCCCAGAGCGGGCGCTGGGCAGCCTGATCAGATGAGGGACATCGTCTGCCAGTAGCGAGCTGTCATACCGCAGGCCGTGGGCGATCATCAGCTCGATGACCTGTCATGCGACGGTGTAGACCTGAGCCCAGCAGCCGGCGGGCAGGGCGCCGCCTTCCCGGAGGTCTGGAGATCGCGGCCCATAACGCGACGGCGGGGAGGCAAATGGTGATCGGGGACACTCTGCGCCTCGTCCCCCGTCGCCATCTGAGGTTGTTTGTATCTCGCAAGTCCGAGGAGGTGGCGGTCGACGGCTCTCGCACCCGCAACCCGTTCCGCGCCTATTCCGGAGGCAACACGCCAGCGCGGATTTCCGCGATACTGAAGGGGTGGATGAGCGCAACGCCATCGTCATCACCCGCGGAACGTTCTGGCGGCGTCGCGCGCTTGGCACCTGTCCCTCCGCCCTGCGCCGGCTTGGCCATCTCGTGACCGGTCGAGGCGAGATCGATTTCACTCCCCTTCCCGCGGCGAGGGCGCGGCAATTGCACTGGCTTCGGGTTTCGTCGAACCCCGGTGCGCTCGAGGCTGTGCGCAACGCGTAAACGTACTCCCCCTGCTATGGCTCGAACGATCCCGACGCGCCTGCCTTGGGGAAGGTGCGAGAAGTCCAGAAGGCTGCGATCACCTGCCGGGCCGTGCGCCGCACCCGCGCCTTTCGCCGGATGCTGACCGGGGAGGTTACGCGCCTCGTCGAGCGGGTCGTCGAACCGGCAGGCGCCTGAGGCTCAGGCCGCTCCGTCCAGGCGGCGGGCATGCATGGGAAACACGCCCATCACCTTGAAGTGTTTGCAGAAGAATTGCAGCTCGTCCAAGGCGCGTTCCACCGCCGGGTCGGCGGGGTGGCCCTCGATCTCGGCATAGAACCGTGTGGCGGTGAAGGAACCGCCCAGCATGAAACTCTCCAGCTTGGTCATGTTGACCCCATTGGTCGCGAAGCCGCCCATGGCTTTGTAGAGCGCTGCCGGCAGGTTCTTGACCTCGAAGATGAAGCTGGTGATCGCGGGGCCGCCGGTGGGATCGGCCTCGATCCGGCGGCGCGAGAGCACCAGGAATCTGGTCGTGTTGTGATCCATATCCTCGATGTTCGGTGCGAGCACCTCCAGCCCATAGATCTCTCCGGCCAGGGCCGAGGAGATTGCCGCCCGCTCGTGCCGCGCCGCCTCGGCCACCTCGCGCGCGCTGCCGGCCGTGTCTGCGCCCATGATCGCCGTGATGCCGTGGGACGCCAGAAACTTGCCGCATTGGCCAAGGGCGACCATGTGGCTCTGCGCCTCCGCAATATCTTCAAGCTGCGCCCCAGGCAGGCCCAGCAATTGCAGGCGGATCGGCACGAAATGCTCGGCAATCGCATAGAGCCCGCTATCCGGCAGCAGGTGGTGGAGATCGGCAACCCGGCCGTAGAGCGAGTTCTCGATCGGCATCATTGCCAACTCTGCATCGCGCGCACGAACGGCGGCCAGCGCGGCCTCAAAGGTCTTGCAGGGGAGGACTTCCCGCTCGGGATAGACCTCGCGGCAGGCCTGATGCGAGAATGCGCCCAGCTCTCCCTGAAACGCCACGCGACCGTTTTCGTTGTCTGCCATTGCCTCTGCCCTTTCCCGGCGCCGCTGACCCTGCCCTATAGTGCCGAAACCGGACCCTGCGCGGTCAGATGACGGCGTTTGGTCGCGGCTTCCAGCCCCCTCCTAGCGGTTGCAGAGGGCGACGGGAAGGCGCTACATCACCTGTCGATGGAAGGCGCGACACACGCGCAGGGGCGCTCGGCATCCGCATCGCGACGCGGGCGTCCCGGGAAAGCTGAACAAGCGCGAGGAAAGACCCGATGGGTGTGATTAACTTTCTAAAATCGATCGACCGGGCCATGGGCGGCACTTGGATCGCCAGCGGTTTGGGCGCGGTCCTGGTCTTCATGTTGCTCGGTTTCTTCAGCAGCAAGATTTTCCACAGCGGCGGGCACAGCGAGGACGAGCCGCTGGCGTTTGCGCTGGAGATCGAGGATGACGCACCGGTCGAAGAGGAGCCCGAGATCGATCTCGCCTCGCTGGCGATGAGTGCTGATCTGGCCGCGGGTGAGAAGGTCTTTTCGAAATGTAAGGCCTGCCACAAGATGGCCGATGGCGAGAACGGT
>JBCBIS010000275.1:0-4128 GCA_038524325.1 Pseudomonadota bacterium
GCTATGAGGAACCGGTGATCCAGATCTTCGAGGCCTATGCGACGCGCGCTGTGACCGGCGATGACCGAAGCAACCCGAACCGATGGTGGAACCGCGGCTACGCCATCTGAGCTGGATTGCGGGTTTGCGATACCCCTCACACCCGGGCTGCCCTATCTGTCAGCGCAGAAGGAGGCCCGATCATGCTGCAATCCCTGACCCGCCGCGCCCTTTTGGGGCTGGCCGCCCTCTCGCTGCCGGGCTGGGCCCAGGCCCGTACGCCGGCCCAGACCGCGGGGCCGTTCTATCCGCCGCCTGATCAACGCTTTGCCGATGACGATTGGGACCTGGTGAAAATCGAGGGCGCCGTGCGCGAGGCGGGGGGCGAGATCCTCCATCTCTCGGGCCGGGTCCTCAGCGAAGGACAGCCTCTGGAGGGGGCCAGGGTCGAGATCTGGCAATGCGACGCGACCGGCCAGTACCTCCACAGCGGCGACCGGGGGCCGGGCGGCGGCGATCCGGCCTTTCAGGGCTATGGACAGATGCGCACCGGTCCCGATGGCGCCTGGCGCTTTCGCACGATCAGGCCGGTCGCTTATCCGGGCCGCACGCCGCATATCCATGCGCGCGTCACAGCCCCCGGGCGGCCCGTTCTGACCACGCAATTCTATGTCGCGGGAGAGCCGCTGAACGCCCGGGATGTCCTCTATCGCCGCCTCGGCGCCGCGGGTCAGGCTGCGCTGACGATGGAATTGGCGCCGGCCCAGGACGGATCACTCGCCGCCAGGATCGATTTCCTGGTCTGAGCCCGCGCCGTTACCCGGCGGCGCGGAGACGGTCGAGCAGGCTGCCCGAGACATAGCCATCCGGGGTCAACCCGTTGGACTGCTGAAACGCGCGGACCGCCGCGCGGGAGTTCGGGCCGATGATCCCATCCGCGCCCTGCGTGTCGAAGCCCAGCGCGGTCAGCCTGCGCTGCAACTCCTCCTTCTCGGTCCGGCTCAGCGCCCGGTCGCCGCGCGGCCAACTCGCCGCGAACGGCCCGGCGCCCCGAATGCGGTCCGCCAGATGCGCAACGGCGAGCGCATAGGATGTGGCGTTGTTATAGCGCTTGATCGCGCGGAAATTCGGCAGCGCTAGAAACGCCGGGCCGCGCGCCCCGGCGGGGAGAAGGACCGATGCCTCGACCTCTGGCACGCCCGGTGCAGCGATGCCCAAGGCCCGCCACGTGCTGACCGGTTTGCGGATCGATTGCCCGGCGAGGGCATAGTCGAACCCGCCGGGCAGCGAGATCTCGACCACGGCCGGCTGCCCGCGGGTCCAGCCGAAACGGGCGAGGTAGTTCGCCGTCGATGCCAGCGCATCGGCGGGGTTCGACGCCCAGACATCGCGCTTTCCGTCGCCGGTGAAGTCCTGCGCGTAATCGGCATAGGAGGTGGGGATGAACTGGGTATGACCCATCGCACCGGCCCAGCTTCCCACCATCCGGCCCGCCGAGACATCACCGGACGCGATGATCTTCAGGGCCGCGATCAGCTGATCCTCGGCGAAGTCACGGCGCCGCCCGTCATAAGCCAGGGTCGCCATCGAGCGGATCACCGAGAAATCGCCCATATTGGCGCCATAGGCACTTTCCAAGCCCCATATGGCGACGACGGCTTCCTTGTCCACGCCATAGCGCGCCTCGACCGCTTGCAGGATGTTGGCTTGTTCGGCGGCCTTGCGCCGGCCATTGGCGATGCGGGCCTCGGAGACGGCGCTGTCGAGATAGTCCCAGATCGGGCGCGAGAACTCCGGCTGGAACCGGTCCAGCTCGAGAACCCGTCCATTCACGGTGAGGCCCGCGAGGGCGCGGTCCACGACCGACCCTGGGATACCGGCGGCCACGGCCTTTGGCCGGAAAGCGGCTTTCCAGGCTTCGAAACTGGCGGGCCGCGGGGCTTCTTGCGGCGCCTCGGGCACGGCTGGCTTGGGGCGCGGCTCGACCACTTTGCCGTTCGGGGTCAGGCCCTGCCCATCGGCGGGCTGGGCACAGCCCGCGAGGCCGAGGCAAAAGGCGGCGAGGACGAAGATACGCTGCATCGGGTGGCTCCGCTTGTCACTGCCCGCAACATATAGGCTCAGCACTCAGCCGTCGAGCCGCGCATGCCGGGTGACCTCGCCATATTCCGAGTTTTTGATCCGATCGATCGCCTGGCTGAGCCGCTCGCGCCGCACCTGCATCCCATGGGCGGTGGCATGCAGCAGGGTCTGGGTATCGCTGACGATGCCGACATGCCCCCTCCAGAACAGCAGATCCCCCCGTTTCGGAGGCGTCCCCGGCGAAAGCGTCGCTCCAAGCGCCGCCTCCTGCATATCGCTGTCACGCGGGCAGTCGCGCCCGGCCGCTTGCAGCGCCAATTGCACCAGCGCGGAGCAATCGAGGCCAAAGGAGGAGCGCCCGCCCCAGACATAGGGGACGCCCAGAAACATCTCTGCCGTCGCGACCCAATCGCTGCGGGCCTTGTCGAGCCGGCGCAGGTGATCCCGCGCGATCCACAGATCCGGCCCGCGGGCGATCAGGGCGAAATCTCCGCGCTCTTCGATCACTGTGACACCCGCGCCGAACGGCAGCGGATGCGCCGAGGGGGATTTCAGCTCGGGAACCGCATGGCAGCGGCTGGCGAGCACATCGATCGCATGGCTGACGGCGGGTTGCTCGCCAACCGCGACATCGGCGGCAGCGATAAAGCCGACATAGCCGTCGCGCACCGATTGGCCCCAGACCCAGTCGCCGCTGCGCTCGTAGACATCGATCCGTTCGCCGCGGAGCAATTCGGTATCGGCCGGCAGGGTCACATCGCGGTGGCGCAGCATCGGTGTCACGGGTGCCAGGATCGCCCGGCGCGCGGCGGAGGTGTAGCGCTTCGCATCGATCACGCCGCGCAGATGCTCTGCCGCCAGATCGGGCCGCGCAGGCGTCAGGCGCGGATCAGCCATACCGTTTTTCGAGCATATGAAACGCCGCGCGCGCCGCCTGGCACTCTCCGCCCTTGGGCCGGCCGGGCAGCGGTTTCGGAACCCAGCCATATAGATCGACATGTACCCAGGCGGTCAGATCGACAAAGCGTTTCAGGAACAGGGCCGCCGTGATCGAGCCCGCCATGCCGCCCGAGGGGGCATTGTCGATATCGGCGATATCCGGTTCGATCTCGGTCTCGTATCCGGGCCAGAGCGGCATGCGCCACAGCGGATCGGCAAGGGCCCGGGCCCCCTCGGCCAGATCCGCGGCCAGCCCGTCGTCATCGGTATAGAACGGCGGCAGATCAGGGCCCAGAGCGACCCGCGCAGCCCCCGTCAGCGTGGCGAAGTCGAGCAACAGCTCCGGCGCCTCCTCGCAGGCCAGGGCCAGGGCATCCGCCAGCACCAGGCGCCCCTCCGCATCGGTGTTGTTCACCTCAACCGTCAGCCCCTTGCGTGAGGGCAGCACATCGCCCGGTCGCATCGCACTGCCGGAGACCGCATTCTCGACCGCGGGGATCAGAACGCGCAGGCGGACCGGCAGCCTGCGCGCCATCACCATATGCGCCAGGGCGAGGACATTCGCCGCGCCGCCCATATCTTTCTTCATCAGCCCCATGCCGTTAGCAGGCTTGAGGTTGAGCCCCCCGGTATCGAAGCACACGCCCTTGCCGACCAGGGTCACGCTCGGCCCGATCCCCCAAGTCAGGTCGATCAGCCTGGGGGGGCGGGCGGCGGCCTGTCCCACCGTGTGGATCAGCGGGAATTCCCGCTGCAGCTCTTCTCCGGAGATCGTATTGACCGTGGCGCCATGGGCCTCGGCGAGGGTCCGAGCCGCCGCTTCCAGGTCGTCCGGGCCCATATCGCGGGCCGGGGTGTTGATCAGATCCCGCGCCAGCACGCTGCCCGCCACCAGGGCGTCGAGCCGGGCGGGATCCACCCCATCGGGCGGGGCGAGTGTGGCCTGACTCTCGGTGGAGGATTTATAGCGCGTGAACCGGTATCGCCCCAGATGCCAGCCCAGAGCCGCCTCCAACGCATCATCCGCAGGCAGAGGGGAGGCGAGGCGATACGCCCCCTCCGGCGCGCTCTTGGCAAAGTTACCCAGCACGAAGCGATTTCGCCGGCGCGCTTCGTCGCTGCCGAGAC
>JBCBIS010000276.1:0-4104 GCA_038524325.1 Pseudomonadota bacterium
TAATTACACCATGCTCGACCCCGGATCGTTGTTTCGGATCATTGAAGATCGCCGCCGCTCTCTGGGGATCTCTCAGATCGAGCTGAGCAGACGTGCATTCGGTCCAGATGCTGATAACTCCGCCTTGCAAAACCTCCGCCGCGGATCTGTGCCTTCAGCGGTAAAGCTCGAACGGCTGGCTGAGGCGACGGGTCTCGAGTTTTATTTCGGCGAGCCGCGCGATGGAGCGAATGCCGACCCTACTCGTCAACAGGGATCCCCGGCCGAGAATTCAGGCTTTCAAGAGATGGCAGGGATCTTTGAAATGGCCGAGCCAGACGAAGATGGCTGGTCGTCCAGCTCGCAAGATCTGCCGGGCTCCACCTTTTTCTTGCAACTCACGTTTGATGTCGAAGCGATCAGAGCGGGCGCATACCTAATGGTTGAGCCTCTCGCCGATCTCCAAGTCGAAGACCTGGTTTTCATCGAGGACAGCGAAGGTAGGGTCTCGATAGGCCGCTTCGACGGAGAAACTGAAAAAGGTTGGTATCGGTTCAGACGCAATGGTTCCCAAATGATTGATGAGAGGGCGCCTCAAAGCCTCCGTCGGGTTTTGCCAATCACATGGACCGGTCGGACGCCACCACCCCCTGCTTTTTGCGGCGCCCTTGCCCAGACGCCAGATCAGCGCCATTTCAAGACAGCTTTGAACGCCGCAAAACTGTGCCTGGAAGACCTTTCAAAGACGCTTCACGACTTGGAAAAAGGAATAGAGACATGATGAAATTTGGCTTCGCTGCCGCGCTCTCGTTCGCCGTCGCGATTGCGGCTTGCATCGGCCTGACCACGCCTGCATCCGCCCGCAACCAGGCCGCTCTCGAAGGGATTTTCGCGAAAGCGCTCTGGCTCGATCGCAACTGCGATGGCGTCGATCTCGATGAAACAACTGCGGCGTCGATCGCCGCCTCGCTGGGCGTCGATCTCGACGCCTTAACATCCAACGGGCTGTTCAGAGGTGTTGCATACTCTGTGACCAGCATTATCGAACAGGATGCGCGACAGAACGGCCTTTACCTGACTTGCCATCGCACGATGGATCAGCTGTCGGGGATGGTGCGAATGGCAGATCTCCACGCCCAGATGAATGCGGCGCTATCGATCAACTCTCCCATGGTTCCCGACTCTGATCTATCATCAGATCAGCGGTTCATTGCGCGCACGATCTACTGGGGGATGTCGGCGCAAGAAATCTGCCCGCCGGCATCCCCGGACATGATCCTGGCCGAGCGGTTGATGGACAACGCAGGCTTGCGCGACCATCCGAGCCTCGACGTCTTCCTGGCCGGTTTGTCCCGCGACATGATCCAGATCGCAGGCACACTCGGCCGCCCCCATCTTTGCAATATGCTGATCGATGAAGTCACCCGGCCAGTCTATGTGGACGGCGGCCAATATTCGCTCATGCCGACCACGGCAGAACATCAGTTTCCGGCGAAATAGCGTCCACCTTCTTATCGGTATGTCCGCGGGCTGTTAAAATACTAAGTCTCTGTTTTAATGTCGATATTCGCTTTCTTGGACGCGATGGTCCGAACATGGACGCGAAACGCGCTCAGCGTCCAAGTTCGAATTTTCAGAACGTGCCATTTTCACCTTCTCGGCAGGCCGATTAAGGCCGATTTTTCAGACGGTTAAACACTATTCGAACACTGTTTGAACACCGACGGCCTTTCACTTGCTCACCACGCCATCAGCTGTCATCCTCGGCCTCCACTGCAAATTTGGGGTTTTCCATGTCGCTGCTCGCTCTTGCCGTTTTCTCTCCACTTTCCAACTCCTTATCCCACCCCTTCCCGGATATTCTCGCTTATTCCCGCTAGTGCAGAATTGTGTGTCGGTCCACAGCTGCCCTGCGGGCGCACCGGCCGATATGAGAACGGGGAAAGAAACATGAAACTTTTGGGGATCTCGGGATCACTGCGCAAAGGCAGCACAAACTCCATGCTGGTGCGCGAAGCAGCGCGGATTGCAGCCCCTGCCGAGTTCGTTTTCGCCGACATGGACCTGCCGCTCTTCAATGAGGATGTCGAGGCCGAGGGCATGCCCGCCCCGGTCCAGACGATCATCGATCAAATCTGGGCGGCCGACGCGATCGTGATGTCGACGACCGAGTATAACAAGGGTCCCTCGGGCGTGATGAAGAACATGCTCGATTGGGTGAGCCGACCGCGGCCAGCACCGATGGTGGACAAGCCGGTCGCCGTTCTGTCCGCAGCCGCTGGCGGCGCGGGCGGCCAGCGCGCGATGTCGATGATGTATCTCTACCTGATCCCCTTCAAGGTGAAGCTGGTCACGGCGCAAGAGGTGAACATTGGCAACTCCAGCGCCGCGTTTGACGAGGCTGGACAGTTGAAGAGCGAGGATCAGATCAAGGCGCTGACCCGGCAGATGGATGCGCTGAAGGCGGCGATTTAAGTCTGGATTGCAACGGGCACGGGGCGCTGGCGCGCCGCGTTACTTGGCGGTGAGCTTCAAGCTTTCCAACCCCAAGGCCGCTCCGACCCCATCATGGCCAGAGATGAAAAGCGGTTTCAGCACCTAGTGCTCACCGGATCTGCCGAACAGAGTGTGCAACCCGGCCTCGTCCAGAACGGAAAAGTCGGTTCTGGCGCCGGTCTAGCGGCCCTCGAGGGGCTTGGCAGCCCGCATGGCGACTGGGAAAGCGTTCATCGGAACTCGCCTGCTTCACGTTACGATCTGGGCCGGCGAGTGAGAGCGCGGCCCGATGCCCCTCATCTGGTCAGGGCCGAGACGGCACGCGTTCAGGATACTTCGACGTTCTCTACGCATTTCAGCACATCACGTTGCGTCGGCGCGGGGATGGCTGTTGTGGTAGGCGTCGAGGAGGCGCGCCTCGTCGACCTCGGTATAGATCTGGGTCGAGGTCAGGCTGGCATGGCCGAGCAGTTCCTGGATGGCGCGCAGGTCCCCTCCGGCGGCGAGGAGTTGCGTGGCGAAGGCATGGCGCAGGGCGTGCGGGGTGGCGCTGGCGGGCAGGCCAAGCGCGAGCCGCGCCTCGGCCATGGCACCCGAGATCGCTCTTCGGTCGAGCGCGCCGCCGCGGGCGCCGAGGAAGAGCGCGTCGTTGGGCACGGGCGCGAAGGGGCTGAGAGCGCGATAGGTCTCGACAGCGGCCCGGGCAACCGGCAGCACCGGGACCTCTCGCATCTTGCCCCGTTTCCCGGTGATCCGGAGCACCTCGCCCAGTGGCGCGTCACGCTGGCGCAGGCTCAAGGCCTCGGAGATGCGCAGCCCCGCCCCCCAGAGCAGGGTCAGCACGGCCCGGTCGCGGGCGATGATCCAAGTCTGCTTGCCCAGGCTGACCGTGTCGAGCAGGGCGCGCGCATCGTCCGCCGGCACCGGGCGGGGCAGGCGATGTGCGACCTTGGGGCTGCGGAGGGCGTCGATGGCGGGGCAGGCGATCCGTTCCGCCTCCTCCAGCCAGGCGTGGAAGGACCTGAGCGCCGAGATCTCCTTGGCCAGGCTGCGCGCCGACAGCCCGCGCCCCCGGGCCGCTGCCATCCAGGCCCGGAGATCGGTCAGCGAGATCGCGCCCAGATCGTCCCTACCGACCGGACCGCCCAGATGGCGCGACAAAAACCCCAGATAGGAGGTCGCTGCATGGCGATAGACATCCACTGTCTTCGGGTCGAGACCACGCACCGCGGTCAGTTGCGCGCACCATCGATGAATCAGGTCGAGCGCGCCCAGCGAGATCTCGATTTCCGCGCGCTGGCTCAATCGCCCCGTGCCAGGTGACCGACCAGAAGCCGCTGAACCACGCCTGCCGTGAAGGTCAGCAGATCGATCCCCTGATCCGGCCCAAACCTCTCAGGATCCGCCGCACCGAAGGCGAGCATACCGGGGCCGGAGCCAAGATCGAGCCGCATCAACGCCTCGGAGCGGGCCGGCGTGATATGGCCGAAGACCATCTCGGCCTCCTCCAGACAGGGCCGCAGCACCACAGGGCCATTCGCGTTCCCGAGGGACATATAGCGACCCACGGCGCCCTCGGGCAGGATCACGACGCGGCCATGCAGCCCGGCGCCCAGTTCGGTCGCGACC
>JBCBIS010000277.1:0-4080 GCA_038524325.1 Pseudomonadota bacterium
AGAGATTTTGCTCAGGATAGGTGTCGGCGGTGTTGAACGGTCGGATACGGGTATGGGTCATGGCGGCCTCCTGTGCGGGCGACGGTGGCAGAGCAGCGGTTCGGGCGCAAGCGGGGGCGTGGCGCGGCCGGTCTCAGCGCCAGAAGATCAGGCCATGCCCGGCGCTCCAGCCTTGCAGCTTGGCGAGCAGACGCCGGCCCGGGGGCTGGGCGGGCAGCCGGCCCATGGCGAGCCGTTCGATCAGGACTTCCGGTGGGCAGGGCAGGCGGGTCAGCGGATCGACATAGCGCGGATAGGCGATCAGCGCGGCCCAGACCAGGGCGGCCAGGCTGGGCCGGGCGGTGCGACGCGGCACGGGGGCGAGGTCCTGGGTCAAACCCCAGCCCGCATAGAACGGCCGCCCGAGGCAGGTGACCCGTTTCCCGCGGATCAGGGCTTCGAAGCCCATCAGCGAGGTCATGGTCCAGACCTCGTCGGCGCGGGTTAGCAGGGTATGCGGGTCGGCGTTGCGGGCGACGTGATCGGCGATCTCGCCGGCATCGGCAACGTGGCCCGGGCGCAGTCCGGCCTCGACATCGGGATGGGGTTTATAGATCAGGAAACCGTCGGTCGCCTGCCGTGCCGCTGTCAGGAGGGCCCTGTTATCGGCGATCTCTGTGGTGCCGAGACGGATCGAGGCATCGTCCTCGACCTGACCGGGGACCAGGATGATCTTTCGGTCGCGGGGCAGGTCCGGCGCCGAGGCGTGCCCGATATTGTATTTGCTGACCCCGGTGGTCCGGATCTGGGCCATCAATGCCTCGGCCCGGGCGATTTCCGGGCCGCCCGGCGGGAGCTCTGCCGCGGTGGAGATCAGATGTTCCAGGCGGCTCGGGCGCGTGGGGTCGTAATAGATCCCCAGATCGTCGACCACGAGAGACGCAGCGTCCACGAGGCCAGCGCCGAGACCAGCGGAGCGGATGAAGCCATCCTCGACCAGAGCGGCCTTCACATTGTGTGTTCTGGCCTGGTCGAGGATCCTCGCCGGCGCCTTGCCCGCCCAGACCCACAGCGCGGCCCCGTTGCGGCGCGCGGCGTCCAGAGCGGCCTCAGGCGGGTCGCGGAACAGCGGCTTTCGGGGCAGGCGAGCGGCAAAGCGCAGGGCGTTGCGCCGTTTCCAGCTCCGAAACCCGCTGAGCACCAGTCCGGCCCGTTCCGGGCTGCTCGCGCGCCCGGTCAGCAGGGCGAGGGCCTCGATGGTCTCGGCGCAGCCGGTCAGTCGGTCGCGCCAGAGGTCGTAATAGACCGGATAATCGAGATAGGCCGCGGTGAAAAGCTGCTCGAGGCTGCGGTCTTTGCCGCGCCGAGGGCCCGGGCATCGGTCATCGGTCAGCCCCCAGCCCGCGTAGAACGGGCGCCCGAAACAGGTGACCTCTCGGCCGGCGATCAGCGCTTCGAAGCCAAGCTGCGAGGAGATCGTGAAGATCCGCTTCGCGCCTTCCAGCAGGGGCCAGGGATTGCAGGGCTTGTCGAACAATGTCTCGCCCTCGCGCAGATCGGCCCGGGTGAAATGCCCGGCTTTTCGCCCGGAAGCGCAATCGGGATGGGTGCGGATGACCAGGGGCGTTCCGGGCATCTCGGCCCGTGCGGTGGCCAGCATCTCGTGGAAGCGCTCCTCGCGGGCCAAGCCGCCTGTGATCGAGCAATCGCCCCGGGTTTGGTCGATGATCAGCCCATACCCCCGGGGCGGCGGTGCGGAGGCGTCTCGGGACATGGGCGTGTATTTCGACAGACCGGTGGCCTGCAACCGGGCCATGAGTTGCGGTGCAGCCGGGTCGGTCCGGCCAGCATCGATCAGCCGCTCCAGCCGCGAGGGCCGCGCCGCGTCGTAGTAGATCCCGAGATCGTCGATCACCAGGCTCAACGGCGCCTCGCCCGACGCTCCCGGATTGACCGAGCGGAGAAATCCGTCCTCAACGGTGATCAGCGCGGCACCGGTCGTCCTCGCCACCCATCGCCCGCGGGCCGAGACCGGGCGTTGGCCCCAGACACCGACATGCCCCGCAGCACCGGGCCAGCCAAACCGGACCTGCCACCCGGCCAACTCTAAGATCCGGCGGTGTCGTGCCCGAAACATCCCGCCGGAGAAGGCGTTCAGTGGCCTCATTCCCGCAGCCGCTTGCGGTTGGTCCAGACCAGCGCCATGCCGAAAGCAACCGAGCCGATGCACCAGGCCGTCAGATATCCCGGCGAGAAGACGGTCGTGGGATAGTCCAGATAGACCCCCGTCCGGGTCAGCTCGATCGCGTGCAGGACCGGGTTGTACCAGATCACATCCCGATAGGACGGCGGCAGCCAGCTGGGCATGAAAAAGACGCCCGAGATCAGGATCAACCCGCGGATAGAGGTTTTGAACACACGCTCGGCCATTGGCAGGAACCGCAGGCAATAGCCCCGGATCAGACCCACGCCGAAGGCGAGCATGCCGGTGGCGAAAAGCGCCAGAAGCACACGTTCGGGATGGGCGGGGATCACATCGACCCGGTACCACCACCAGATCAGATAGGCCAGCACAGGTGTATAAATCGCCGCTGTCAGCCAGTGGAAGAACAGACCTGCCACAGGCTCGTGAAACAGCCCGGTCTGCGGCAGCCTCCGGGCGGAGTTCGCCCGCTCGACACTGACCGCGATCTGGCCCGAGCCCCGGGTGAAGATCTGCAGCGCCACGATCCCGCTGAGCAGGAAAAGCGCGAAACTGCGCCCATAGCCGCCTGACCGACCGATCAGAGCAAACAGGACGATCAGCACCGCCAACTGCCCCATCGGCTCGAGAAACACCCAGGCGAGCTTCATGCTTTCGCGCGGGCGTTTGGGCATGAACTGGTGCCAGAACAGCACCCAGATCAGGTTGAGCCGGTTCAGCAGATCACCCGCCATGCCGCCCTTTGCCAGGGGCCTCAAATCGGGGCTAAAGCGGCGTTTTCGGGGAGCATTCTCCGCATCGACCGCGTCCTCATTCCGGTTGCGCCTCTGCTTTAGCCTCTGTTAGAGGCCGTAGCAAGGCGGGCGCAGGCGAAGGATGAGATGACCGACAGCAACGATCTTCGGACAGGCGGGGCCGAAGCCGGCGGTGCCGAACCCTTGCCGCCGATCGACATGCCGCGGCGCAACTATCTCGGGGCCGTTCTGGGCTTTCTGCTTCTCGTGGTCGCTCCGATGGCCGCGGCGACCTGGTATTTCGGGTTCGTGGCAGCCGAGCGGTATGTGACCGAGTTCCGGTACGCGCTGCGCCAGGGCACGGTGGCGGGCGACAGCGGCCAGGGGGGAGGCGGGCTGCGCGATCCCTCGGCCATGCAGGCCGCGCAGGACAGCTTTATCCTCGAGGATTACATCACCAGCGTCCAGGCGATGCAAGATCTCGAAGCTCGGGTCGATTTGCGAGAGATGCTGGGGCGGGATGGCGGAGACCCGATCCGCCGCTACCGCCCCGATCTGCCGCCCGAGGAGCTCATCGATTATTGGCGCGGGGCCGTCGATGTGCGCTTCGACGTCATCACCGGGATCTCGATGGTCAGCATCGGATTGTATCGCCCCGAAGACGCTCAGGCGGTGGCGCGTGCCCTGGCCGCCCAGATGCGTGAGGTGGTCGATGCGCTCTCGGCCGAGTCGCAGGCCGAGACGCTGGCCTATGTGAACGGAGAGGTGGACGAAGCGGAAGCGCTGTTGGATCTCAGGCGCGATGCTTTGGAGCAGTTCCGGCGCGAGACGAGGCTGTCTTCGCCCGACCGGACGACCGCACAGGTCGAGGAACAGATCGCCAGCATCGAGGAACAGATCTCGGTCCTGAAGCTGCGCCAGAACCGCTTGCAGCTCGACAGCCCGCGTTGGCAGGCCCTGCAGAACGATATCGACAATCTGGAACTGCAGATCCGCGATCTGCGTGCCAAGATCGGCAGTTCGGAGAATGCCGATCTCTCGGATCTGCAGAACGAATTTGAACGCTTGCGCAGCGAGGTGGCGATTGCCGAGCAGAGCCTGATCTCGGCGATCGAGTTGCGGCGTGAGGCGCGGGCGACGGCTGCGTTGGCGGCGGTGCAGCTG
>JBCBIS010000278.1:0-4057 GCA_038524325.1 Pseudomonadota bacterium
CAGCGTGACCATCAAAGGCGCCGTGCGCCATGTCGATCCCCTGCATCTCGGCGATGCGGCTCAGATCGACCAGCTTCGAGGGCTGGCCGAGCCGCTGTTTCAGCGTCGGCAGCAGGGTCTGCCCGCCGGAGAGCGCCTGGGCGTCTTCGTCGGCCAGGGCCGAGACAGCATCCGCGACCGTGCCTGCTTTCTGATAGTCGAAGTTATACATGCGCGTCGCTCCTCAGTTCTGCATGGCTTCCCAGACGCGCTTGGGCGTCAGGGGCATATCGATATGGGTGACACCGTGGCCCGCCAGCGCGTCGATCACGGCGTTGACCAGCGCGGGCGGAGAGCCGATGGCCCCGGCCTCGCCGCAGCCCTTCACGCCCAGCGGATTGTGGGTGCAGGGGGTGCAGCTGGAATGATCGACCTGGAAGACCGGCAGATCATCGGCCCGGGGCATGGCGTAATCCATATAGCTGGCCGAGACCAACTGCCCGTCGCCATCATAGACACAGCTTTCCAACATCGCCTGCCCGATGCCTTGGGCCAGCCCGCCATGGACCTGACCCTCGACGATCATCGGATTGACCACATTGCCGAAATCATCGGCGGCGGTGAAATTCAGGATCTCGACCTGACCGGTTTCAGGATCGACCTCGACTTCGCAGATATAGGCCCCTGCCGGATAGGTGAAGTTCGCCGGGTCATAGAACGAGGTCTCCTCCAGCCCCGGCTCCAGCGTCTCGTGCGGGAAGTTATGCGGGACATAGGCGGTCAGGGCGACATCGCCCCAGGCGACCGATTTGTCGGTGCCGGCCACGCTGAAGGCGCCATCCTTGAACTCGACATCAGCCTCGGAGGCTTCCATCAAATGGGCGGCGATCTTCGTGGCCTTGGCGACGATCTTGTCGACCGATTTGACGATGGCCGAGCCGCCAACGGCAAGGCTGCGCGAGCCATAGGTGCCCATGCCGAAGGGAATTTTCGAGGTGTCGCCATGGACGATCTCGATATTGCCCTCGTCGCATCCCAGCCGGTCGGCCACGACCTGAGCGAAGGTCGTCTCGTGCCCCTGCCCGTGGCTGTGGCTGCCGGTCAAAACGGTCACCGAGCCGGTCGGGTTCACCCGCACCGTCGCCGCTTCGTAGAGGCCCGCCCGGGCGCCCAGCGCGCCGACCAGCGTCGAGGGGGCAATCCCGCACGCCTCGATATAGGAGCAAATGCCCATGCCACGCAGCTTGCCGCGCGCAGCACTTTCGGCTTTGCGGGCCTCGAACCCATCGCGGTCGGCCAGCTCCAGCGCCTTGTCCATCACCGCGCCATAGTCGCCGCTGTCATATTCGACGGCGACCGGCGTGGCATAGGGGTACTGATCCGGCTGGATGAAGTTGCGCCGGCGCAGCTCGACCGGGTCGATCCCCATCTCGCGCGCCGCTTTGTCGATGGTCCGCTCGAGCTGATAGGTCGCCTCGGGCCGCCCGGCTCCGCGATAGGCATCGACCGGCACGGTGTTGGTGAAGACCGCCTTCACATTGGTGAAGATCAGCGGCGTCTGATAGTTCCCGGCCAGCAGCGTGCCGTGCAGCCAAGTCGGCACACAGGGCGCGAAGGTGCTCAGATACGCCCCCATATTTGCCAGGGTCGAGCAGCGCAGCGCCAGGAACTTGCCGTCCGCATCCAGCGCCAGCTCGACCTTGGTGACATGGTCGCGGCCCTGCGCGTCGGAGATAAAGCTCTCCGAGCGATCCGCCGTCCATTTGATCGGGCGGTTGATCTGTTTCGAGGCCCAGGTGACGAAGGCTTCCTCGGCATAGTGATAGATTTTGGTGCCAAAGCCGCCGCCCACATCGGGGGCCACGACCCGCAGCTTGTGCTCGGGGATCGAGAGGACGAAGGCGCCCATCAACAGCCGGATCACATGCGGGTTCTGCGAGGTGGTGTAGAGCGTGTGCTCATCGGTCGCCCGATTGTACTCGCCAATGGCACAGCGCGGCTCCATCGGGTTGGCGACAAGGCGCTGATTGGTCAGCTCCAGTGTCGTGACATGATGGGCGCCGGCGATGGCGGCATCCACGGCGTCCTTATTCTCGGCCACGAATTCCCAGTCGAAGCAGAGGTTACCCGGCACATCGTCATGGACCAGCGAGCCGCTTGCCAAGGCCGAGGCCATGTCGATATTCGCGGGCAGCTCCGAGATGTCGAGATCGATCATCTCGGCGGCGTCTTTCGCCTGTTCCAGCGTCTCGGCGACGACCACTGCGATCGGGTCGCCGACATGGCGCACCTTGCCCTCGGCGAGGATCGGGTGCTTGGGCTCCTTCATCGGCTCGCCGTCTTTGTCGGTGACCTGCCAGCCGCAGGGCACGCCGCCTAGCCCCTCCATATCCGCCGCGGTGAAGATCCGCACCACGCCCGGCGCCGCCGAGGCAGCACTTGTGTCGAGCGTGTCGATCGACCCATGCGCCACGTTCGAGCGCAGGATATAGGCATAGGTCTGGCCCGGCCGGTTGATATCGTCGGTGTACTGACCTTTTCCGGTCAGAAACCGGATATCCTCGCGACGCTTCGAACTGGCGCCGATCCCTTGATCCTTTGGCATCTCTCGTTTCCTTTCCCTTTTCTGTGGCCCGCGCCCAGGGGCGCGAGAGGTGCAGGGGCCGAGCCGCCTGCGCGATCAGTTCGTGGCGCGCGCCGTCAGACCGGCGCCGCGCCAAGCAGAGCCACCCCGAGAGTGACCTGACAGAGGACTCCCACGGCGAAAATCAGCGTGCGGACCACCGGGATCCCCGCGCAATAGACGACGTAATGCGCGAGGCGGGCCCAGAAATAGATCATCGCCGCCAGCGCTGTCGTCTCGGTACCCGCCCCGGCCACATGGACACCGATGGCCAGCGGGGCGAACACCACGAGGTTCTCGATTGCATTGCGATGTGCATGCTGCGCCCGCGCGGCCCAAGCCGTCTGCCCTGGATCGTCGCCGACCCGGCCGGTGAGCGCATTGACCGGGCCCATCTCGATCAGCACGGACAGGATGTACGGGACCCAGAGGAGAGCCGTCATCACCGCCACCGCAGCCATCCAGAAAAGCTCGGGCGACATCCGCTTACTCGGCTGCCTGGGCCTGACCGCTCATCACGGCAGAGGCGGCCTGGATCGACTTCACGATGTTATGGTAGCCGGTGCAACGGCAGATATTGCCCTCCAGCCACTCGCGGATCTCGTGCTCGCTGGGGGTCGGGTTCTTCTGCAGAAGATCCGCGGCCGACATCACCATCCCCGGCGTGCAGAAGCCGCATTGCAGGCCGTGATGGTCCTGAAACGCCTGCTGGATCACGCCCAGCGAGCCGTCATCATTCGCCATCCCCTCGATGGTCGCCACCTCGGCACCGTCGCAGGCCACGGCCAGGGTGGCGCAGGCCTTCACGCTTTCGCCGTTCACGTGCACCACGCAGGCGCCGCATTGCGAGGTGTCACAGCCCACATGGGTGCCGGTCAGCCCCAGACCCTCGCGCAGGAACTGCACCAGCAGGGTGCGGCCCTCGACCTCGCCGGAGACGGCCTTGCCGTTCACGGTCATCGAGACGGTTGTCATCTTGGTTTCCTCCTTGGCTTCGCCCGGGTCAGCGGGCGTATTCGCTGGTCGGGGCTCAGCCGAGAATACGGCCGAGCCAGCTCTTTTTCTCGTCGCCCTCTGCCGGGGCGTCCTCGGCGGCCTCAGGGGCTTCTTCGGGGGCCGGGTCCTCTTTCGGACCTTCCACATGGGCCTGGAAATCGGTGAAGAACTGATCGGCCATCTTCTTGGCGAAGCCGTCGATCAGCCGGCCGCCCAGTTGCGCCAGCTTGCCGCCCACCTTGGCCTCGACGTCATAGCTCAGCCTGGTGCCGTCCTCGGCCTCCTCCAGCTTCACATCGGCGCCGCCTTTGGCGAACCCCGCGGCCCCGCCCTTGCCCTCGCCCGAGATCGTGTAGCTTTCGCCAACGACGATATTGCTCAGTTCGACCTGGCCTTTGAACGTCGCCGAGACCGGACCGACCTTTTGTTTGACCGTCGCTGCGAAGCCGCTATCGCCGA
>JBCBIS010000279.1:0-3970 GCA_038524325.1 Pseudomonadota bacterium
GCACCGTGATCCCCAACCTGCTGGCCGTGGACCGCTCCGTCCTGGTCATCGACCCCAAGGGTGAGAACGCGCGGATCGCGGGCGAGGCCCGGCGGCGCTGCGCGCCTTGATTCCGGGCCGGGCGCGGGGCGAGGTTTGGCACGCCAATCGGAGACACATCCATGAGCCGCAAGCGCCTGGGCCGCATCGATCCCGAAGCCGCGTCTCGCGCGCGTGACGCCGCCGAGAAACTGGCCGAGCAGACCGCCGCGCGTCCCCAGGCCGGACCGCCGATTGCGCGCATGGCCGCCGGTGTTGGCCAGGAGATCGACGCCGAGATCCGCCGTCTGCGCGCCGAGGTCGAGACGCTGACCGGCAAGGGGGCCGCACACGATACCGCCGAGGCCGAGGGCAGGGTGATCGTCGCCGTCGACCTGGACCAGATCGATCTCGGCCATCTGACCCGCGACCGCCGGGCGCTGAACCGCGACGGCGAGGACTGGGCCACCTTGAAGGCCTCGCTGACCGCGCGTGGCCAGCAGACGCCGATCGAGCTGACCGATCTGGGTGCGGAGGCCAGCCCGCGCTATGGCCTGATCTCGGGCCTGCGCCGGGTCTCGGCCTTGCGCGAACTGCTGGACGAGACCGGCGAGGACCGGTTTGCGCTGGTGCTCGCACTGATCCGCCCGGCACGCGCGGCCGTCGACAACCTGATTGCGATGATCGAGGAGAACGAGGTCCGCTCGGGCATCAGCTTCTTCGAGCGCGGGCGCATCGCGGCGATCGCGGCCGGGGAGGGCATCTTCGACGATGCCGACATCGCCGTCGACACGCTGTTCGCAAGCTCGAACCGCAACCGGCGCTACAAGATCCGCTGTTTCGTGACGATCTATCAGACGCTGGGCGAGCGGCTGCGATATCCGGAAGCGATCGGCGAGCGGCTGGGCCTGCAACTGGCCAAGCGGATCCGCGAGGACGGGGCAGGCGCCGAGCTGGTCCTGATGCTGGACGGGCAGGGCGACCGGACCGAGGCCGAGGAACTGGCGATCCTGAGCTCGGTCGCGCGCGGCGATGTGCCGTTCGCCGCGGTCTCGGACGCGCCGCCCCTGAAGGCCGCCTGGGACGGCCCGGACGGGATGCGGGTGGTGGCCCGCAAGCGCCCGAACGAGAGCCGCGTGACGGTCGAGATCGAGGGCCTGGCCCATGTCGACGAACCGGGCCTGCGCACCCTGGCCGAGTGGCTGGGCGGGCGGATGGCGGCTTCGGTGGACCGGAAAACCAGTAGTTCTGGTTAACCTTTCTTGCCTTAATCGGCGCTGCGATAGAGACACTCTGAAAACCGTTTGCAATGATATTGGATCATAAGATCCCGAGTGTCTCACGGGATATGGGCATTGTCAGTTTTGGAGGGCTGCGCTGGTGATCATTACGTCCGACAAGGTGCAGCCGCAGGCGTACGATTGTATCATCGTTGGTTCCGGACCGGCTGGAGCTGTTCTGGCCAGGAAACTCGCCGAGGCAGGCCGCAAAATTCTCATGCTTGAAAGCGGTGGCTTTGAGTTCGATGCGGACCGTCAGGAAAACTTGAACGTTATTTCGGCATCGGGCCATTTTCCTCCCGAGCACTGGCCGTTCCACTGGATGAGAGCCCTTGGTGGGACCTCTGGGATCTGGGCTGGATGGTGCATGCCTCTGGATGAACGTGATTTCAGGGAGTGGCCGATAGGGTTATCCGATCTCAAAGGCTTCTACCGTGCTGCGTACGAAGAACATTTGCGCAGTATAGACTTTCTCGACTTTTCAGAGGCTCTGAATTCGGACTTCCACTACAAGCCATTTTCAATCGGGGAGATCGTAAGGTATGGTCAGAACTACTTGGATTTCTTCACAAACAACAAAAGTATTGACGTACTGACGAATACCAGCGCCGTGCGTCTTTTTCAGTCGCCGGCCAGAGACACGATAATCGGTCTCAGACTCTTCGAGCATCAGTCGCAACGGACATCAATGCTCGATGTCAGCGCGTGGACCCAGGTGATCCTGTGCGCCGGAGGTTTGGGGAATCCGCAGATCCTGCTGGCCTCGCGCGACGGCGAGGACTTTGCGGTCGGAAATGTCAGGGACCAGGTCGGTCGGTACCTGTGTGACCATCCGCACGTGAACGACTGTGGGATGGTGCTGATGTCCTCGAAGGTAGAGTTTCCGAGGCCGTCCGTCTTCATGGGTAATTTCGTCGATGCAATACAGCCGAGCGACGCGCTTTATGATGAGATCGGCGGATATGCGGTCTCGTTGTCACTGACAACGCTATCGGAGATTCCGACCGACGACTTTACCCAGCATCTTGTATCCCGATTGCAGCCAGAGGTGCGCGCCTTCAGCATCACCGATCGGTCCGAGATGAAACCGGATGCAGATAATCGCATCGAGATTGCCCCGGAGCTGACGGCGTCTGGCCTTCCAAAACTCAAGATCAGGTGCGTTATCGATGACCGCGCCTTCGTCGCTATCCAAACATGTCTGACCCGGCTTGGTCAGCGCCTAACCTTGGAAGAGTCCGGGCGAGTCTGGATCGATGACACCGCGATTTTCCGCGATTACTATGGTGGAGGGCATTACATGTGCACAACCCGGATGGGCAATGATCCCGAAAACAGTGTGGTCGACAGCGACTGCCGCGTACATGGTTACGAGAACCTTTATATTGCCGGGTCATCTGTCTTCACGACGGGGGGTTGTGCGAATCCGACCCTGACGATCACGGCATTGTCGATGCGGCTCGCAGAGCATATCGAGGCAAAATTCTGATGTTTGGTCGGCGAAATATCTTGTTCTTTTCATTGGGGTTTGCGGCGGGGGCTGCTGCGTCCGCTGTCGGAGTGGTATCATACTACAAGTTCGTGAAACTGCGGTCCAAAAGGCTAGCGCTTGTGCCCGAACGTGTTGGCGTGTCCGGTCCGACTTCCGGGTGGGTCGTGACCGAGGAGGATTTGACGTCCTTCTACAAGGATCGCCGATGAACGTGATGTCCGAGTGCGCCACGGGCGCGGGGTGAGAGTGGTTCTGAAACCTGAAAGTTCGGTTGTGGGGGCTGATCCTGCCTGAGTTCTACCGCTGCGCCTAGCGCCCGCGGCTCCACCCGGTCTGTTTGCCCGAGTCGCCAAATTTCACCGCCAGCATGACCGTGACATAGACCAGGTAGCTGACCGGGGTGCCGAGAAACAGCCTCAGGTGATCGGTCGGGTGGACGGGTGGCTTGCCCTCGTTCTGCACCAGTTCGGGATAGGTCTCGGCAATCTCGCGGCCACCGGCATCCTGACGACGTCGGACCCGGACGAGGGCGCTGAACCCCTCGACCGCGGGCCAGAGATAGCGGGCAGGCACGCCGTGGCGTTCTTCCGGACTGAATTGCAGGCGCACATAGCTGTCATCGGCGATGATCCGGGGGAATTCGCCCCAGCGCAGCCGCCCGGCGGCGTTGACGGCGAACAGTCCCGCGCCCGTGACGCCGGAGCGGGTCATGAAGGGCAGGCGTTGCCACAGCGTCATGAACTTGCGGGTGACCCAGCTTTTCGCCGGGGCGACGACCAGCCGTCCGCTGGCATAGGCAGGCTCGGGCCGGTCCAGCACGGCGCAGAGCTGGGCGAGCATCGCGGGTTCCATGGTGATGTCGGCATCGAGGTAGAGCCGCATCTCGCCCCACATCGGGTTGTGCGGGTTCCGGCGAGTGAAGTAGCGCAGCGGCGGCTCTCTCTTCTCGAGGTCCACGTCGCGCAGGAGGTAGTCCTCTTTTGCCTGGGACTTGGTGATCAAGCGGTGTTCGCCGTCATTGTCCCTGAAAAATCCGGGGAGAAGAGGTAGATACATACAGCCATACACCGTAGAATGACATGTAGACAAACTACAACACTAGAAGTCGCACTCTAAGTCAAAGTCACGGCACCACGCAGGTGAAGTTACTTGAGGCAAAAGCCAAACCAAATTACATTGC
>JBCBIS010000280.1:0-3956 GCA_038524325.1 Pseudomonadota bacterium
AGTGCCGCGGGCGAGCCGCCGGTATCGACTGGCTGGTACTCGCCGAAACCTGTGGCGGCCAGGCGATCCGGAGGGACGCCTTCCTGATCGATCAGATAGGTGACGACCGACAGCGCCCTTGCCTGGCTCAACTCCCAGTTATTGGCGAATTGTCCCTGGCCCGAGAGGGGTATCCGGTCTGTATGCCCGTCGATCCGCAGGATCCAATTGACGTCCTCGGGCAGGTCGCGGGCTACATCGCGGACCACGGCGCCCAGATTGGTCAGCTCGGCCTGACCCGCGGGGCCGAGGGTTGCCGAGCCGGGGCCGAACAGGATCTCGGATTGAAAGACAAAACGGTCGCCGACGCGGCGGATGCCTTCGCGCCCGCTCAGCGCGGCCTCGACCCGTTCGAGGAAGATCGACCGGACCTGTTCGAGCCGGTCGACCTGCTCGGCCAGCAGGGCCGCGTTCTCGGCCTCCAGCGCGGCCTTTTCCGCCTCGACCGCCACACGGCGAGCCAGGGCCGCGTTCAACCGTTCGCCGAGTTGCGAGATCTGGATCTGATCGGCCGCGTCCTGCTGTTCCGAGACCGCCAGCGTGCTTTCCAGGGCGCCGATCTGTTTTTGCAGCTCGTTGACCTCAGCGGTCAGCAGGGCGACCCGCTGCTGCTCTTCCAGGGTCTGGGCGCGGGCGGAGGCGAGTTCGGACTCGGCCAGCGCGCGCAGGGCGGCTTCGCGGTCAAAAGCGGTCTGGCGTTGCGTGGCTGTGTCCTCGGTTGCCGCGCGGCGGCGCTGCTCCTCCGCCAGCCGGGCTTCAAGCTCGGCCAGCGTTTCGCCCCGTGCCGCCATCTCGGCCTCGAGCCGGGTCCGCGCGGCATCGGCGGCGGCGAGCAGTGTCAGACGCTCCTCAGCCTCGGCCAACGCCTTCTCCAGTGACAGCGTGGTCGCGTCCAGCTTGTCGGCATTTTCTGCAAGGCGTTCGCGCAATTGCTGGGCGGCGGCGGCCTCGAGCAGCCGGGCCTCTTCCTCGGCGGTCAGCGCGGCCTGCGTGTCCTCAAGCTCCGCCAGCGCGGCGGCCTTCAGCGCCTCGAGCTCGCGACGTTCAGCATCCAGATCATAGACCTGGGAGGTGAGGGCGCGATTGGCCTCCTCGTTCCTCTCGAGCTGCGCCTCCAGTTCGGCCTCCGCAGCGGCCAGCGCGGCGCGTGCGCTCTCGCTGGTGGCGAGTTGCTGCGAGAGATCGTTCGATCGGCTCTGCAACGCAGCCTTGTCTCCGCGCAGCGCTTCAAGCAGGGCGAGGGTTGCGAGGCGTTCCTGCTCGAGCCGCTGGCGCTCGGCGGCCTCGCTGTCACGCTCGGCGTCGAGATCGGCTTTTTGCTCCTCCAAAGCTGCTATCAGGGCCAGGGCCTGGGATTTGTCAGCCGAGAGGACCGCGATTTCCTGCTCCTGCGCCGCCTTGTCGGACTCGAGATCGGCGATCAGCGCTTCCATCGCTTCGCGGCGTGCCGCGTCAAGCCGGGCCGCCTCGGTCTGCGCGTCGATTTCGGTGCGGGCGGCAGCAAGGGCCGCCGTCAGCAGTGCGTTCTCGCTCGCCTCCTCGTCACGCGCCGTCTCGGCTGCCTGTCGGGTCGCCGTCTCTGCGGCCAGATCGGTTTCAAGCTGCCCGATCCGCGCCAGTGCGGCGTCGCGTTCGCGGCCGAGTGTCGCCAAGGCGGCGTTGAGCCGGTCGCTCTCGCTCTGTTCCTCGGCCAATGTGGCGCGGAGGGTGCCGACCTCGCTTTCCAGCGTCGCGCTGCGTGAGCGTTCGACCGACAGCACCTCGCTGATCGCGCTGAGCTTTGCCGTCAGATCGTCCAGCTCCTGGCTCTGCCCCGTGATCGTCTCACGCAGCGAGAACTGCACGATCATGAAGATCGACAGCACGAACATCAGGATCAGCAACAGCGCCGTCAGCGCGTCGACAAAGCCCGGCCAGATATTGGCTTCGAACCGGCTGCCGCTGCGCCGGGAGAGCGCCATCAGCTGCCCTCCACGCGGGTCCGCTGATCGATCAGGTTGATGAGGGTGCGCAATTCGGCGCGCAGCGCGGCGGTGGCTTCATGCCGGCCCACGGCGATGTCGTCAGCCATGAGGCGGAGCTGTTTGTCCATGCTCTTCAACGCGGCGCTGGGGTCGCCATCGCCCCGGCTGCCGATACCGCCGCCATCGGTCATCTGGTTGAGGCTGGTGGCCATCGAGACATTGCTTTGCTCCATGCGTTTCAGCACGGCCAGGGTGGCATGGTCGCGGCCGGCCTCGATCTCGCGGCTTTCGCGGATCTCGCGGACCAGTTCGGCGACCAGGTCGCGTTCCTTCTCGATCTCGCGGGCCATCTCGGCCACCACATCGGCGGTTTGGCTGAGGCGTTCCTCGGCCTTCACCCGCGCTGCCTCTGCCCGTTCGGCGAATTCGGTGGTGCGCTCCAGCCCCTCATCGACCCGTTCCAGCAGGGCCACCAGGGCCCCATCCGGCCCTTCTCCCTCGCTGACGAGGCCGAGCCGGGTGAAGGAGGTCAGCCACTCCTCCAGCTCGCGATAGAACCGGTTCTGACCATGTCCGGCGAACAGATCCAAAAGCCCCACCACCAGCGAGCCTGCGAGACCAACCAGCGAGGAGGCAAAGGCCGTGCCCATCCCGCCCAACTGGCTTTCGAGCCCGGGCATCAGGTTGTCGAAGACACTGACATCCGAGGTGTCGCCCTCCTGCGGCGCCAGGCTGCGGATGGTGTCGACAACGGCAGGCACTGTCAGGCTGAGGCCCCAGAACGTGCCCAACAGGCCCAGAAAGATCAGCAGGCTGGTGATATAGCGCGTGATATCCCGCGCCTCGTCCAGCCGGATCGCGATACTGTCGAGGATCGAGCGGGTCGAGCTGGCCGCCAGCCGTTTCTTCATCTTGCCTTCGCGCAGCATCGGCGCCATCGAAGCGACCAGCCGCGGCGGCTGGCTGAACTCATGCCCCTTGAAGCCCGCCTGCAGATTGCGCAGCCAGCGGATCGCCGCGATCAGCTGCGCCACCTGCCAGAAGGTGGCCAGAACCCCGATCACGAAGACAAAGCCGATGAACGCGTTCAGATAGACATTGGCGCGGATGACCGTCTCGATCTGACTGGCGAGGAAAACGGCCCCGATCCCGACGCAAACCAGGACGATCACCATCATCACGATTTGCCGGGCAGGTTGCGTGAACACCCGATCGGGCGGGTCTTGGAAAGTCATTCTACGCGCCTCGCACCGTTTTGGCGCGAGACTACGAATAATTCCGCCGAAAACCAAGAAGATACACGCGCGGGCGAAGGCGGATTATCGGGTTCCGTCAGGTCGCGGAAGCCCGGCGCGCGGGGATCTGCGGATCACGCGGCGCCGGTGATCTCGCGATACTGGTCATAGGTGACCAGCGCCTCCTCCTCGACTTCGGGAAAGAAGGTCTGCCGGGCCGGTCGCGGCAGGCGGTCTTTTTCGCCCATCAGGGCCGTTGCTTGGGTCGCAGGGTCGGTCGGGAATGGTCGTGTCATGGCCCTCTCCTTGGCGTCGTGGAGGTAAGGTGCACTATTCCGGATTAAGCGTCTGTGAGCACCGTCACACTTTGGTGGAGGACCATGTTCCGGTGCTGTGAACGGCAGCGCGCGCCTAGGCGCGCCGGCATCCAACCCGTTCAGCTCAAAGCCTTTACCAAAGCAGCGTGACCTTCCGGCGAGCCGGAGACTATATCGCCCGTGGGAAGGGGATCGCTGGCGGCGGTGCCGGCGCCGATTTTGCTCACCAAACCGCCCGCCTCGCGCACCAGGATCATGCCGGCGGCGATGTCCCAGGGGTTCAGCGCCCGCTCCCAGAACGCGTCATAGCGCCCGGCGGCGACATAGGCGAGGTCGAGCGCGGCCGAGCCCTGGCGCCGGATCCCTGCGGAAATCGCCCGGCTGATGCCGCTTTCCGCAGG
>JBCBIS010000281.1:0-3944 GCA_038524325.1 Pseudomonadota bacterium
GCTCAAGCGCAACGGATTCGAATATTCCGACATCATGATCAAGGGTCCCGACACGCTCGCGGTCGGGCGTCTGGTACTCGATCCCTATTCGGCGACTTTATTCTCGTCGAGCCCGACGACCTTCGCCGCAATCGACGCGCTGATCGCCGAAGGGGTGACCACGGTCGAGATCAAGTCCGGCTATGGGCTGGAGGTCGAGGCCGAGCTGCGGATGCTCCGCGCCGCCCGCCGCTTGGGCGAGGCTCGCCCGGTGCGGGTGGTCACCAGCTATCTCGGCGCCCATGCCATTCCGGCGGGCATGACGGCCGACAGCTATCTCGACGAGATCTGCCTCCCCGCCCTGTCGAAAGCTGCCGAGGAGAGATTGGCCGACGCGGTGGATGGGTTCTGCGAGGGGATCGCCTTCTCACCGGAGCAGATCACCGGCGTCTTTGCAGCCGCGAAGGCGGCGGGGCTGCCGGTCAAGCTCCATGCCGAACAATTGTCCAATCTGGGCGGTGCGGCGCTGGCGGCGCGGCATGGGGCGCTGTCGGCGGATCATCTCGAGTATCTCGATGCCAAGGGGATCGCCGCCATGGCCGCGGCGGGCACGGTCGCCGTCCTGCTGCCGGGCGCGTTCTATACCCTGCGCGAGACCCAAGCGCCCCCCGTCGCCGCCCTCCGCGCCGCGGGTGTGCCCATGGCGGTGGCGAGCGATTGCAACCCGGGCTCCTCGCCAATGGCCTCAGTGCTGCTGGCGATGAACATGGCCGCCACCCTGTTCCGTCTGACGCCGGAGGAGGCGCTGGCCGGCACCACACGGGTGGCCGCCCGCGCCCTGGGCCTGCCCGGCGGTGTGCTTGAACCCGGCGCGCCCGCCGATCTCGCCATCTGGGACGTGTCTGATCCGGCCGAGCTTGCCTATCGCATCGGCTTCAACCCACTGCACCGCCGCATTTTCGGAGGGGAAGGATGATGTTGCACCCCGGTGAGACCGGACTTGCCGTCTTGGCCGAGGTGCTGAAGGGCGCCACCCCGGCCCTCGACCCCGGCTGCCGCGCCGCGGTCGACGCGGCGGCGCGGCAGGTGGCCGGCGCAGCCGCGGGAACGGCGCCGGTCTATGGGGTGAATACCGGCTTTGGAAAACTCGCCTCGGTCCGCATCCCGCCGGAGGACACCGCGACCCTGCAGCGCAATCTCATCCTCTCGCATTGTGCCGGGGTGGGCCCCGAGCTGCCCGAACCGGTCGTGGCGCTGACCATGGCGTTGAAGCTGATCTCGCTTGGCCGCGGCGCCTCGGGCGTGCGCTGGGAACTGCTCGACCTGCTGGAGCAGATGTTTCTGCGCGGGGTGCGGCCCTGCCTGCCGGCCCAGGGCTCGGTCGGCGCCTCGGGTGATCTGGCCCCGCTCGCGCATCTGACGGCGGTGATGATCGGCGAAGGCGCGGCCATGGCCGGGGGCCGCCGGCTGCCCGGCGCCGAAGCGCTGGCCACCGCCGGGCTCACCCCGATCGCACTTGGCCCCAAGGAGGGGCTGGCGATGATCAACGGCACGCAGGTCTCGACCGCACTTGCACTGGCAGGCCTGTTCGGCGCGCAGCAGGCGGCGCAGACCGCGCTGGTGACCGGCGCGATGTCGACCGACGCAGCCATGGGCTCGCCCGCCCCGTTCCGGCCCGAGATCCACGCGCTGCGCGGCCAGCCGGGCCAGATCGCCGCCGCCGCCACGCTGCGCCGCCTGCTCGAAGGCTCCGAGATCCGCGAGAGCCATCGCGAGGGCGACGAGCGGGTGCAGGACCCCTATTGCCTGCGCTGCCAACCCCAGGTGACCGGCGCGTGCATGGATGTGCTCGACCATTGTGCCCGGGTGCTGGAGATCGAGGCCAATGCGGTCACCGACAATCCCTTGATTGTGGGCGAGGACATCGTCTCCGGCGGCAATTTCCATGCCGAACCCGTGGCCCTGGCCGCCGATCAGATCGCGCTGGCCATTGCCGAGATCGGGGCCATCGCCCAGCGGCGGATCGCATTGCTGGTCGATCCCGCGCTCTCGTTCGGCCTGCCGCCCTTCCTGACGCCGCAGCCGGGCCTGAATTCCGGCTTCATGATCGCCGAGGTGACCTCTGCCGCGCTGATGAGCGAGAACAAGGCCCTGGCCAATCCCCGCTCGGTCGACTCGACCCCCACCAGCGCCAATCAGGAGGATCATGTCAGCATGGCCTGCCACGGCGCCCGCCGCCTGAGCGAGATGGTGGCCAATCTGGAGCACATCCTGGCCATCGAAGCGCTCTGCGCCGCCCAAGGGATCGAGCTGCGCGACCCGCTGAAAACCTCGCCGCGGCTTCAGGGGATCATCGCCGAGATCCGCAAAGCCTCTCCCAGCCTGGTCGCGGACCGTCTCGTCGCCACCGATATCGTGTCGATCGCGACGCTGGTGCGGTCGGGCGACCTCCTCCCACCGCGCGACACGACCTGACCCCGCAAAGGAGCCCAGCATGGCCGATCCCCGCCACAATATCCGCGAGATCCGCGCGCCGCGGGGGCCCGAACGCTCCTGCCGCTCCTGGCAGAGCGAGGCGGCGCTGCGCATGTTGATGAACAATCTCGACCGCGAGGTGGCGGAGAACCCGAACGAGCTTGTGGTCTATGGCGGGATCGGCCGGGCGGCGCGGACCTGGCAGGATTTCGACCGGATCTGCGAAAGCCTCCAGGGCCTCTGGGATCACCAGACGCTGCTGGTCCAATCCGGCAAACCGGTCGGGGTGTTCGAGACCCATGCGGATGCGCCCAGGGTCCTGATTGCCAATTCCAACCTTGTGCCGCATTGGGCCGATTGGGACCATTTCAACAAGCTCGATCAGTTGGGACTGATGATGTACGGGCAGATGACGGCTGGCAGCTGGATCTATATCGGCACCCAAGGCATCGTGCAGGGCACCTATGAGACCTTCTCCGAGGCCGGGCGACAGCATTACGGCAGCGACCTGAGGGGGAAATGGATCCTAACCGCGGGGCTGGGCGGTATGGGAGGCGCGCAGCCGCTCGCGGCGGTTTTTGCCGGCGCTGCGTGTCTCGCGGTGGAGTGCAACCCAGAGAGCATCGCGTTCCGCCTGCGCACCGGCTATCTCGACGAGAAGGTCGAGACGCTGGACGAGGCGCTGGCGATGATCGCCCGCTGGACGGCGGCGGGCGAGGCGAAATCGGTCGGCCTGCTGGGCAATGCGGCCGAGATCTTCCCAGACCTCGTCCGCCGGATGCAGGCCGGCGGGGCGCGGCCAGACATCGTGACCGACCAGACCTCGGCCCATGACCCGGTGAACGGCTATCTGCCGCTGGGCTGGTCCCTGGCGGAATGGCGCGAGAAACGCGAGAGCGACCCGAAAGCGGTCGAGGCCGCCGCCCGCGCCAGCATGCGCGCCCATGTCGCCGCGATGGTCGACTTCCACAATGCCGGCGTGCCGACGCTGGATTATGGCAACAATATCCGCCAAGTGGCGCAGGAGGAGGGGCTGGAGACCGCGTTTGCCTTCCCAGGCTTCGTCCCCGCCTATATCCGCCCGCTGTTCTGCCGGGGCGTCGGCCCGTTCCGCTGGTGCGCTCTGTCGGGCGATCCCGAGGATATCTACCGCACCGACCAGAAGATGAAGGAGCTGTTCCCCGAGAACGCGGCGCTCCACCAATGGCTCGACATGGCGCGCGCAAGGATCGCGTTCCAAGGGCTGCCGGCCCGGATCTGCTGGATCGGGCTGGGCGAGCGCCACCGGGCGGGGCTGGCTTTCAACGAGATGGTGGCATCGGGGGAACTCAAGGCCCCCGTGGTGATCGGCCGGGACCACTTGGACTCAGGCTCGGTCGCCAGCCCCAATCGCGAGACCGAGGCGATGAAAGACGGCTCGGACGCCGTTTCGGACTGGCCGCTCTTGAACGCGCTGCTGAACACGGCCTCCGGAGCAACCTGGGTCAGCC
>JBCBIS010000282.1:0-3940 GCA_038524325.1 Pseudomonadota bacterium
CAGCCCCGCCGAACCGGGGCCAGCGCCTTCGGAGCCGGCATCCTCGTAACCGCCATGCACGAACGCCCAGCCGGTGCCCTCCAGGCACGCCAGCATCGCGGCCCCGCCGGACAGGAAACTGCGCGACCAGTCCAGATCATCTTCCAGGATCAGGACCGAGCGCAGCCCCATCGCCTTGGCCTCGCGCAGGATCAGGAGATGGCTCATGAAACAGCCGCGTGCCCCGATCGAGGGCCACGGCCCGGGATCCTCGGGCCGAACCGCCGGGAACAGCGTGATCCGGGGATGCTCCAGCGACAACCCGATCAAGCCGAGCTGTTCTTCCATCTCGCGGCGCCGGTCGGTCCGGAACTCCAGGTTCACGATGAAGACATGCTCGAAGATCGAAAGCAGCCGCTCGCCGAGCGGCGCGGGATCCAGGGCTGTCTCGTGCGTGGTGGACATCTTACTTTCCCGGCAGGACGATGCAGACGAAGCCCAGGATAACGGCGATGATGCCGATCAGGCGCACCGGCCCCAGGCTCTCTCCCCCGTAGAGCACGCCCCAGATGGTCAGAAGCGCGATGGTCAGCGAGGTCACACCGGCATAGGCGATGCCCAGGGGAATGATCCGGATGGCAAACAGATAGGAACTGAGCAGCACCGCAAGACAGCCGATGCCCAGCCAGAACAGGCCCGATCCCAACAGCCCCAGGATGATCGAGCGCATACCGTCCACCTCGAGCCCCTGCATCGTGCGCTTCAACGAGATGTTCGCGATCACATTGGCCAGAATTGCCAGTCCCAGCGCCAGAAAGCCCAGGGTCTGATATCCAATGGCGCTCATGGCGTGTCCTTTCCGGATCTTTGGGCCAGGGCCGAATGCAGGGCGATCGCGGCCAGGATGGCAACGAAGGGGATTGCCGGGAAATGGTAGCGGTCCCCGACGACGATGATCGCATGGACCGAGGCAAAGTACATCCAGCACAGGAAAGCCGGATGGATCACCAACTGCCACAGTCCCATTGTGCGGACGATCCAGACAAGCCCGACCAGCGCCCCCAGCAGCACGGCATACCAGTACCCGGTCGCCAGGATCTTCAGCGCGGTGATGCCGGTGGGTCCCACCAGGCGCTCCAGCGCCGCGGCATTCCAGACCACGCCAATGGTCTCGCGCTCGTGCAGACGGGCGAACTTGACCAGGGTGCGGATCGCAAAGGCCACAGGCTCGGCCTTGATATAGGCCACGGCCTCGGCCTTCATGCGGTCCGCCCGCTCGGTCTCGGACAACCCATTGGTCCAGTCCGGCAGGGCCTGATAGCCGCCGGTCGTCTCCGGGTTGTTGCCCATCCACAGGTTTGGCCCGAAATTGGTCGAGATCAGCACGGTCTTGCCGAACACCGCCTGATTGCGCGCGGTCCAGGGGGCGATCAGCAGCGCCATCACCACCAGGGTCCCAACCATCGCGGCCAGGCCGTACCAGATGGTCCAGCGCCCGCGCAGCAGGCACGAGACCGCCAGCACGATCGGCAGCAGCAGCGCCACGGGCCGGACATAGCAGGCCGCCCCCCAGAACAGCCCAGCAATCAGCCAGCCCAGCCAGGGCCGCTTCCACCGGTGCAGAAAGGCCAGCATCCCCGGCACGATCAGCGCCAGAAAGGTCACCTCGCTGGCAATGATGGTCGTGAACAGGATCAGGCTGGGCCAAAGCGCAATCAGGAGGGCCGCGATCAGACCCGCCGGTGCCCCCAGCAGGTGGCGCGCCAGCAGCCCGGTCGACGCGATCAGGCTGGTCGACAGCGCGACGTTGACCGCGGCCACCGCCCCGAAATCCATGCCGAACAGCCAGTAGATCCCGGCCAGCAGCCCCGATGTGCCGACGGCCCAGAACGCGCCCGGCTCGTCCGCGCTCCAGCCATAGACGCCGTGTTCGACGATGGTGCGGGCAAAGGTATGATAGGCGACCGAATCCGAGATCGGCTCGACCGGCACGGCCAGCGCCCAGAGGCAGCGCAGCGCGAACCCGATCAGGACGATCCCCGTCAGGCTGAGCGCCCACCGACCGGCCAGACGGTTCAGAACGGTCTCCACGTCACCCCACCCCCAGCTTCGCCAGCACCACGACCAGCACGATGACCAGGCCGCACAGACGGCTGGTGTTGTCCTTCAGCGCGAAGACCACCGGGTCATCGTCCAGCAGCCCCCGGTAGACCAGCAACCAGACCCGATTCAACCAGTAGAGCAGCAGGAAACAGATCAGCCACAGCAGTTGCGGCGCCGCATAGCTCGCCGACACGGTCTCGTCGGTGATGTAGAGCGCCATGATGATCACCGAACAGAACGCCGAGGCGACGCCCAGCGCCGTGATCGCCCCGGCATCCAGCCCGGTATAAGCCCGGCCCGCAATCGGTGCGGCACTGGTGCGTTTCTCGGGCGGCAGGTCGGCCAGCCGCTTGGCATAACCGAGGCTGAGGAAGAAGAAGATCGAGAACGCCAGCAGCCAGTCGGTCACCGGCACATCGATCGCCAGCCCGCCCAGATAGATCCGGAACAGGAACAACAGCGCCAGCAGCATCACGTCCGCCGCCATCTTGCGCTTGATCAGCAGCGAATAGGACACCGTCAGGACGATGTAACAGATCAGCGCCAGCACCAGCACCGGCCCCAGCGCGACCCAGGCCAGCCCCAGCGCCAGGGCGACAATGCCGAACGAGATTACCAGCCCCTGGCGGATCGTCATCACCCCGCTGGCCAGCGGACGGCGGCGCTTGCTGGGATGGCGCCGGTCATCGGCCAGATCCAGGAGATCGTTCCAGAGATAGGTGCCCGAGGCGCAGAGCCCGAGTGCGATGAACGCGATGACCGCCGCCCCCACCCGTTCCAGGTCGCCATAGGTGTGCGACAGCAGAAGCGCCACGAAGACCAGAACGTTCTTGGCCCATTGATGCAGGCGCAGCGCCTTGATCAGGCTGGCCGGCGTCAGGCCGGGCCGCTCGAACACCTGAACGACCGGCACACCCGCGGCCAGCGCCCCGGCCTTGTCCCGGTCCGCGGCGACCACATGGGCCTGGCCCGCCGCCTGCCAGATCGGCCGGTCCGCCGGACTGTCGCCGATATAGTCGAAGGGCTGGCCGTCCAGATGCGCGGCAATCGCCTCGGCCTTGCGCGCACCCTTGAGATTGCCGGTCTCGTCACTGGCCAGGACCGCATCGAACAGGCCCAGATGCGCCGCGACCGGTTCGGCCACCTCGCGATCCGCCGCGGTGGCCAGAATGATCCGCCTGCCCCGCGCCCGCTCGGCCTTCAGGAACGCCACCACCGGCGCGTTATAGGGCAGCCCCTCCGCATCCAGCGTGCTTTGCCGCGCGACATGGCGCTTGGCCTCGGCCCGGCCCGCGGCCAGCGCCCGCGCCATGCCCAGCGCCGCGCCGACGCCGCGCTTGGCCAGGGCCATGGCCTGTTCCAGGAAGATATCCGTGGTGACGAGCGTATCGTCGAGATCCACCACCAATGGCCGATCGGAATGCTGGGGTGCCTGAGCCATAGGCAACGATCTCGAACAAAAGCGTTTCGATGCCGTGTATTGGACTCTCAGCCGGGGCGCAACGCCGGTCTGAGCACTGCGCCAACGCGGGCCGCAAACCATAAGTGCGTCATCAAACACTTCCCAAGAAAACACCCTAAACTGAGCAACTCGAAATACAGTATTCGCCTATTTCTTTAATATTGATTTTACTGATATAATAGTTCGCTGGGCAGCGCGCGCGCCAAAATCTCCACCAATTTTTGAACCAATGTAGCGTAAAAATCTAGCTGGGTTTTTAAAAGGATAGAATTCTTTCTTCAGGTTCTTATTCAAAACATCCATATCAGATTTTCTTGATTTATTTCCTTTCATAATGGCAATCAAGTAAGTATCCATGTGCGAATAGTTAGCACCCACAAACCAATCATCACTCCA
>JBCBIS010000283.1:0-3867 GCA_038524325.1 Pseudomonadota bacterium
GTTCGGTCTTCTGCAGCACCTTGTCGAGCCACAGAAACGCCTCGCCGATTTTCGAGCCGGTCGGGTTGATCTGCCAGGTCTTCACCTTCTCGGGATCCACCAGGAACAGCTCGCGGATGTCGAGCCCGGTGGGGTTCACCGCCTTCGCGCGCTTCGCATAGAGGATCAAGAGCGGGGTCAGCACTGTCCGGCTCCAATACGCGATCTTGGACATGTGGAAGGGGAACCATTCCGGCATCAGGATTGCCTCGGCCGGGATGCAGGGCATGCCCCGCCACGGGATCTGGCGATAGAGCGCCATCATGATCCGGGTGAACACATTCGCGTTCGCCGCCCCACCTTGGCTGAGCAGCCAGGTGCGGGCGCGGGCCATATGCGGGGCCTCGATATCCTCGCCCGCCAGTTTCAGCGCCCAGTACCCTTTGACGGTGGCCGAGATATTGCCCGCCCCGTCATGGAACAGCGGCCAGGAACCGTCTGCGTTCTGGGTGGCGCGCAGATAGCGGGCGATGCGGGCCTCGCGCGGCTCGTCGATCTCGCCCAGGAAATGGCGCAGCAGGATGTATTCCGCCGGGATGGTGCAATCGGCTTCCAGCTCGAAGACGATATGCCCGTCCTCCTGCTGCATGTCCCACAGCTTTTCGCGCTGCTCTACGACCAGCTGGCGCCGCTCGGCCCGCATGCGGGTCAGAGGGTCGGAGATATCGGTGCCGTCCATGCCTGTCTTACCTCGTCATGCCGCGTGCCGAGCCGCCAGTTTGGCGGCGGTCTCTCCGGACCGGATCGCGCCCTCGATCGTCGCGGGTAGGCCAGTCGTCGTCACATCGCCCGCCAGGTACAGGTTCGCAACCAGCGTGCGGGGATCGGGCCGCTTTGCCACACCTTGGGGCGATTGGTCAAACGTCGCCCGGCGTTCGGTGAGGATTCTTCCGGCACTATAGGTCACGTTTTCGAGCTTGAGCGCCCGTCTGGTCTCGTCCCAAAGCGTATCAAGCAGCGCAGCGCGGTCGCGCCCCAGCACCTCCATCTGATCGGCGGCGGAGATGGTCAGCGAGACCACATCGCCGCGGGTAAAGATCCAATGGGTCTTCGAGGAGAGGGTGCCGAGCAGCGGCGGCGCCCCCGCCAACGCCTGTTGCGGCACCACGAAATGGGCGTTCAGGATGGCATGGGCGTCGCCCGGCAAAGGCAGATCCGGCAGAATCGCCGCCAGCCGCGCGGGTGGCAAGGCCAGCACCACACGGTCCTCGGGGCCGAGGGTCACCGGCTCCCGCTCCTTGAACCGCAGCAGGGTGGCGCGGCCGCCCTCGGTCTCGATGGCGGCAAGGGGGGCGAAATAGGTGATCTCGGCCCCGAGCGTGGCGAGGCGGGTCAGCACCGGCTCGACAAGCGCCGTGCCCAACCCCTCGGGCGCGAACATCGGTCGGCAGCGCGCCTCGCCCTTGGCGAAGGTCTCGGCAAAGACCCGCCAGAGAAGCCGGGCCGCGCCTTTCTCCGGCGTGGTGTTCAGGACGGCGAGCGTCATCGGCTCCCAGAACCGGTGCCACAGGGGGCCGCGGTCGCGGATCGCTTCGGCCACGGTCGTTCCGCTGCCCGCCAGTGCCAGGGAGGCCCCGCGCAGATAATCCCAGAAGCGCGTGTCTGGGATCCGACGCGAGGGCGCCGCAATCCACCAGGGCAGGGGGCCCCGATTCATCCGCACCGTCCAGTGCTGGCCGCTGGCGATATCGGCAAAGGGGAAATGCGCCGCCGGGGCCTCGACCAGCGCGTTCGGCGTGCCGGCCAGCGCCATATAACCGCGCACCGAGCGATTGCCGCTGAGCACCAGATGGTTGCCATTGTCGATCCGCCGCCTCAGCCGGGGTTCCTCGAAGCTGCGGCAGCGGCCCCCGGCATGGCCCGCCGCCTCCCAGACCTGTACGGCGTGGCCGTCCGAGGCGAGGCGCAGCGCAGTGGAGAGCCCGGCGAGCCCCGCGCCCACCACATGCACCCGTCCTCGCGCGCTGGCCCGGGCCGGTTGCACCGATGCGGATCTGGCCCCGTCAGGCATCGCGGTTTGCCTCGCAGGCCATCGTCATCCAAGAACCGAACGGCCCGCCCAGACAGGGCGAGCGGGACGGGCAGACGGGTGTGGAGGTGCGGCAGTCAGGCACGGGCAGGCCGGCGGGGGGAGACCACGGCAGAGAGCCCGCGCACCACTTTCTGCGCCTTGCTCAACTTCAGATCCAGCCCCCGGGCGTACCCGGCGGCCTCCATCCGCGCCAGATAGGTCTCGTAGACCCCCATCATCATCAGCGCCGGCATCAGGGCCAGACGGGGATGGGCCGGAATCAGCGCCCTGGCGGCCGTAAACTCCGCCCGGGCGAGGAGACCGATCTCGCGCCCCGCCGCAACCAGACCCGGCTGGCCCTGGATCTCGGAGGGCATGAAGGGCAGCCCGGCGCGGCGCAGTACCTCGGCAGGCAAGTAGAGGCGGCCCAGCCCCGCATCCTCCTCGATATCGCGCAGGATATTGGTCAATTGGAACGCATCCGCCAGATGCAGGGCGAACCGCTGCGAGACCGCGCCCCGCCAGGCACCGAAGATCCGCATCGAGAGCAGGCCGACCGCCCCGGCCACGCGGCGGGTATAGAGGCGCAGTTCCTCCATCGAGGGCGCCACCACGGGACCATCGGCATCCATCTGCATCCCGTCGATCAGCGCCAGGAACTCCTCCTGCGGAAGATCATAGCGCATCACCGGCCCGTGCAGCGCCCGACCAATGGCCGAGACCGGCTCGCCAGCATAGACCCGGGCGATCTCGCTTCGCCACTCATTCAACAGCCGGTGCTTGTCGGCCAGCGACCAATCCTCGTCGGCGATATCGTCGATCACCCGGCTGAAGGCGTAGAGCGCCCACATCCCCTCGCGCCGAGGCCGCGAGAGCAGCCGCATCCCGGGCCCGAACGAGGTGCCCGAGCGTGCCGTGATCGCGGCGGCGATCTCCTCGGGCCGCTGATCCGGCGGGCAGGGCAGGGGCGCGAGGGCCTCGACGCCTGCGGGCATGTGCGAGGGATCGTGCCGGTTCATGTCAGCCTCACCAGCCGCCAGAGCCCGGCCCAGAGGCCGTGAGCAAGATCGATCTTGGAGTGCTTTACCCGTGCGGCAAGCGGATCCTCGCGCCGCAGGCGGGCCGAAAGCCGCCGGGCCAGCCGCTGGATCACCGCGGTCTCGGCCGCCAGCCGCCGGTCGCGGATCATCGCCGCCAGGGGCTCTGAGCGGTCGAGCAGGGTGTCTGCGCCGTCGAGACAGCGTTCGATCACGGCGCGCAGGCCGGGGATGGCGTGGTCACGGTCAAGATCGGCGATCTCGACGCCCTCCGCCGCCATCCAGTCACCTGGCAGATAGACCCGGTCGAGCTTGCGCCGGTCGTCGCCGATATCCTGCAGATGGTTCAGCACCTGCAGGGCCGCGCAGAGCGCATCGCCCGGTCCCTCGGTCGCCGCGCTCTCGCCATGAAGCTGGAGAAGGTACCGCCCCACCGGATGGGCCGAGTGGCGGCAATAGTCCAAGAGCTCCTCCCAGGAGGCATAGCGCAGCTTGGTCGCATCGGCTCGGAACGCCACCAGCAGATCGCTGGCGCAGGAGGTGTCGACCCCGGTCTCGGCCAGACTGTCGCGCAGCCGGGTGGCGATCTCCGGCCCCTCGGCATCGGGGCGCAGACCTGCATCGCAGAGATCCAGGCGGCGGACCTTCTCCTCAGGGCTCAGATCCGGGTTGTCGGCGATATCATCCGTGCCGCGGGCGAAGGCGTAATACCGCATCACATGCGGGCGCAGTCTGGGTGCGATCAGGCGCGAGCCGACGGGAAAATTCTCATCCCCCGCC
>JBCBIS010000284.1:0-3838 GCA_038524325.1 Pseudomonadota bacterium
GCGATGGCCTGCGGGTCTTCCCAGGCAAGGGCACCGCCGAGCGCACGGGAGGCGCGGCGTAAGGGCGTTGGGACGAGATCATCGCCCTGGGCCGCGAGGCGTGGCCCTGCGAAACGGATCAGCGCACCGCCCTTTTCGATCCATTCGGTGACGGCGACGAGATCAGCGTCAGCGATGCGACCAACATCCGTCAGGATGATCGCATCGGGTGCATCGAGCACAAGGTCTGTCAGTTCGCCTTCAGTCAGGATGGTGAAGGGCTCGAGCGCTTTTCGAATGTAGTGAAGGTCTGACAGGAGCGGCTGGGCTTCGGGACCGCTGGAGACAAGGCCCACACGGCGGGAGCGTTCCGTCGTGTCCCAGAGCCATGTCAGCCCGGCGGACCCGCCGCCTGCGGCACTGAACCGGGCGACGCGGGCGAGCGCGGCTGCGGGCAATTCAAAAGACGCTGTGGCAGAGCGCGCCTGCGCGTCGAAAGCGGCTTCGGCCGTGGCGATCGCTGCGCCATCCAGCGTTTGCGCGGAGACGAAAATGGTCTGGGGTTCCCCAATAGCCGGACGGCGCAGGTCGACACGGGCCGCTTCAGCATCGACATCGAGCGCAACCATGGCGGCAGGGCCGCGGGGCGGGGCGGCATAGATGGACAGGGGCGCGAGACCCGATAGCGCCTGGCCAAAGGGTGCGGCAGTTGCGGGATCGAGGCCATTGCTGGCCCAGAGAATTCTGGCTGGGCGAAGGCCTGAGGCTTCGAGCCTGTCTGCGGCGGCATCTCGATTGGGTGACCAGGCTGCAGGTTCAAGCGAAGAGAGGACGCGGCCGGCCTCGGCGCGGGTGTAGCGCTGTGCAGGGTTTGGCGCGCGCGAGCGATCGGCTGTGGTGAGGATGTGGACGGAATCGTCCCGGCCGAGGGTGGAGAGGGCTGCATCAGCTGCGCCTGTAATCTCACCCCAACGCGGGGCGCTTTCCCAGCCATCGTCGATCACGATGAGGAGCGGCGCCCCGCCAGCGGACTCATTGCCGGCGTTGGGCGCGTAAATGGGCTGGGACAGTCCGATGAGAGCGAGGGCTGCAGCAGCGAGGCGGATAAGGAGGATCCACCAGGGCGTACGGGATGGGGTCTCTTCGCGTGGATCTACGCCATCGAGGAGACGCATGGAGGGGAGTTCCACGTCTTTCGGCGTCGGCGGCGTGGCGCGCAGGACCCACCAGATGACGGGCAAGGCGATGAGGCCGAGCAGCGCCAGCGGCGCGCCAAACAGGAACGGACCGAGCGTCATGGCTTCGCGCCGAGGCTGGCGAGTTGGCGCTGGAGCTGCGAGGCGGCCTTGATGGGGGCGGCGGCTGTCGAGTGTTCGACGAGCCGCCAGCCGAATTTCGCGGCCAGTCCGTCCAAGGCGGCGCGTTGGGCGCTGAACCGGGCCAGGTAATCCTCGCGGACGGATTCGGCACGGCCCAGAATGCGGGACAGGGCCTGGCCGGGACGGCTGAGCTTGATGCGGCCGCTATACGGGAAGTCAATTTCCATTGGATCTGCAATCGCGATCAGCACCCCGTCGCGGCACTTCGCGGCCAAGGGGGCGAGGCGGCTGCGCCATGTCTCAAGGGGATCGTAGAAATCGCTGGCGATGATAAGGGTGGCCGGGTCGCGCGGCGGGCCCGGGAAGGTGTCGTCAGCCGCAGCCAGATCTTCGAACAGGCGGTCAACGGCGCGCTTTCCAAAGGCGGGCTTGCGAGTGCCGCCGAGCACGCCAATACGTTCTCCGTCCTTGGACAGAGACGCACCGATCGCGGTGAGGATAAGGCGGGCCGTGTCGGCCTTGGTGTGGTGGGCGGTGTCGCTGGTCCAGTGAAAGCCGGGGTCGGGGTCGCACCAGAACAAGATCGTCCGGGCGGTTTCCAGCTCGGTTTCACGCACAAAGAGCTGGTCGCCCTTTGCAGAGCGGCGCCAATCGATGCGGTCGGCGGAGTCTTCGTCGGCATAGCGGCGGTATTGCCAGAAATGCTCGCCGGAGCCTGCGCGCCTGCGACCGGCCGAACCGACATGGGCGGCTTCGGATGCATCGGACTGAAGCATTACGTCTGGCAAGGCGCGCGAGAGTGCGTCTGCTTCGGCACGGAGGGCTTGGTCGGAGGCCACGTTCGGGGTCTAGGCTGCCTGGCGTGCAAGGTCGCCGATGAGATCGCTGAGGCTCGGCGCTTCTCCGGTCGGGTCATACCGCATGGCCATGCGGTGGCCGAGGCAAGGTTCGGCGAGGGCTTCCACATCTTCGATGGACGGGGCGAGGCGGCCGCGCAGCAGCGCGCGGGAGCGGGCCGCAAGCATGAGGGCCTGACCGGCGCGCGGCGATGGTCCCCAATCCACAAGGCGCTTGACGCGGTCATCTGCGGTTTGTTCCGGGCGGGCTTCGCGGACCAGCGCGAGGATTGCGTCGAGGACTTTTTCACCGACCGGCATCTTGCGCACGAGGGCTTGCAGAGCGATCAGTTTGGCTCCGTCGAGGGCAGGCTGGACAGTGGCGTCCGCATCGCTGGTGGTTTCGACGAGAATTTTCCGTTCGGTGTCGAGGTCTGGATAGTCGACGTCGATCTTGAGAAGGAACCGGTCAAGCTGGGCTTCCGGCAGCGGATACGTGCCCTCCTGTTCAATTGGGTTTTGAGTGGCAAGGACATGGAACGGGGCGGGCAGGTCGTAGCGCACACCTGCAACGGTGACGTGGCGTTCCTGCATGGCTTGCAGCAGGGCAGACTGGGTACGGGGGCTGGCGCGGTTGATCTCGTCGGCCATCAGGAGCTGGGTGAAGATCGGGCCCTTCAGGAACCGGAAGGTGCGCTGGCCGGATGCGGATTCATCGAGCACTTCTGAGCCGAGAATGTCTGAGGGCATCAGGTCTGGTGTGAACTGGATCCGCGCGCCGGACAGACCGAGCGCAGTACCCATGGCCTCGACGAGGCGGGTCTTGGCGAGGCCCGGCGCACCGATGAGCAGGGCATGCCCGCCCGCAAGCACGGCGGCAAGGGCGAGTTCTATGACCCGCTCCTGGCCGAAGACGACCTTGTCGATTTCAGACTTCACGGCGGCAAGCGTTTGCGTGGCGGATTCGGCTTCCGCAACGATTGCTTCGGTCTCTTCGGACATCAGGGCTCCTTGAAATGGGGCAAGCGCGGCGCTGCTGCGCGTTTTCTTTGTTGTATATCAAGCCTACGTCTAGGCGACATCAAGGCGGAGTGCGACGTGAATTCCATCTCAAATACCGGTTCAGATGCCATTCCAAGTCTCGAAGAGGTGCTCAAGGCAATCGTTCCGGACCCATCCGATCCCAAGAAACTGCCGCCTGTCCATCTGTGGAACCCCGAGCATTGCGGCGATATCGACATGCGGATTCGCGCCGATGGAAGCTGGTGGCACGAGGGGACGCGGATTACGCGCGCGCCGCTGGTGCGGCTGTTTTCGACGATTTTGCGTAAAGATGCCGATGGCGCGCATTACCTCGTCACGCCCTATGAAAAAGTGATTGTGCATGTCGAGGACGCGCCATTCTTGGCAGTGCGGGTGGACCGGGCCGGCGCGCCGGGGCGCGGTCAAACGCTCGCCTTCGCGACAAATCTTGGCGATGTGACGCTCGCGGGGTCAGAGGCGGCGATTCGCGTTGAGACCGATGATTCGACGCAGGAGCCCTCGCCTTATGTGCTGGTGCGCGGGGCGCTGGAGGCGAAGCTGACACGACCTGTTTTCTACGAATTGGCGGCAATGGCAGAGCCCAACCCGAAAGATGGCGGCGAGACCCTCGGTGTTTGGAGCCAGAACGTTTTCTTTCCCATTGGACCCGCGGCCTGAGAC
>JBCBIS010000285.1:0-3740 GCA_038524325.1 Pseudomonadota bacterium
CCTCCGTCATCGCCTCGTCCGGCCCGTTTAACGTGGCGTCGAACTGTTCGCGCAGCAGCGCCTCGACCTTTTCCGGCCATTTCCGCGTGCAGATGATTTTAGGCTTGGTCATGATGTCCTCCCGTCCTCCCCAATCTCGTTGCGCACCGGTCCCCGGCGCGTGTCGGTGGGGCGTAGCCCATATTCCCGGGCGTAAGCCATTGCAAAATGTGAACTTGAGGAAAATCCCGTCAAGAAGCTAATCTCCAGGGTCGACAGGTTCGAATGCATCAGCAACTCGCGCGCTTTCTCCAGCCGGATGCGGCGATAAAACTGCGCAGGTGCAGCGTCGAGATGCGATTTGAACAACCGCTCCAGCCGGCGCAGGTTCATGTCGCAATGGGTGGCGATCTCGGCAATCTTCAACGGCGTCTCGATATGCGCGAACATCAGGGTGACCGCGTCCTGAAGCGGGGCGGGCAGGGTTTCGATCTCCTGCAGGCTGCCCGCGCGCTGATGGAGCGCCGCATTGCGCACGCGATCGATCTGAAACTGGTTCCCGACCGAGCGGCTGAGAGTTGGCCCGTGCTCGCGCTCGATCAGATAGAGCATCATGTCGAGGCCGATGATCCCGCCCGAGCCGGTCCAGCGATTGCCGTCGATCACATAGAGACCCGAGGTGCATTCGATCTCGGGAAACGCTTCCTCGAAGGCGGGCTGAAACTCCCAATGCACCGTACATCGGTGGCCGTCCAGCAGGCCGGCCCGGGCCAGCAGAAAGGTGCCGGCCGAGAGCGAGCCGATCGTGGCGCCGGAGCGGGCTGCCCGGGTCAGTGCGGCGTTCAGCCGGGTCCGCCCCGGCGGGTCCGGGTCGAGCCCGGCGCAGACGAAGACAAAATCGAGGCTCGCCAGCGCTTCGGTCAGATCCGCCAACCCGCCCGAAGTCGCAATCTCCATGCCGTTCGAGGCCAGCGCTGGCCCGCCATGATCGGAATAGAGCATCCAAGCATAGCACTCCTGCCCGGACAATCGGTTTGCCGCCCGAAGCGGCTCCAAAGCCGAGACGACCGAGATCATCGAAAATTGCGGAACCAGCAAAAAGGCGAGACGGGTGGTCATCCAGGAACTATACCGCGAATGTCGCGTTCCGCACCATTTACGCGACAAGCATTTCGCCAGTTTAGGGCGGGATCTGCCATCTCCTGTTGGGTGCGGGGTTGGTCTACAGCTTCAATCGATCCGGCTCAGTCCGGGTGCTGCGGAGGTTTCGCAGACTGTGCCTCCCAGGGTTGGCTGAGATCGCTGAGGCTCACCGTCAAGCATTCCACACCAACCGCGACTTCCGCACCGTCGGCGAAGGTCGCCAGAACGCGGCCCGAGCCATCCTCGGCGGGTTCGAAGCCCAGGGTCAGCAGAGCCTGCACCCCATCGGCTGCCGCCTGATCGATCCCACGCACCTGCATTGCGCCCGCATCCTCGATGGTCAGCGCGCTCTGCACTCTCTCATAGGGACGCTTCTGCCGTTCGGCCTCGGCCCTGTCCTCCCAGCGAAAGCGGTGCAGGATCAGGACCAGGCGCCGTGTCCGCGGCATCCAGTGGATATCGGCGGTCTTGCAAACGGCATCCTGGATGAGGGTCGAAATGACCTCCAGATCTTCCGTGGTTTCCGCGCGCAGCTTCAGCGGCTGGTCAGAAAACGGGGCGTCCTCGAAACGCGCATCCATCATCCCGGGATCCTTTCGATCATCGCCCCGCAGGCGCCGAGCTTTTCCTCGACCCGTTCATAGCCACGGTCGAGATGGTAGACCCGGCTGACGGTCGTCTCACCTTCCGCCGCCAGGCCGGCCAGGATCAGCGAGACCGAGGCGCGCAGGTCGGTTGCCATCACAGGCGCCCCGTGCAGCGCCTCTACCCCGTTGATCCGTGCGGTGCCACCGGAGATGTCGATCTGTGCGCCCATGCGGCCCAACTCGGGCACATGCATAAACCGGTTCTCGAAGATATGCTCCTCGATGACGCTTTCGCCCTTGGCCAAAGTCATCAGGGCCATCATCTGCGCCTGCAGATCCGTAGGAAAGCCGGGGAACGGCTCGGTTGTGATATGCAGCGGATGGATCTCGCCATTCTTGCGGCTGACGGTCAGGCCGCCATCCGCCTCATCGACGACAGCGATATCTGCCTCCTCCAGCTTGGTGATCAGCGCCTCTGCCAGGTCCCGCCCGGCGCCCTTCAAGGTCACCTGCCCCCCAGCGATGGCCGGCGCAATCATATAGGTGCCGAGCTCGACCCGGTCCGGCAGCACTTTATGGGTGGTGCCATGCAGGGCAGGGACCCCCTCGATCGTGACCACACTCGTCCCGGCGCCATAGATCCGCCCGCCCATTGCCGAGAGGCATTGCGCCAGATCGGTGATCTCCGGCTCCCGCGCTGCGTTCTTCAGCACCGTGGTGCCGGAAGCCAGGGTTGCCGCCATCATGATGTTCTCGGTAGCGCCGACCGAGACAAAGGGAAACTCGATCACCGCCCCTTTCAGCCCGTTGGGTGCCTGCGCTTCGACATAGCCGTCGACCAGCGTCATGTCGGCCCCCATCTTCTCGAGGCCGCTGAGATGGAGATCCACCGGCCGCGCCCCGATCGCACAGCCGCCGGGCAGCGAGACCCGCGCCCGCCCCATCCGCGCCAGCAGGGGCCCGAGCACCAGGATCGACGCCCGCATCTTGCGCACGATGTCGTAATCGGCGGTCAGATTCGGCAGACGCTCCGCATTCAGCGCCAGGACCTTGCCATCGGCCAGTGGCGCGATCTCGGCCCCGAGGCTGATCAGGAGGTCCGACATGGTGGCGATATCCGCCAGCCGTGGCGTGTTCGTTAGCGTCAGGGGCTGATCGGTGAGCAGGGCCGCGGGCATCAGGGTCAGACAGGCGTTCTTCGCGCCCGAAATCTCGATTGTGCCGTTCAGCGGTCGCCCGCCCTCGATCCGGATCTTGTCCATTCACTCCGCCTCGTCTGTTCGATCCGCCGGTTTGGGGGAGGGGCCCTCCCGATCCGGCTGTGTTTTGCCGTGGTCGTCAGCTCCGGCGCTCCGGGCCCGGATCTGCGCCTTGCGCTTGCGCAGGTTCGCGCGCAAGGCACTGGCCAGTCGGGCCGCGCGATCTCCCTGTCGATCCGCCGGGTCTGTCATTGCGCGGCTGTTTACTTGCTGGCCGTGCCGAGGTCTAGACAGCGCTTGCGCATTGCAAACACATTGCGCTTGCAATCGGAGTGCAAATCGCTATCCCTCACCCGCGCTGCTGCCGTAGCTCAGGGGTAGAGCACTCCCTTGGTAAGGGAGAGGTCGAGAGTTCAAATCTCTCCGGCAGCACCACAAAATCTCACAAGACACTGAAATATAAAAAATTTTTCGGATAGAAAAATTTAGACCCCCCATCAGACCACCTTTCTTGATGCGCCGCTATGGCGGCGAATGAGGGTCTATACATAGCCTAGTGCCTCCAATTCCACGCATGTCTGTTGCTCGGATACTCCGCGAGTTGAGGCTCGAGGAGCCAAGAATTCCAGCTTGCGGACTGGCTGAAAGCGGTGCAACGCTTCGAGGATCACATAAAGCGAATTGTAGGGGGGAATGATGATCCACGAATACAAGACAGGACGAATGGTCTGCGGCTTGGCTGAGATTGGCGCATGGCTCGTTGTAATCATTTCGGTATTTATGATCTTGGCTGCACTTGGCACAGCAAGCAAAGGTGGCGGTTATGAGTTCG
>JBCBIS010000286.1:0-3725 GCA_038524325.1 Pseudomonadota bacterium
GGCTCACTAAGGTCACGGCGGTGAAGACGTAGAGGGGCAGCCCGATCAGCAGCACCACCAGAGACAGCATCTTGCGCGTTTTGTAAGTCATGAGTCGAGAGATAGGGCGCTGCGCCAAATCGCAAGTTGCCTCGCCGATGCGGCCCGACGCCACGCCCCGATTTCGTGCCGGTAATCCTTGCCCCTCCCAGCCGGCAGCGCGGGGCCGAGGCTTTTGCCAACGCCGATCAACGGAACGGATCGGTGACCAGGATCGTGTCCTCCCGCTCGGGCGAGGTGGAGAGGAGGGCGACGGGGGTCTCGATCACTTCCTCGACACGTTTGATATATTTGATCGCCTCCGCCGGCAGGTCCAGCCAGCGGCGCGCGCCGAAGGTGCTCTCGCTCCAGCCGGGCAGGGTTTCGTAGATCGGCTCGACCCGGGCCTGTTGCGCGGCGGCGGTGGGGAGATGGTCGATCTCGACACCGTCCAGGCGGTAGCCGGTGCAGATCTTCAGCTCCTCCATCCCGTCCAGAACGTCCAGCTTGGTCAGCGCGATGCCCGAGACGCCGCCCACCCGGCAGGTCTGGCGCACCAGAGCGGCGTCGAACCAGCCACAGCGGCGCTGGCGCCCGGTGACGGTGCCGAACTCATGCCCTTTCTCGCCCAGATGCCGGCCAACCTCGTCATCCAGCTCGGTCGGGAACGGGCCTTCGCCGACGCGGGTGGTATAGGCTTTGACGATCCCCAGCACGAAATCCACCGCATCCGGGCCCATGCCGGTGCCGGTCGCCGCCATCCCGGCCATGGTGTTGGAGGAGGTGACATAAGGATAGGTCCCGAAATCGATATCGAGCAGCGCGCCCTGCGCCCCCTCGAACAGGATCCGCCGCCCCCGGTCCCGCGCGGCCGCCAGGGTGCGCCAGACCGGCTGGGCGAAGGGCAGGATTTTCGGCGCCACCTCGTGCAGCTCGGCCGTCAGGGCGGCGCGGTCGATCGGGTCGGCCCCCAGCCCGCGGCGGAGCGCGTCGTGATGCGCCAGCAGCCGGTCGATCCGGGCTTCCAGCGTCGCCGGGTCGGCCAGATCCGCCACCCGCACGGTGCGCCGGCCGACCTTGTCCTCATAGGCCGGGCCGATGCCCCGCCCGGTCGTGCCGATCTTTGCCTTGCCCGCCGCTTCCTCGCGGATCAGGTCCAGATCGCGATGGACCGGCAGGATCAGGGGCGTGTTCTCGGCAATTTGCAGGGTGTCTGGCGAGATTGCGACCCCCTGGGCCGAAAGCTTCGCGATCTCCTCGATCAGCGCCCAGGGGTCCAGCACCACGCCATTGCCGATGACCGAGAGTTTGCCCGGACGCACGATGCCCGAGGGAAGGAGCGAGAGTTTGTAGACCGCGCCGTCGATGACCAGCGTATGGCCGGCATTATGCCCACCCTGGAAGCGCGCGATCACATCCGCCCGCTCGCTCAACCAATCGACGATCTTGCCCTTGCCCTCGTCGCCCCATTGCGCGCCGACGACCACCACATTTGCCATCTGTCACTCCTGCCCGAAACCGCCGAGGCTTATAGACGGATTGGGGGGCGCGTCAAAGGCCGGTCTGTCGCGGATCAGCCCCGCTTGAGCTGCTCCAGCAGTGCCTTTTGCTGGTTGCGTGCGGCGGTCAATCCGGCTTGGACGTCTTCGACGAAGGCTTTGGGCCATCTGACTTCCGAGACGCCGAATGTCTCGACCCCGTCCGAGGTTTCGCGCAAGCCATAGCGCATCTGCTCGCCGATCGAGTGCTGCAGATAGGTCTGGAAGCTTTCGGGCAGCGAGGCGTCGATCAGGTCGCGATGCTGTTTGATGACCTGCTGGATCTCGATATGGAGCGGCACGAAGAAGGTCCGCCAGACGAAATAGCTTGCCCGATGGCGCGGATCCGCGACGGCCGCCGCGACAATCTCGGGGTTCGACAGGTCAGCCGGGTCGCGGCGCGTCTCGTCTTTTCTGGGCACCCGCCCCAGGGCTTCGAGGTCGTCGATCATCGTTTTGCTGGTCCGGTGCACTGTCAGCACTTGCTGGGTGAGCGTGTCCAGCGGCCCCCAGAACTCACGGATCTGCGATTCGACCCGGGCGAGCTCGAACTCGGTTCGGCGGCGGTTGCCTTCCCGCCTTGCGGCGTGGAGTTGGCTGAAGATGACACCGATCAGCGCTGCGGCCGCGGTCAGGACCGCACCGATCAAGCTGGCTGCAGCGGCGTCGATGCCCGAGATCATGCGGCGTCAGAGCTTTGCGTGGCTGCCATCGCAGAGCGGCGCCTTGCCCGTCGCCTTGCAGCCGCAGAAAAACAGGGTGCCGTCTTTGGGCGCCTCGTATTTCATCGGCTCGAAGCGCGAGCCCTTATGGCTGCCATCGCAGAAAGGTTGCGTCGAGGACTGCCCGCAGGTGCACCAGAAATAGGTTTTGCCGGCGGTCACCTCGACCGGATAGGGCGCGGTCTGGGCGATTTTCGGGGTGTCGGACATCGGCGGGCTCCTCATGGGCTGGGTCAGCCCATGAGGTATGGCGTCTGCCGCGGCGTCAAGGCCAATTGGCCGGGCGAGGTTTCTCGGCCTGCTCGAGGAGGTCCCGGGTCAAGCCCGGGACGGCGCTCGGGTCCAATACCAGCACCTATCGGCCGAGCGGGTCAGAAGCTGAGCGCTTTCGCCTCCTGCACCTGGGGCAGGGCGGCGATCTCGGCCAGGGTCTCGGGCGCCAGCGGCGCGTCGACGCCCATGAGCGTGATCGCCTCGCCACCTTTCTCGGAGCGGCCGAGATTGAAGGTGGCGATATTGATCCCGAGATCGCCGGTCTTCATGCCGAGCGCGCCGATATAGCCCGGCTCGTCGGTATTGACCGTATAGAGCATGTTGGGCTGCGGCTCGGCCTCCATCCCGATGCCCTTGATCTGGATGAAGCGAGGACGGCCATCCGAGAAAACGGTGCCCGCCACGGTCCGCGTCTTCTGCGCGGTCGTCACGATCAGCCGGATATAGGAGCCATAGGCCCCCTGCGCGTCCTTGCGGGTTTCGGCAATCGCGATTCCGCGCTCCTTGGCGACCAGGGGGGCGGAGACCATGTTGATCCCGCCCTCGCCCATCTGCGGCTTCAGCAGCGCGGCGGTCAGCGCGGCGGTGAGGGGTCTGAGATTCAGCTCGCCGACCCGGCCGACATATTCGATCTCGAGTTCGGCAATCGCCTCTTCCGTCAACTGCCCGGCGAACCCGCCCAAAACCTCGGCCAGCCGCACCCAGGGTTTGAGCAGCGGTGCCTCCTCGGCCGTGATCGAGGGGGCGTTGATCGCGTTCGAGATCGCGCCATGGATCAGATAATCCGCCATCTGCTCGGCGACCTGAAGGGCGACGTTCTCCTGCGCCTCGGTGGTGGCGGCGCCCAGATGCGGGGTGACCACCACATTGGGCAGATTGAACAGCGGGTTTTCCTTGGCCGGTTCGGTCTCGAACACGTCAAAGGCTGCGCCGGCAAGATGGCCGGAGGTCAGCGCCGCGGCCAGCGCCGCTTCGTCCACCAGCCCGCCACGGGCACAGTTGATCAGCCGCGCGCCGGGTTTCATCGCTGCGATCCGCGCGGCATTCAGGAGGCCCGCGGTCTTCTCGGTCTTCGGCAGGTGCAGGGTCACGAAATCGGCGCGGGCGAGCAGATCTTCGACCGCCTCGATCTTCTCGACCCCCAGCTCCCGTGCCCGGTCCGACCGGGCACGGG
>JBCBIS010000287.1:0-3708 GCA_038524325.1 Pseudomonadota bacterium
GGAATCGCCTCGACCCGCGCATCGGGCAGCCGCTTTGCGAAGCGGCTGAGAGCCCGTAGGGGAAAGACCGGATCGCCCGCGCCATGCAAAAAGGTGATGGGCACACCGCGCAACGTATCGGGGTCTGGTCCCGGCCAGCGCCGCACCGCCCGCCAGTGACGACGGGCAAGACCGTCCTCGGGTATCTCGATCCGCCCTTCGTTTGCAGCGACGAGCTGGTCCGCCGCCGCCGCGACCTCGGCGCGGTCCTGCGCGCCGCGGCCATACGCAAGCGTTCGGTAATATTCCAGCCAGACCGTGCGGGGATCCAGACTGCGGGCGCGGAACGCGGCGGCTGCTGTTCCTCCGGCACCGCGCAGCCCGGCAAGGGTTGGTTGCGGCGCGGGCAGCGCGCTTGAGATCGCGGCGATCTGCACCGGCAGCATCGGATCGGTCTCCTTGATCCGTCCCGCAGCCTCCATCGCGATGGCGGCACCGGTAGAGTGGCCGACGATGTAAACGGCTTGAAACCCGTTCTCGGCTACAAAAGCGGCGATGTGATTGGCAGCAAAGTCCAGATCGATGACCTCGTCGGCGGGGCGGCCGTCAAAACCCGGAAGGCGGTAATAAACGACGGCGCGGTCGGCTGTGGCGAGCGTTTCCAGACCCGACAGGACAAGAACCGGGGTCAGGGCTCCCGGCACTGCGATGATGACGCTTTGGGCGCGGGCCACCCGGTCGGGTTTGAAAAGCAGCGGGTCGGACGTGGTCGGCGGAGGTGCGGCGCAGGCCGCAAGCACCAGGAGCAGCGATAGCCAGCGGATCATACCAGCGAAAAGTGGTGCCGCTCGACGCGAATGCCCCGGTCGGTGAGGGCGGCTTCTAAATCCTTGTGGGGCGGCGTGGCCTCGAATGGCAGCCGCACCTTGCGGCCGGATTTCAGAACCGCGCTGGCGCGCACCGAGAAATCGAGCCGCGTGTCGAGCCGCATGTGATCAACCTCGGTCCAGTCGAGCCCGTCGCGTTGCTTGCCGCTGAACCAGTCGATTCGATCCTGGTCAAGCGTCAGGCCCGCCTGCCGGTCGACGATCAGGTCATAAACGGCGGGCAGGGTAAACAGCATCAGGATGCCCATCAGGATCGGAGAGGCATCCAGCAGGAGGAGAGCGGCCGCAATAGCTGTCCAGACCGCGAGCACGCTAAGCAGCGTGGCCCGGTTGCGCCCATTGGCGACATATTCGAATGGATCCCGCACGATGGCTCCGCCCTTGATCTTGGTCCGCGCCAGTATAGCTGCCAGCGACGAAGCAGCGCCAGAGCGTGCCGCGCAGTTAGACAGATGCACAAAAAACCGCACCTTCCGACCAAGATCTGCGCCGCCTGTCAGCGGCCCTTTGCCTGGCGCAAGAAATGGGCGCGGGATTGGGACGCGATACGGTACTGTTCGGAACGATGCCGTCGGCAATCGAAGGGACGCGGGGCGGCGGAATTGTTCCCTCGGCCCTAGCAGCGCGTCTCATCCAGGCCATTACCGCAGCAGAAATACAGATTTGGTCAAATTTATTGACCAGAGTGTTTACGATCGGAAACACTTTCCCTAAACGGTATGCAAAGGTCGACGGAGGATCGAAGTCATGACGGAACGGGTCGAACGCAGCGATTTGCGGGTGGATGTGCAGATGGCGCGCTTTGTCGAGGATCACGCCCTGCCGGGCACCGGTCTGGCTGCGGCGGATTTCTGGAAAGGTTTATCGGCCATCGTTCATGATCTGGGGCCCAAGAACCGTGCCCTTCTGGACAAACGGACAGAGCTGCAGGCAAAAATCGACGCCTGGCATACGGCCCATCGGGGGCAGCCGCATGATCCGGCCGAGTACCGGACGTTTCTGGAAGAGATCGGCTATCTTGTGCCCGAAGGTCCGGATTTCGAAATCGAGACCGAGAATGTCGACCCCGAGATCGCCCTGACCCCGGGCGCGCAACTGGTGGTGCCGATCACGAACGCCCGCTTTGCACTCAATGCGGCGAATGCCCGGTGGGGCAATCTTTACGATGCGCTTTACGGCACTGACGCCTTGGGCGACCTGCCCAGGTCCGGTGGCTATGACCCGGTCCGTGGCGCACGGGTGATCACATGGGCCAAGCGGTTTCTGGACGAAGCCGTACCGCTCGACGGGGCAAGCTGGGAGGACGTGACCAGGCTCAACCCCGGGGCCGAGCTGCAGATCGAACCCGCTGGCCTGAAAAACCCTGCCCAGTATCGAGGCCACGCAGTACATGGCGAGTGGACGAGCATCCTCTTGCAGAACAACGGTCTCGGCATCGAGATACTCATCAATGAAAACAGCGATATCGGCAAAGATGATCCCGCCCATATCGCCGCGGTGAATCTCGAGGCGGCGCTGACGACGATCATGGATTGCGAGGATTCGGTCGCTTGCGTCGATGCCGAAGACAAGGTGCTGGCCTATACCAACTGGCTGGGGCTGATGAAGGGTGATCTGGAGGACACGTTCGAAAAAGGTGGTAAGACGGTGGCGCGCAAGCTTTTTGGCGATTTCACCTATACCGCGCCTGACGGATCAACCTTCGACTACAAGTGCCGGTCGCTGATGCTTGTGCGCAATGTGGGTCACCTGATGACCAATCCTGCGATCCTCGATCGGGACGGCGCCGAGATTGGCGAGGGTCTTATGGATGCGATGATCACGACGCTGATCGCCATGCACGATCTCAAAAAGACCGAAGGCCCGCGCAATTCGCTGCACGGATCGGTCTATGTGGTGAAGCCCAAGATGCACGGGCCCGACGAGGTTGCCTTTGCCGACGAGATATTTACCCGCGTCGAGGCCGTGCTCGGGCTGCCGAAGAACACCGTCAAGCTGGGCATTATGGATGAGGAACGCCGGACGAGCGCGAACCTCAAGGAATGTATCCGGGCGGCAAAGGCGCGGGTGGCCTTCATCAATACCGGCTTCCTCGACCGGACGGGCGATGAGATCCACACGTCGATGGAAGCTGGGCCCATGATCCCAAAGGGCGAGATGAAGGGGGCCGCGTGGATCGCCGCCTATGAGGATCGCAACGTCGATATCGGGCTCGCCTGCGGGCTGAAGGGCAAGGCGCAGATCGGTAAGGGCATGTGGGCGATGCCGGACCGGATGGGCGACATGCTGGAACAGAAGATCGGGCATCCCCGTTCAGGCGCGACCTGCGCATGGGTGCCTTCGCCGACAGCGGCGACGCTGCATGCCACCCATTACCACAAAGTTGATGTTCTGGCGCGGCAGGATGAGCTGGCGGCGGGTGGCGCGCGCGGCACGATCGAGGATCTGCTGACCATTCCGGTTGCCACGGGCCGCAACTTTTCGGACGAGGAGATTACCCGCGAGATCGAGAACAACGCGCAGGGCATTCTTGGCTATGTCGTCCGCTGGGTTGATCAGGGTGTGGGCTGTTCCAAGGTACCGGATATCAACGACGTGGGCCTGATGGAGGATCGTGCGACCTGCCGCATCAGCGCGCAGGCCATGGCGAACTGGCTGCATCACGGGATCATCACCGAGGATCAGGTGGTCTCCACGATGCAGAAGATGGCCGGCGTGGTGGATCGTCAGAATGCAGGCGACGGGGCTTATGATCCGATGGCGCCGGGTTATGACGGGATCGCCTTTCAGGCGGCCTGCGATCTGGTTCTGAAAGGGCGGGTCCAGCCCTCGGGCTATACCG
>JBCBIS010000288.1:0-3672 GCA_038524325.1 Pseudomonadota bacterium
CTTTGCCGCACGCGGCTGCGCGGTGCGGGTGATCTCGGCCTCGGGCGGGCCGGGGGCGGAATGCTGCTCGTGGTGGGCCGGCGGGATGCTGGCGCCGAACTGCGAGATGGAGAGCGCCGAGCCGCTGATCGGCACCCTGGGCGCCGAAAGCATCGCCTTCTGGCGCGCGGTGGCGGCGCCGAAATTCCTCGGCACGCTGGTGGTGGCCCCGCCGCGCGACACCGCCGATCTGCGCCGCTTTGCCCGGATGACCGAGGGCTGGCACGACGTGACCCCCGCCGATCTGGAGCCCGACCTGTCCCGCTTCGCCCGGGGTCTGCATTTCCCGGCGGAGGGGCATATGGACCCGCGTCTGGTCCTGCCCGCCCTGGTCCGACGGCTCGAGGGGATGGGTGTGGCCTTCGAGACCGGGGAGGCGGCCGAGACCCCCTCCGCCGATCTGCGGGTCGATTGCCGGGGGCTGGCGGCGCGCGATGCGTTGCCCGATCTGCGCGGGGTGAAGGGCGAGATGCTGCTGATCCGCTCCGCCGAGATCACCCTCACGCGCCCCGTGCGGCTGCTGCACCCACGCTTTCCGCTTTACATCGTGCCGCGCGGCGACGGGGTCTTCATGGTCGGCGCCACCATGATCGAAAGCGCCGAGCGGGGCCGCGCCACCGTGCGCTCGGCCCTCGAGTTGCTGAGCGCCGCCTATGCCCTCCACCCGGCCTTTGGCGAGGCGGAGATCCTGGAGATCGGGGTCGATGCCCGCCCCGCCTTCCCCGACAATCTGCCGCGTTTGCGCTGGCAGGGCGGCACGCTCTATATCAACGGCATGTACCGCCATGGCTTCCTCTGCGCCCCGGCCCTGGCCCGCCGGGCGGCCGAGGCGGCGCTGGACGGGGCCATCTTCGCAGAGGTGATGGATGCAGATCATCGTCAACGGCACAGCGCATAGCACCGGCGCGGGCACCCTCGCCGCTCTGGTCGAGGAGTTGGGCCATGACGCGGCGGTGGTGGCGACCGCGCTGAACGGCGATTTCGCCCCCCGCGGCGCCCGGGCCGCGACCCCGCTGGCCGAGGGCGACCGGGTGGAGATCCTCGCCCCGATGCAGGGGGGCTGAGGCGGGATGCGGTCTCTCAGCACTCCGGCCATCATGATGGACCGCCCCCCCGCCCGACTGCGGAGCGAGGAGGGCTGAATGGCGCGGTTCTACAATATCGAGGTCGCCTCGCGCTTCATGCTGGGCACGGCGGGCTATCCCTCGCCCGCCATTCTCTCGGACGCCATTGCCGCCTCGGGCGCCGAGATCGTCACCGTGTCCTTGCGCCGCGAGGGCGCGGGCGGCCAGGGTGCTGCGTTCTGGGAGCTGATCCGCGCCACCGGTGCCCGCGTGCTGCCCAACACCGCCGGCTGCAAATCGGTCAAGGAGGCGGTGACCACCGCCCAGATGGCCCGCGAAGTGTTCGACACGCCCTGGATCAAGCTGGAGGTGATCGGCGAGGACGACACGCTGCAACCCGATGTCTTTGCCCTGGTCGAGGCGGCGGCGGAGCTGACCCGCCAGGGCTTCCAGGTCTTTCCCTACTCGACCGACGATCTGATCGTGGCCGAACGCCTGCTCTCGGCCGGGTGCGAGGTGCTGATGCCCTGGGGCGCGCCCATCGGCTCGGGTCGAGGGTTGAACAACCCCTATCAGCTGCGCAGCCTGCGGGCCCATTTTCCGGGCGTGCCGCTGGTGGTGGATGCGGGGCTGGGCCTGCCCTCGCATGCCGCGGCGGCGATGGAGCTCGGCTATGACGCGATCCTGTTGAATACGGCGGTGGCGAAGGCGGGCGACCCGGTGGCCATGGCCCGTGCCTTCGGCGAGGCGATCATCGCCGGGCGCCGGGGCTTCGAGGCCAGGCCGATCGAGGCGCGCGACATGGCCGCGCCCTCCACCCCCGTGGCCGGCACCCCGTTCTGGCAGTCCGGATGACCCTGCCCCGCTTCTATCAGATCGTGGACGATGCGCGTTGGCTCGAGCGTTTCGTGCCGCTGGGGCTGGAGCTGGTGCAGCTCCGCATCAAGGACCGCCCGCGCGCGGAGCTGCGCGCCCAGATCCGAGCTGCGAGGGAGATCTGCGGCACGGCCTGCCAGTTGATTGTGAATGACTACTGGGATCTGGCGTTGGAGGAGGGCTGCGACTTCATCCATCTGGGACAGGAGGATCTGGACAGCGCCGATCTGGCCGCCATCCAGGGTCTCCGCCTCGGCGTCTCGACCCATGATGGGGCCGAACTCAGCCGCGGGCTGGCGGTGAACCCGGCCTATATCGCTCTCGGACCAGTCTTCCCGACAATCCTCAAGCAGATGAAATGGGCGCCGCAGGGGGCTGCGCGGGTGACCGAGTGGAAGGCACAGATCGCCCCCCTGCCGCTGGTCGCCATCGGCGGGCTGACGGTCGAGCGGGCGCCGGCGATCTGGGCCGCCGGGGCCGACACGATCTGCGTGGTGACCGATGTGCTGCTGAACCCGGCGCCGGAGGATCGGTTGCGCCAATGGCTCGACCTGGCTCGCGCGGCCGGGTGACGGGGCGCGTTAACCCTCTTCTCACCATAACCGGGTTTCATGCCCAAGCGTCCCTCTTCGCCCACGCCGGGTTTCAGGCTATACTCGTCCGGCGAGGATTTGGGGTGTGATGGACGCGGCGGCCGGATGCCACCGCGCTTGGAGGACAGCAGTGCTGAAATTGTTCCGGCAGCAGAAAGTTCAGGAGGTTTTCGACGCGCCTCTGGCGGCCGAAGGCCGTATCTACGCGATCGGCGATGTCCATGGCCGGCTCGACCTTCTCGGTGAGATGGTCGACAAGATCCTCCAGGATGCCGCCGATGCCGACGGGGTTCCGAGGGTGATCTTCCTCGGCGATCTGATCGATCGCGGCGAGGACTCGCATGGCGTGGTCGAGTTCGTAATGACCATGCGGACATGGCCCGAGATCGAAACCCATGTGATCATGGGCAATCACGAGCAGATGATGATCGATTTCCTGATCGATCCGGCCAGCGGTGCGCGCTGGCTGCGCCATGGCGGGCTGCAGACGCTGATGAGCTATGGCACGCCGACCCATGGCTCGGTGCATCAGCCGGGAACGCTGGAACAAACGCGCGACGAGCTGCGCGAAGCGATGGGGCCGCACCGGGCGTTTCTCGAGGCCTTGCCAGCCTCGCATCGCAACGGAAACATCCTGTTCGCCCATGCCGGCGCGAACCCCAGCCTCTCGATCGGCGCGCAGGACGAGGACACGCTGATCTGGGGCCATCCACGGTTCTTCGACGAGATGCGCACGGACGGTATCTGGGTCGTGCATGGCCATACGGTCGTCGAAGATCCGATGGTCGAGCACGGCCGGGTATCGGTGGATACCGGCGCCTATTTCTCGAACCGCCTCTCGGCGGTCCGGCTCGAGAATGACCAGCTGAAATTCCTCTCGGTGGCAACCGACTAGACAAGATTTCCCAACCCAAGGGCAGGCGCAAACACAGCGTCAACCGTGCCCGCTTTCCGCGGGCAAGACTTTAATCCCCACCCCCACCCCCGATCACCACCGGTCGGCGGGGCGGGGGACGACGGACGGGGGGGGTAGGGGGTGGGGGTGGGGGCGACACAAAATAGGAATCGCCCGCCAGCACGGTAGGCGCCAGCCAAGGGGT
>JBCBIS010000289.1:0-3666 GCA_038524325.1 Pseudomonadota bacterium
GAGGGGTTGGGCGCGGAAGGGGGTGGGGTCGAAGGCGGTGGCGGCCTCCTCTGTGCCCAGGATCTTTTGCGCCAGGCGCCAGCCCAGATAGGGGGCCATGGCGATGCCCGAGCCGTTATAGCCGGCGGCGTACCACACCCCCTCGACCTGACCGGTATGGGGGATGCCGTCGAAGGTAAAGGCGACGAAGCCGCGCCAGGAATGGGTGAGGGCGGTGTCCTCCAGCTCGGGGAACACGCTCAGCATGATCTGGCGCATCCGGCGCGCGGCCGCCCCTTCCTCCAGCACGTTCAGCGAGGCGCGGCCGCCATAGATCAGCCGGGTGCCATCGGGCGAGGGGCGGAAATAGCTGTGGGTCGCCCGGGTCTCGACGATATTGGCGCCCGAGGGGATCAAGGCGCGCATCCGGTTCTGGCCCAGCGGCTCGGTGGCGATGATGTAGGAGGGGATCGGCATGAGCCGCCGGGCAAAGGCGCGGAACGGGCCGCGTGGCCCTCCGGTATAGCCATTGGCGGCATAGACCAGCTCTCGCGCCCTGGTGACCCCGTGGGGATGGGTGATCTGCCAGGCGCCGGGGCCGCCGGAGATCTGGCTCACCGGGCAATGGTCGAGGATCTGCGCGCCCGCCGCGCGGGTCGCCTGCAACAGCGCGCGGTGCATCAGTGCGGGGTGGACGGCGGCATGTTGGGTGAAATGGACACCACCATGGTAGAGATCGCTGGCGATATGGGCGGATTGCTCGGCCCTGGGGATGACATCCACCTCCATGCCCAGCGCGGGCGCCTCGGTCTCGGCCCAGCGGGCGAGGGCGTCGTAATGGCGGGGTGCGCCCGCGCCGAGAAAGCGGCCGGTATGGGCATAGCCGGTCTCTCCCGGCAGGCGCGCGATCAGATCGGTGGTGTAGTCGAGCGAGCGCCGCGCCTCGGCCAGGATCGCCTCGGCCCCGGCCCGGCCATGGCGGCGGGCGAGTTTGGCGCGGTTGATCCGGTGGCCCCAGCCCAGCATCCCGCCATTGCGGGTCGAAGCACCGGCGCCCGGGGGGCCCGCTTCGAACACCGCCACGTCGCGCCCCGCCTCGGCCAGCACGCGGGCCGCGTTGAGCCCGGTGAACCCCGCGCCGACGATGGCGATGTCGCATGCGGGCGGAGGGGGCGTGCCGGAAGCGGCCTCGGGCGGGGCGGCTTCGTGCCAGTAGGGCGAGACTTTCATCCACCTCTCCTCGGATCAGGGCGCCGGCCGCGGATCGAACCCATAGAGCCAGTCGAGCTGCGCCGCCGCCAGCCCCGGGGCCAGGAGCGAGACGATCCGCATCGGCAGGTGGCGGAGCGTCGAGCGGGCGTGGAACATCCGGCCATTCGCCTCGGCCCGGCGGATCACACGGGCGACACGGGGCCAGCGCTCCTCCTCCCAATCGGCCAGCGCCTGAGGGATCTCGGCGCGGCTGAGATGGCGGGCCAGGACCACCGCATCCTCCAAAGCCTGCGAGGCGCCCTGCGCCATGAAGGGCAGCATCGGATGGGCCGCATCGCCCAGCAGCGCCAGACGCCCCTCGGTCCAGCGCACCTGGGCGGGGCGGTCGAAAAGGCCCCAGAGAAAACAGGTCTCAACCGCGGCGATCAGGGCGCTCGGCTCGGAATGCCAACCGTCGAAGGCGCGGCGCAGCGCTTCCGGGTCGCCGGGGGCGGACCAGCCCTCTTCGACCCAGTCGGCCTGCGCGCGCACCGCGACCAGGTTGACCAGGCTGGCATCGCGCAGCGGATAGGTCACCAGATGCCCGCCGGGCCCCGCCCAGACGGTCGCGACACGGGCCAGGGCAGAGGCGGGCAGCCGCTCGGCCGGGATCAGCGCGCGCCACGCGACCTGTCCGGTGAAGCGCGGCGCCTCGTCCCGGTTGAGGCCGGAGCGCAGCGCCGAGCGGATACCATCGGCGCCGATCACCAGATCCGCCTGCCGGATCGGCTGGCCGTCGAGATGCAGGGCGGCATGGTTCACATGGGTCACGGCGCGCACCGCCCTCAGACCGAGCGAAACCGTGACCCCGGCGGCGCGGGCCGCCTCGACCAGCACGGCCAGCAGGTCGGCGCGGTGGAGATGGAGATAAGGCGCGCCCCAGCGCCGCTCGGCCGTCGCACCCAGCGCGGTCGAGAACAACCGCGTCCCGCTGCGCGCGTCACGGATCTCGGCCCGCTCGGGCTGCATCGCGGCGGCCCGGGCGGCGGGGAGGACCCCCAGCCAGTCGAGCGCTTTCGCGGCATTGGGGCTGATCTGCAGCCCGGCCCCGACCTCACCCAGCGCCGGGGCGGCTTCGATCACCTCGACCTGCCAGCCCGCGCGGGCCAGCGCCAGGGCCGAGGCCATCCCGGCGATCCCGCCCCCTGCGATCAGCGCTGTCGGCATCCGACCCTCCCCATACCAAGGCCGAAAGCTTAGGCCGCCGGACAGCAACAGGCGAGTCCTGCTTGGCGCCGCGACACCGATCTCTGTCACAGCCCCTGCAGGCGTGGGTCTCTCGATTTCGGACTGGGCCGCCGCAGCGGCCGGGAGATGTCGATCACTTCCAGGATCTGTCAGGCCCGGGGCCTGCGCAAGGACGGCTGGCCAGCCGTTGGTCCCGCCCCCTCAAGGTCGCTATCCGTCGAGGGGAGGTGGTCTCGAACGCGTTCGGGCGGGATAGTTAAAATTGATGGGTTAACACTTCCTCACCGCGCGCTGGCACGCGCGAACAAAATCGCGGAAGATGCGTCCAGGCGAGACGTCGGGAGAAACGAGCATGTCGGTGATCAGCCATATTACCCTCGGCACCAATGAGACCGAACGGGCGGGGCGCTTCTACGATGCCGTTCTTGCCGTGTTGGGGTTCGACCGCCTGGAGAAGCCCCCGGGTAAACCGCCAGCCTATCAGAAGGGTGGGATGCCGACGATTTTCCTCTACCCCCCCGAGGACGGCCGGCCGGCGACCTGGGGCAATGGCACCCATGTCGCGTTCGTCGCCGAGACCAGGCAGGTCGTGAGGGCGTTTCACGAAACCGCGCTTCGCATGGGCGGCAGTTGCGCTGGCGCACCAGGCCCGCGACCGCATTACGGAGAGACCTACTACGCGGCCTATATCCGCGACCCGGATGGCAATAAACTGCAGGCCGTTTGCTACGCCGCGGGGGAATGAGCGCCCTGGCTGAGCCTGCGCAACAGCGGCTGGCCAGCCATTGGTCCCGCCCCCTCAAGATCGCTCTCCATCGAGGGGAGGTGGCCTCGAACACGTTCGGAGCGGATGGCTAAAATCAACGGGTTGACGGTGCCTTGCGTGCGGTGCACGGCGGAAAACACCGCGCGACCTGTGCACGAACCGATTACCGCTGCGCGATCGATTTGAAGCCAAGCAGGATGGCCGCTCCGATCATGAAACCTCCGCCAACACGCTCGATCCAGACCCTGGCAGAGCCTTTGAACCGCGCGGCAATCCAACTGGCGCTGAGCCCATAGGCGGACAGAAAGAGTCCGTCCAGCGCGATATAGGTTGCGGCCAGGATCAGAAATTGCGGCCAGAACGCGCTGTCGCCCGAAATGAATTGCGGGAAAAGGGCCGCGAAGAAGACCACCGCTTTGGGGTTGGCGGCCGAGGTCAGAAAGCCCTGCATCCACAAGGTTTTGGCGGAAACCCTTGGCTGC
>JBCBIS010000290.1:0-3656 GCA_038524325.1 Pseudomonadota bacterium
CTGTGCCATCCGCATCTCCTCGGCCAGCGCCCGCAGATGGGCGGCGGAGAGGCCGTGATAGCGGTCCTGGATCAGGTGCAGAAACTCGATCAGCAGGTCGCTGCGGCGCGGGCGGTCCCCCAACAGCGCCTGCACCTCGGCCAGCGCGGTGTCGTCATATTGCCGGCCTTTGGGGGTCTTGCGCCCCTTGCCCTTGCCCGATTTCCAGACGCCCGATTTTTGGTCCAAAGGGCTCATCGTTCCGCTCCCGATCTCGCGAAGGTTTTGCGTGTGTTTCTGGTATACCAGATTGCCGATAGCGTAGCATCGCCGTCAAGCGGATTGCGCCAGATTAGCGACTTTCTCCGTCGTTTCGCGACAGAGCCGCCTCCCGCGGCAAGATGCCAAAGATCCGCCGGCTGACCGCATCGATCAACAGAACCGACCGGTCGACCCGGGCATAGAGCGTGCCTGCCCCGGGCTCGGCCAGGTCATAGCGGCGCCAGTCGAGCGTGACGATGGGGATGCGCGCCGGCAGCCGCTCGCCCACGCGCCAGGTCCGGGCGAGACGCCCTGCCGTTCGGGCCGGAGCAAAGCGCGGCCCGCGCGGGTCGAGCACCTCGGGGGCAGTCGGTTCGGGCTCCGCCGGAGGCGTGCGTGTTTCAAGCGGGGTCTCGGGCGGCGTCTCGACCGGGCGCCGCTCGCGCCGCTGGCGCCGCCGCTCCCAATCGCTCAGATAGGGCGATGTCGTGATGCCGATCACCAGAGGGCTGCGGCGGGTATGCAGGCGCGATCCAGTCTTGCCCCTAGGCTTAATTGATGGATGATTGGCGCCGGTGCCGAACCGCGAACGCGGGGTATGCGACGACGTCGCATCGGGCCGCACGGCCTGCACGCTTCCGCCCTGGGCGAGTTGCGCCAGCCCTGCTGCCCCCGCCAGGGCATCGCTCGCCAGTGGCGCAGCGATCATGAAGAGGGCGGCGATGAACAGGTTGCTTTGCATAGCTGTAGCGTATCCGATCCGGGCTGTGCGCGCAAAACACAACGGACCTGATCGCGGCGGAGAGGCGCGGGAGCAACTCACGCCTCCCTCTCGCTCATGCGATTGTGACCGCGTGTCATGGGAAATCCGATAAGGTGATGACGCGGTTCATGAGGGATTGTATGCATTGGTCCTCTGCCACTCGCCGGTCCCATAATTTAATCGTGCTGGGCGCAGCAGTCCTGGCCCTCCTGGTCTCGCTTGCGCGTGGAGATGCTGCGATGGCTGCCGAGCCGACCTCCCACCTGCCTGCCGATCCACCGTCGATCACCCGAGAGGCGGCCCTGGCGGAACGTCTGGCCGCCGCCTATGCCGCCAAAGGGCCGGACTATGTGCCCCGCACCGCTCTGTTGGTGGGGAACCGGGCGAAATATGTGAACCGGCTGATCCTGGAGGCCTCGCCCTATCTGCTCCAACACGCCCATAACCCGGTGGACTGGCGGCCCTGGAGCGAAGAGGCGTTGGCCGAAGCGGCGGCAACCGGCAAGGCGATTTTCCTCAGCGTTGGTTATGCAACCTGCCATTGGTGCCATGTCATGGAGGAGGAAAGCTTTGACAACGAGGCGGTCGCGGCGCTCCTGAACCAGCATTTCATCGCCATCAAGATCGACCGCGAGCAGCGACCCGATCTCGACCATATCTACATCACCGCGACTCAGATCCAGCAGGGGCATGCAGGCTGGCCGAATTCAGTGTTCCTCCGGCCCGATGGGGCGCCGTTCCATACCGGCACCTATTTCCCGCCGGATGCTTTCATGACCCTGCTGGGTGCGGTGGCCGAGGCCTGGAGCGACCCCGCGCGGCGGCCAGAGATCGACAGTGTGGCCGCCCAGCTTTCTGCCGCGATCCAGCGCCAGCAAGCGGCGCGGATGACGTCTTCACCACCCCCAGGACCGGAGCATTTCGGGGCCGCGGTGGCACAGCTCTCGCAGATGCATAACGATCTGGAGGGCGGCTTCTCGGACAGTCAGCAATTCCCGCAGGAGGGGTTCTTGCTGTTCCTGCTCGACCAATGGCGGCGCACCGGGGATGGCGTGGCGTTGCAAATGGCGACACGGACCCTGGATGCCATCGCGGCGGGGGGCATCCACGACCATCTGGGCGGGGGGTTCCACCGATATACGGTCGATCCGAACTGGCGGACGCCGCATTTCGAGAAAATGCTCTACAACCAGGGACAGCTTGCGCGCGCCTTTATCGAGGGGTGGGAGGCGACGGGGGACCCGATCTATGCCCGCGCGGCCAAGCGCAGCTTTGCCTATGTCGCCCGCGACATGACCGATCCGGACGGCGCGTTCTATGCCGCTGAAGATGCCGATAGCCGCGATGCGACGGGCGCGCTGGAGGAGGGCGCATTCTATGTGATGCCCCCGGATGAAGTGCGGGCGGTCATGGCCACCGCTGCGGAGGATGTCGTCTCGACCCTCGGCCTCGATCAGCCAGCGACCATCGAGGCGGGACCGGTGGTGCATCTCGACCCGGCCGCACAGGTGGATTTCGCGCAGCTGGACCCGGTCCTGGAGGCGCTGCGCCGCCATCGCGACCGGCGGGCGCGGCCGCTCCGCGATGACAAAGTGATCGCCGGCTGGAACGGGCTGATGATCCGTGCTTTGGCCGAAGGGGCCGTGGCATTCGAGCGGCCGGCCTATGCCGAGCAGGCCGCGCGGGCGGGCGAGGCGGTTTGGGGCCGGCTCTGGCAGGATGGGCGGTTGCGGCGTCTCTGGGCCGGTGGGGCTCCGCTGGAAGTCGGTGCGCTGCAGGATTACGCTTGGCTTGGGCTCGGGTTCCTGGCCTTGGACGAGGCGGGCGCCGGGCCGGTCTGGCGCGAACGAGCCCTGAGCCTGGCCGACGCCCTTGTGGCGAATTTCGATGACGGCGCCGGGCGGTTGAAGATGGCGGCGGCCGATGGGCCGTTGGGCCCGGTCTATGACAACTCGGACGGGGCCACGCCGGCCGGCGAAAGCTCGGCCCTGGAGTTTCTCGCGCGGGTTGCCGCTCTGACCCAGAACGCGCGCCTGCGGATCCGGGCGGAGGAATTGCGCGCCGCGCTCTCGGCGGCGATGACGGAGATCCCCTTGCTGCGGACCGAGGCGACGATCGGCAGCCGGGTGTTGGATGCGGGCGCCTCGACATTGCGCCGTGTCGTGGCGGATGGGGTTGTGCGCGTGCGGATCCATCCGCTCGACCGGCGGCTGGTGTTGGAGATCGCCGAGGGCTGGCATCTGAATGCGGCCGAACCGGGGCCCGACTGGCTGATCGGCGCCCGTGCTGAAGGGGCCTCGATCGCCTGGCCCGAAGGACGTGAGGTGATGCTGGGGTTCTCCGAAGAGGCGATCCGGGTCTATCAGGGCCGTCTCGATCTGGTTCTGGAAGCGCCCGGCTCGGAGACGGTGCTGCATCTGCAAGCCTGTTCCGACGCGATATGTCTGGAACCGGTTGCGGCGCGGTTCCGGCTGCCGTGACGCGGCATGCGGCTGGCGCCGCATATGGCTTTTGTTGCGCGTCGCCTCCGGCGCCGCTCGCCCCCATCCCGGCCCTCCCCGGGGGGAGGGGGCGCCTGTGGCGGGTCCGGGCGCGAGATATCGGTTGCCCCGGGCGCGTTGGCGGGGCAGGGTGACGCCATGCGCTGGATGGT
>JBCBIS010000291.1:0-3650 GCA_038524325.1 Pseudomonadota bacterium
AGGGATCGTGCTGCCTCATTCATTGCAGGAGCCCAACGATGCTGATTGGCCTGAACCCGCTTTTGTCACCCGACTTGCTTAGGGCGCTCCGCGCCATGGGCCACGGTGACGACATAGCCATCGTCGATGGTAACTTTCCCGGTGACAGTTTTGCCCGTCGTTGGGCTCCTGCAATGAATGAGGCAGCACGATCCCTGCAGCCGCTCAACTGCTTCGTTAGCAAATTTCCCGAGCAGATGGGAATCTTGAATAGACATGCCGGCGCATCGCAAAGGTGGTTGCCAGACATCGAAGCTGGTGCGGTGGAAGAGTAAACGCCCGCCGCTCGCATCGCGATTCGGGATTGGACGGGTCCCCGTCATGTCTTGGCAGGTCGAATCTGATGTTAGGTCAGGGTTCATACCTCAAGTACAAGTTTCGCGCCATCCAATACAGGCAGAGAGCTGCTTATCTTGGCGCTGAGAGAGCTTTCACAAGCAACCAATAACCCTCGATCGGCGGTAACTGTTTCCGCCCTTTGGAAAGCGACAGTTGGGCCGCAATTTTGACGCATTCTGATCCGACGCCTGACACGAACCCGACCATTCAAGCGGAGTTTTGACGCAACATGATTGTTACAGTTCCCAACGGCACGGCAAGCATCACTTATTCAGAACTACTGAACCTCAACGCTGGCGATATCGGAAATGACGACATCGTCGTTGTTCCCGCCGGCACCGAATTGATCTTGGATACGGACGCCGAATTGGGTGGGCTAGTTGTTCAGGGCGAGTTTCGCGTTGCCGACGGCACCGACCTTGAATTGTCGTCAGACTGGGTCGCCGTGATTGACGGCGGGTACTTCGGGGTCGGAACGGAAGCCGAGCCCCATTTCAGCGATTTTACCCTGACCTTGACGGGCGACGATCCGAACCAGGATGTGAACATCTCGGAAATCCTTATGCAGGCGGGTCAGCCGATGATGCCCGGCATGGATGAGATGGTTCTGCAGAACCAGGACTCCTTCCTGATGGTCATGGGCGAGGGCAGCCGTCTCGACCTGCATGGCGCCGATGCGGCCAAGACCTCGTGGACCCAAGTCGCCGGAACCGCCGAGGCTGGCGCAACCAGCATAACGCTGGCCGAGGCCCCCGGCTGGCAGATCGGTGACAAGATCGCGATTGCCTCTACGGACTTCGACCCCGACCAAGCCGAGGAGCTTACGGTCACCGGCGTTTCAGCAGACGGTCGCATAATCAGCTTCGCGCCGCCACTCGATTTTATGCACTACGGCGAGGTCGATCAGTATGACGATCCAGACGGCGACGTACACCTGCTTGATATGCGTGCGGAGGTGGCTCTGCTCAGCCGGAACGTGAAGATCCAAGGCGATGTCGAGTATGATGAAGATGTGCCGCTTAACGAACAGGATGATCAGTTCGGCGGCCACACGATGGTTATGAACGATGGCGAGATGTACGTCTCGGGCACCGAGTTCGCCTACATGGGTCAGGCGGGCACCCTGGGCAAATACCCCGTCCATTGGCACGAGATGGATGACGTTTCGGGCCAATACATCACCGGCTCGTCCATCCACCACAGTTTCAACAAGGGCATCACGATCCACGGCACCGACAATGCGGAGGTGTCGGACAACGTCGTGTTCGAGACGATCAGCCACAACTACTATTTCGAGGATGGATCAGAGACGGGCAACGTCCTGACCGACAACCTTGGTATCGGCGCGCGTGAGCCGGGCAGGTTCGGAGAGATCCGCGGCGCCAACGACGACGAGCCGGCGAACTTCTACACTTCGAACGGAGACAATGTCTGGACCGGCAACCACGCCGCCGGGTCAGAGGACAAGAACTTCTATTTCGACCTGGGGTCAGTAGATGGGCGGGACTTCGGCACTTTCGAGGATAACGCTGCGCATTCCGCTCCCGGGCGCGCGTTCTACCTCAACCACGGCGGCTTGATCCAGGACCGCACACCGACCGGCAGTGCAGAACAGCCGCAGGAGGTCGATCCGTGGGAGGTCGATGGCCTGACGGTCTACAAGAACAACGGTGTCTATGTTCGGGGTGTCGAGGGCACGTTCACGAACTCGTCCTTTGCGGAAATGGGCAGCAACGCCCGGTTCCGTCTGAACCAGACCATCGAAGACAGCCTGATCGTCGGCCGGTCCGACAACGTCGGCAATCCGCAAACCGATGAAGAAATCGAAGCCGGCCGCAGCCTCCCGGGTGGTGACGGCGATTTTCAGGGTTTCCAACTTTATGACGGCCCCGGCAGCCTCAGCAACGTGATGTTTGACGGGTTCGAGGAGGGTGACGACGCGATCGACCTGTCGAACGCGATCCACAAGTCAGCCTCATTCGCCGTTGAGGGCATCACCTGGGGCGAGGACGTTTATCCGGACGCCAAGGTCAGTATCGGCGGAGGCGGTAACGCGATCGGCAACGATGGCTGGGCGCGCGGCATTGTTGATGTCGATGGAAGCCTGACAGGCGAGCCCGGCGCGATGATCTATCAGTACAGCACTGATCGGGATGGCTCTCGGGTTTTTAACGCCGGAGAGGACTATGAGATCATCGAAGAATGGGGCGCCATCGTCTCCTATGGCACGAAAAGCGGTACACTGCGGATTGACGACAACATCGACAACACCGGAGCGAACCGGGGGGTCGACAAGAGCGGCTTCACTGTCACGCGGTCGGATGGAGAGACAGCGACGGGCATCCGCAACCAGATCCCTGTTTTCGAAGGTTACAGCTACACGATCGACTACTCTGCTATCGAAGACCAGTTCCGACTCTACCTCCACGACATGGACTGGGGGGACAGTGTGATCTTCAACCTCGGCCCAACTCCGGCCGGGTCGAGCTTTACGGTCGACGATCCCGGTTCCAACGCATCTTGGCCAGCTCGTGAGGTCAGCTCGATGGCGATGTTGGAGGCCTCTCCGGACACAGCTGTTTACCGCGATGCGAATGGCGAGGTGCATATAAAGCTAGTCGCCGAGATGGCCCATGGTTTCCTATGGCCCCAGCCTGGCGCGACCTACAACGACAGCCTGCATTCCGGCGTGACCGTCATCGTCGATACGGAGGCCGACCTCGATCTGGATGCGCTCACCTTCGACGATCCCGGACCGGGCGACGCGCTCCCGCTGCCGCCCTATGCCGAGGGTCAGGGCCCTCAAGATGAGCAACCTGTTGTTGAGCCCCCCGTGGATGAGCAGCTAGTCGACGAACCACAGGATGAAGAGCCAACTGACGAGACGGCGGACGAGGAAGATCCGATCGACGAACCACCAGTTGATGATCAGCCCGAGGAAGAGGTGGCTGAAGAAGAACAATCATCTGACGAACCACCCGCCGAAGAACCCGCCGACGAGGAACCGGTCGCTGAGGAGCTGGAACCGATCGCTGTCACCCTGACGTTGCTCGATATCGAGAGCGGTGACGAAGCCGATACCTTCGATGGTAGTTTTGATCCCAAGACCCAGACGCTGATCGCCGAAACGGACGGTCCGGTCAGAAGCATCGGCTTTTATCTAGATGGTGAATTGTTCCAGATTGAGAACCACGTTCCATACGCTCTCTTTGGCAATAGCGATGACGAGCTGTGGGCCGGCGACCTACCGGTCGGGGATTTAGATCTCTAAG
>JBCBIS010000292.1:0-3597 GCA_038524325.1 Pseudomonadota bacterium
AGATCGGCCACCAGCATCGCGAAGAAATCGCGGATCGATTGCAGGCTCAGCTCGGCGTTCTGCATGTGGTGCTCGAGATTGTCGATCTCGTCATGCTGCGCCTGCTCCTCGCGGCGGTCGAGCTCGTCTTTCAGCTCGGCCAGGGTCTCCTCGGTCGAGCCGATCAGTTTGCGCAGGTTCTCGGTCGAAATCGCGGTCAGGTTTGCCATGGTCCGCTCCTCAGGCAATCATGTTGGAAATGCCGAGGCAGAGCCCCGGGACAAGGAAGAACACGCCCAGGATATAGGCGAGCGCCGCCAGCTTGTTCTTGGCCGCCGTCTCGCCCAGCCATTCCGCGGCATACACGGGCAGATTGCGCAGAAACGGCAGGCCATAGATCACGACCACGCCCAGGACGTTATAGGTCAGGTGGATAAAGGCGATCTGCAGCGCCGCCTCGCCATTCCCCGTGACAGCCGTCGCTGCCAGCAGCGCGGTGATGCAGGTGCCGATATTGGCCCCCAGCGTGAAGGGATAGATCTGCTTCAACCCGAAGGCGCCGGAGCCCGCCAGCGGGACCATCAGCGAGGTGGTGGTCGAGGAGGATTGCACCAGCACCGTCACCAGCGTGCCCGAGAAAATGCCCGAGACCGGGCCGCGCCCGATGGCGGTGTGCATGATCTCCTTGGCCTTGCCGACCATCAGCCTCTTCAACAGCTTGCCGACAAAGGTGATGGACAGGAAGATCAGCGCGATCCCCAGGATGATCAAGAGAATACCGCCGATCTGCGGCCCCAGGGCCAGCACCGATTTGGCCAGATCCACGACCGGAGCCGTCGCCGCCTTGACGAAGTTCAACCCCTTCATCGAGGCATCCGCCCCGCCATAGAACGGCGATGACAGGAACTTGCCGATATGCTCGAGAATGCCGAACATGATCTCCAGCGGCAGGAAGATCACCACCGAAAACAGGTTGAAGAAGTCATGCACCGTGGCGGCTGAGAAGGCGCGCGAGAACTCCTTCTCCTCGCGGACATGGCCCAGCGAGACGATGGTGTTGGTGATCGATGTGCCGATATTGGCGCCCATGACCATGGGCACGGCGACCTCGACCGGCAGGCCCCCGGCGACCAACCCGACGATGATCGACGTGACGGTCGAGGAGGATTGGATCAACGCGGTCGCGACAGTGCCGACCACCAGCCCCGCAAACGGGTTCAACGCAAAGGCGAACAACTCCTTGGCCTGATCCCCGGTCGCGGATTTGAACCCCGACCCGATCATGCCGACAGCGCAGATCAGCAGGTAGACGAGCCCCGCGACCATCAGCCATTGGATCCAGGTGTTCTTCTGATCTTCCGAGGCGGCCCCCGAGGCCGCGATGTTCTGATCGGTCATACCGGTCACCTCCGTTCTCGACGGTTGACCACCCCCAAGGGACTAGATACCGGCGGGTCCGCACGATTCCCTGACGCGCCTGCGACAAATATGTGATGTGTCGAGTTGCGCCCCCCGGCAGCGGGACGGTGGAGCGACCGATCACCGGGGGGTGGGTGGGGGTGGGCGGTGGCTGCGCCGTGCCGCTGCCGGGGGGCGCGCTGGCCTCACCTCATCGCGTCGAGGGCCGCGATGGCTCCTGCGGGTCGGAGGTGCAATGGCGCCGTCTGCCGGGGTATGACGCCCCGAGGACCGAGAGCCGTGCCATCTCAGGCAGATAACCGCTCCGTCCGGCCGAAGGACACGCATTCAGCGTGTCTTCGCTGCGCGAGAAGCCCGGGTGAGCAAATTACCCCTCAGCAATCTGACGCGGGCGATCAGACGTGGGCAAGAAGGCGCGGGCAATCAGACCCGAGCGATCCGGCGCTCCCCGGGATAGGCGGTCTCGAACCGGGCGCGGATCAGCACGAAGGTCAAAAGGACCGCGCCCGCCTGATGGAAGATCGCGATCTCCAGCGGGGCGGCATGGATTACCGTCACGATCCCCATCACCACCTGTGCCAGCATCACCAGGCCGACAGCGCCCCCCCAGCGAGCAATCCAGCCCTCGCGGTTAAACAGCGCCCGCATCGCGAAGCCGATCCCGATCAGCGCCACCAGATAGCCCAGCATCCGGTGGATGAACTGCACCAGCGCCGGGTTCTCAAACGCATTGCGCCAGAGCGGCTGGAGGTCAAAGCTCTCATCGGGCAGGAACTGCCCCTGCATCAGCGGCCAGTCGACATAGCCGCGTCCCGCATCGATCCCCGCGACCAGAGCGCCCGAGAGGATCTGTAGAAACAGCACGGCCCCGACCAGCCCGGCAAAGCCCATCAGCCAGCCCGCCCGGCGGCGGCGCGCCTGCAGACCGGCGACCTCGTCCAGCCGCACCTTCAGCGCATACCAGGTCAGCAGCATGAAAATGACAAAGGCGAGGCCCAGATGAGTCGCCAGCCGATAGGAGGCGACATCCAGCTTGTCGAGGCCCGAGACCACCATCCACCACCCCACGGCGCCCTGGACCCCGCCCAGAAGGCCCGGCAGCAGCAACCGCCCGGTCCAGCCCCGGGGAATGCGACCGGCGGCCAGGAAGATCAGAAACCCTACCAGCCAGACAACACCAATGAACCGCCCCATGAACCGATGCCCCCATTCCCACCAAAAGATCGGCTTGAAATCGGCCAGCGTCATCCAGTGGTTCTGCTCCTGGAACTCGGTCGTGGTCTGATAGGCGGCAAAGGCCGCGTCCCAATCGGCCTGGCTGAGGGGCGGGATGGCGCCCATCACAGGGTCCCAGACCGTGATCGAAAGGCCGGAATCGGTCAGCCGGGTCAGCCCGCCGACCAGGATCATCACCGCGACCAGCCCGGCCAGGATCCACAGCCACAGCGCGATGCCGCGCCGCCAGGGCAGCCGCTCCGCCGCCGGCCGCGGCACCGCCCGGTCAGATTTGCTGCCCGAGACATCTTCGAAGACTGCGCGATTCATCAGCCGTCCCTCATTCCTTTTCGGTGCGAGACTTAGAAGCCTCCCCGGCACCCGGCAAGCGGCGCCGCGCGCGCATCTCGCTCAAAGAGCGGATCACGCCGCGTAAAATCCGCACATCCGGCTCGGTCAGATCCATGCGCCGGAACAGATTCTCAAGATTGGCCACCATCGAGGGACGCTTCTCGTCGGGCCAGAAAAAGCCCGAGGCGTCCAGTTCCGCCACCATATGCTCGAGCACGCCCCCGACCGCGGCACTGCTCGCGCGCACCGCCTCCTCGCCCGAGTTCAGCACCAACTGCTCGGGCGGTGTCCGATCCGCCTGCCGCCGCCACTCATAGCCCGTCAGCAAGACGCATTGCGCGAGGTTGAGCGAGGCAAAGGCCGGGTTGACCGGCACCGTGATGATCGCGTTCGAGGCGACGATATCCGCATTCTCCAACCCGGTCCGCTCGCGCCCGAACAGAACGCCGACGCGCTGGCCCTCGGCGATCCGGCCCGCCGCCTCGCGCATGGCCGCCTCGGGCGTCAGCACCCGCTTGGTCATCTCCCGCGGGCGGGCGGTGGTGGCATAGACCATCTGACAATCGGCGATCGCCTCGGCCGTCGTGGCGAATAACTGCGCATCGTCCAGCACACCGCCGGCCCCCGAGGCAT
>JBCBIS010000293.1:0-3597 GCA_038524325.1 Pseudomonadota bacterium
TCACCAGTTGGGCGACGTCGCCCAACTGGTGATCCCCGTGGCGCCGAGACCGAGAAGGCCGGCGAGGAGCGGAAAGAACGACGTCAGCCGCCCGATGAATGGGAGAAGACCGACGACGCCGAGAAGCGCAGCGGCGGCGCGCCCTGTCCTTGCGGATTGATCCGGGCGAGCACCTCCCGCGCCCGGCGCTCGGTCTCGGCCCGGGTCAGGCCGGTGCGCAAGGCGGGGTCATAGAGCACCCGCAGCATCAGCAGATCCAGCGCTGTCGGCCAGATATGCGCCGCATCGTCGTTGAAGATCGAGGGACCCAGCCCGTAGAGGTCGTTCGCCGGGCCCAGCGCCTGCGCCACCTCCTCGATCAGGCAGGAGCGGATCAGATAAGGCGGCGCAGTCTGCGGGATGAAGATGGTCATGGCGCTGACCCGCCGCGCTTCTTGCAGCGCGCGCCCGCCATGGCGGTCGGGATCGGCGGCAAACCGGCTCCAGCTCAGATCGCCCGGCGCCAGGAGGCACGAGATGGTGGGCAGAAGCCGCCGGAACCGCGGCCCTTCGACAAAGCGGATATGCAGGTTCGCCGCTTCGATCCGGCGCGCGAGATCGATCCGCGCGCGGCCGCGCAGCAGGCTGAGATAGCCGTCGAGAAACCCGGTATAGGCCGCGCTCCCCGGCCCGGTCAGGGCAACCCGCACCGGCCCCTCGAACCGCACCAGATTGGGTCGAGAGGGGCCCCATTCCAGCCCATGGGTCAGCCGCGCGAACAGGGCGGCCAGAGAGGCATTGTCATAGGCGGTGTGCCCTGCCGGCACGGTGCCGGCCAGCTCGGGCGCGGCAGGCAGCGGGGCGGTTGCCAGCGGGATCTGCCGCTCGGGCGCGCAGGCCGCCACGAGCACTGCCAGTGCCAGCGCCAGTCCTCGGATCACCGCTGGTACTTCACGAAGGGGGTCAGACTGCCGACCCGATCATAGAGCCGCCGCCCCTCGATGTTGAAATGCTGCGTGGTCCAATAGACGCTGGGGCAGCCCGCGGCATCGGCGGCGGCATAGACCGCCTCGATCAGCGCGCGCCCGGCCCCGGTGCCGCGGGCCTCGGGATCGACATAGAGGTCCTGCAGATAGACCGTGTTCTCGATCCGCCAGCAATGGCGGTGAAAGACGTAATGGGTCAGGCCGATCGGCGCGCCGTCGCGCTCGGCCAGCAACCCGTGGAAATCCTGCGGGTCGTCGCCCAGAAGCCGGGCAAAGGTTGTGCGATAGACCTCCTCGGACACGCCGGTCTCGTAGAAGTCGAGATACCCGGTCCAGAGCCGCCGCCAGGCCGCTTCATCCTCTGCCAGCAGGGGCCGCACATGCACCATATCCACTCCTCCGACCGTGGCGCGAGGCTGGGTGCGCGGCCCCGTCTTGTCAAGCGTGTCCACCCTGAGCGCCGGACGCGGGCGCCGGGTCTGGGAGCGGGGAACGCACCGCATCGCTTTGCACACTGCGCGCATCGGCACCGCGCCAAAGCCGCGTGAGACGCTGGCCCCTTCGGGCGGCACCGTCCCGATCCGGTGCCGAGAGGTCGCGGGTCAGGCCACGGCAGAGGACAGAGGTCCCGGCGCACAGGATCAGAGGCGATGGATGTGCCGGATCCCGGGCACCGCTCGCCGCCCTTGTCCAAGCTGCCTGTCCTCCCCCTGCGCGGGCGGGAAGCGTCGCAGATGGCCGTCGCGCCCGCCCTGCCGAGGCCAGGGCGCCTGCCCTGACGCGCCCGGCGGTGGTGGACTACCCCGCCAGGAGGGCAGCCCCCGGCAGGCTGATCAGCGAGATCACCGTGGTCACGATCACCACCAGGGCGATCCGCTCGGTCCGGATCCCATAGCCGAGCGCGATCACGAAGGGCATCGCCCCGGCCGGGCCCGCGGTGAACAGAAACGCCGTCTGCGACCAGAGGCCGGGGCTCGCCAGCGCGCCGATCAGCAGGAAGGTCGCGAGCGGCTGGCCCAGCATCTTCATCGCGATCACCAGCGGGACGGCGCGGCGCCCCTCGGCCAGCTTCGCCTTGGCCAGGATGACCCCCAGCGCGAACAGCGCCGCCGGCGCCGCGGCATCGCCGACAAAGCCGACATAGGTGGCGATCCCCTGCGGCATGGTCAGCCCGGTCACGCTCAGCGCCAGGCCCAGCGCCATCCCGATGATCATCGGGTTGCCCGCGAACCGGGCCATGACCCGGCCGACCCCCGCCTCGCCCCGGCCCAGGAGATCGCAGAGAAAGATCGTCCCGCCAAAGATCAGCGTCGAATCGAGCACCACGATGCCGGTGATGACCTGCTCGGCCGCCGGGCCATAGAGGATCTCGGCGATGGGCAGGACAAAGAACACCCCGTTGACGAATATTGCCGCCATGCCGAGCAACAGCGCCTCGCGCCGCTCGATCCCCAGGCCATAGCGGCAGAGTGCGAAGGTGAGCGCGTAGACCAGGATCTCGGCGGCCAGATAGGCCAGCAGAACCGGCCAGTCGAAGGCGGCCACATCCGCCTCGGCCAACAACCGGAAGACCAGGGCCGGCACCGCAACCCGCAGGGCAAAGAGATTGACCCCCTCGGCATCCTGCGCAGTCACCCGGCCCGTACGGGCGAGCGCAAATCCGACCGCCGAGACAGCAAAGATCGGCAGCGTGGCAGTGGTGAGCAGGCTTAGAAACTCGGACATCCAGCCCTCGGATCAAGGCACGAACCCCCTCCTTAAGCGCCACTCTCACGCAAAGCCAGCAAGAGCGTGCGAGGGGGGTGACAAACTTCGGCTTTGAGCCCATTTTGACGTATGTTGTGGGTTCCACGAATGTCGGCTTCTCTGGGGATCGTCAAAAACGTATCAGAATCAAACGGGGTTTTGCCAAGGTTCACGGCCTGCTAACGCGTTTCGGAGATGCTTCAGAGAGATTTGACGCATCGGGAACGGTCAATGGCAACGCTGTACTTCGCCGGGAACCAGGTCGCTCTTTTCGATAGCATCGATGATGAGAGCGGTCAGACGAGCTTCGAGACGACTTTCGTGTTCGAGCCGGATGATGTCGTTGAAATCGAAATCCGAGATAGCGACATCAACTCGAACGGCGAATTCGATCCGAACGAGGTGATTTACGAGTCGATCACAGTCGTCCGTGACGGCGCGCGTCACGAGTTCACGATCGATTCCGGCTCGAAGATCAAGGAATCGGGCGGTGGCGGCGCCAAGGAACAGGGCGATACCTTCTTTACGACCAACGATGTACCCAATCCACCCAGTTCAGGGCCATTTGCCGGACTGTCGTCCGACAACTGGGTATTTGCGCTGGATGACACGTTCACGGCGGGCGAAAGCACCTCGATTACCCGAGATCAAGATCAGGACCTGAACGGTGACGGCGATACCTCGGATTCCGGCGAGAGCGGGAATTCGAACTTCAACGCCACGCGCGCGCAGAATCCGCCTGTTTGCTACTGTCCTGGTGCGCTGATCTTGACGAACCGTGGCGAGGTCCCGGTTGAAGACCTGCGGGTGGGCGACCTGCTCGTCACCGCCGACCATGGCCTGCAACCGCTCGTCTGGATCGGCGTCTCGCGGCATCGCTTCGGAG
>JBCBIS010000294.1:0-3541 GCA_038524325.1 Pseudomonadota bacterium
CTCTTCAGCTTTGAGAGCTGCCGCCAGTCCAGCACTTTCGCGGGCAGGTCATGCAGGGCGGCCAGGCTTTCCAGCACATCGGCGCCGGTGCCCCAGGCGCCGGTCTTGGTCTTCTTGCCGCCCTCGAGCTCCATCTCGTCGAACAGGATCTCGCCCAGCTGTTTGGGCGAGCCGAGGTTGAATTTCCGCCCCGCCAGCTCGTAGATCTCGTCCTCGTATTCCGCCATCTTCTGAGCGAAGCGGTTCGACATGTCGCCCAAGGTCGCGCGGTCGACCTTGATTCCCGCCCGCTCCATATCCGCCAACACCTGAATCAGCGGGCGTTCCAGAGTGTGGTAGACAGTGCTGACGCGTTCCGCCGCCAGGCGCGGGCGCAGGCGATGCCACAGGCGGAATGTGATATCCGCATCCTCGGCGGCGTAATGGGCGGCTTTCTCCAGCTCCACCTTGTCGAAGGTGATCCGGGATTTGCCCGATCCGATCAGCTCCTTGATCGGTTGCGGGCGGTGGCCGAGATGGCGCTCGGAAAGCTCGTCCATCCCATGCCCGCCCTTGCCGCTGTCGAGCGCGTAGGAGATCAGCATCGTATCATCGATCGGGCGGACCGGCACGCCATAGCGGGCCAGCACCTTCAGATCGTATTTCAGGTTCTGCCCGATCTTCAGACAGGCCGGATCGGCCAGCAGCGGCTTCAGGGCGGCCAAGGCGTCGTCGAGAGGGATCTGATCCGGCACACGGTCCTGCGCGCCCAGCAGATCCCCATCTCCCGACACATGCGCAACAGGGACATAGGCCGCCCGACCGGGTTCCAGCGCCAGGGCGATGCCCACGATCTCGGCCTCCATCTCGTTCAGCGAGGTCGTTTCCAGATCGACGCAAAGGAGGCCGGTGGAGGTTGCCTCCGCCACCCATTCCGCCAGCCGTGCCGGGTTGCGGAGGATCTCGTACCCCTGCGCGTCTATCTCGGGCCAGGGGCGCTCGGCGCCGGGGCCCTCGCTGTCGGTGGAGATCGGGGGCTCCTCGACTTCGGCCACAGGCACCTCGGCATCCAGCGCTTCGGCGATGCGGTTGGTGAGGGTGCGGAACTCCATCCGGGTCAGGAAATCCAGCAACGGTTCGGGGTCCGGTTCGTGCAGGCCGAAATGCTCCACCGCGTCCGCGACTGGCACATCCTGCTCAAGCGTCACCAGATCGCGCGAGATGCGGATCTGATCGGCATGGTCGATCAGGGTCTGACGGCGCTTGGGCTGTTTGATCTCCTCGGCCCGGGCGAGCAGACTGTCGAGATCGCCATAGTCGCCGATCAACTGTGCCGCGGTTTTCACGCCGATCCCCGGTGCCCCGGGCACGTTGTCGACCGAGTCTCCGGCCAGCGCCTGGACATCGATCACCCGGTCGGGGGCGACGCCGAACTTGGCCTCGACCTCCTCCGGCCCCATGCGCGCATTCTTCATCGGGTCGAGCATTGTGACGCCGGGCCGGATCAGCTGCATCAGATCCTTGTCCGAGGAAACGATGGTCACCTCGGCCCCGTCCGCGGCGGCCTGGACGGCATAGGTCGCGATGATGTCATCCGCCTCCCAGCCCTCCATCTCGATACAGGGCAGGCCAAAGGCACGGGTCGCCTCGCGGATCAGGGGGATCTGCGGGCGCAGATCCTCGGGCATCGGCGGGCGGTTCGCCTTGTACTCGGCAAAGATCTCGTTGCGGAAGGTCTCGGAGGAATGGTCGAAGATCACCGCCAGATGGGTGGGTGCGGCCTTGCCGAACCCCGCCACCATCTTGTGGAGCATATTGCAAAAGCCCGAGACCGCACCGATCGGCAGCCCATCCGACTTGCGGGTCAGCGGTGGCAATGCGTGATAGGCGCGGAAGATATAGGCCGAGCCGTCGAGCAGATAGAGGTGATCGCCTTTGCTGAGGCCCATGGTTCCGTCTCCCGTGTTTGGACAGCAATCTAGCGAGGGGTGGGGGTCGGGGCCAGAGCGAAGCTTGGACGGCAGCAGGTGACCAGTTTTCCGCTAGGCGCCGTCCCGGGCTTGACCCGGGACCTCCTGGAGCGGCTCGAAACGTTTGATCGAGGTCCCGGGTCAAGCCCGGGACGGTGCGCGCTTCAGCGGGTGCGCCCTCAGGTCGATGGCTGGCGTGTAACCTTTGCGGTCCGCGCTCCACGGAGCGCTTTTGCGGTTCCGGACAGGGCAACAGACTGGGCGGCGAACATGTGCGTGGCGGACGCGCCTCAGTGACCGCCAGCGCCGCGTTTCAGGATGTAGCGTTTGTCGCAATAGGGGCAGTCGACCCAGCCTTCGGGTCCGATGGTGAGATAGACCCGTGGGTGGCCCAGGGCGCCCTCGCCGCCATCGCAGGCGATGCGGGTCTGGGTGACTTCCTCAGTCTCGGGAGCATCGTGGGGGGCGTCACGTTGGGCGCCACGGGGGGCAGGGTTGAGCATCTGCAGCCTCTCGGTTGGGTTTGACCGGGGATTGGGCAGCATGATAGCGAGACGATCCCTCCTGACAAGCGGACAGGACGTCTCTCCCATGGTTGAGAATGCGATCGAGGTGACCGGCCTCGCCAAGACCTATCCCGCCCATAAGGGCAATCCGCCGAAAGAGGCGTTGAAGGGCATCGATCTGACCGTGCCCGCGGGGTCGATCTTTGGGCTTCTGGGGCCGAACGGGGCGGGGAAGTCGACCTTTATCAACATTCTGGCCGGTCTGGTGGTCAAGACCTCGGGCAGCGTGCGGATCTGGGGCTTCGATCAGGATGTGAACCCGCGTCAGAGCCGGGCGGCGATCGGTGTGGTGCCGCAGGAGTTGAACTACGACGCGTTCTTCACGCCCTTTCAGGCCCTGGAGGTCCAGGCAGGGCTTTATGCCGTGCCCCGGGGCGAGCGCCGTTCCATGGAGATCCTGGAACGGGTGGGATTGGCCGACAAGGCGCATGCCTATCCACGCACGCTGTCCGGCGGGATGCGCCGGCGGTTGCTGGTGGCGAAGGCTCTGGTGCACGGGCCCGCCGTTCTGGTGCTGGACGAGCCGACGGCTGGTGTGGATATCGAGCTGCGCGCCATGCTGTGGGACTATGTGCGGGAGCTGAACACCTCGGGCGTGACGGTGATCCTCACCACGCATTACCTCGAAGAAGCCGAGGCGATGTGCGACCAGATTGCGATCGTCAATCACGGGCAAGTGGTGGCCTGCGACGCGACCGAGCGGCTGTTGAGCCAGATCGATGCGAAGACGTTGTTGCTGCGGCTCGACGCGGCACCGCGGCGGGCGCCATTGATCACGGGCGCAGAAACGAGTCTGCGCGAACCGGACCTGCTGGCGCTGACTTATTCCCGCAGTGTCACCACCGCGCCGATGCTGATCGAGCAGGTGCGGGCACAGGGATTCGATTTGCGCGACATCACCACCGAGGAGCCGCATCTGGAAGAGGTATTTCTGAAGTTGACCCAGGGGAGGTGAGCCCCGCACCTGACTGGACGTGCGCCCAGCGTGCACGCTCCCGTCAGATCGGAAGCACACGTCTGAACTCC
>JBCBIS010000295.1:0-3463 GCA_038524325.1 Pseudomonadota bacterium
CCGATCCTGCTGACGATGAAACACTTCCCGGATGAGATTTGATCGGATCGCGCTTGCGGGGGCGTTGATCGCCGCCCTCGCCTTGCCAGCCCTCGCCTGGGAGGAGCCGAAACGCGGCAGCCAGTTGCGCAAGGATCTGATGAACACGATCCGCCCGCTGGCCGAGGACGCGCTGAGCGCACCGGTGCAATTCGTCGTCGAGGATCTGCGGGTGAACGCCGCCCGCGACCGGGTCTTTGCCGGCCTGCAACCGCAACGCCCCGGCGGCAAACCGATCCTCTGGGAGGAGACCAATCTCGCGCGCCGGGGCGACGATCCCATGGCGTTCAGCGGCTCGGCGCTTCACGCGCTGCTCCACCGCGATGGCGCGGGCTAGCAGGTCGAGGCCTGGACCATCGGCGAGGGCGATGTCTGGTGGAGCGACTCGAGCCTCTGCCCCCGCTATCGCAGCGTCCTGCCCGAGTTCTGCCGATAGAGCGCTCGCGGGCACGACCCGCCTGAGAACGGCGTCGCGAAAATGCGGCATGTCAGCGATTGGGGCACGCGATCTGATGCGATCAAATCTTCCAGCACGCGCCTCACACTTCCCGCCTGACGGAACAGCCCGGCGCTTGACGGGACAAGCCGCAACGGGCACCTCTCGGACGACAACCGAGAGGGTCCCGCCATGCATCCCAACCCCGCCTTTCGCTCCGAGACCGACGCCCGCGCACTCGACACCGCCGCGGCGCGCGGTTTTGGTATCCTGACAACGGCCTCCGAGGGCGAGGTGCTGGCGGCGCATATCCCGTTTCTGCTCGCAAATGATCGGATCGAGGCGCATCTGGTGCGCTCCAACCCCATCGCCCGGGCGCTGCGGGCCGGGGCCTTGCGGGCCAAGCTGATCGTCTCGGGGCCCGATGGCTATATCTCGCCCGACTGGTACGGGGTCGCGGACAAGGTGCCGACCTGGAACTATGTCGCCGTGCATCTCTCCGGCGCCGTCACGCTGGCGGCCGAGGAGAGCCTGCTCGGCCATCTTGAACGGGTCTCGGCCCGGTTCGAGGGCACGCTGCCAAAGCCCCCCTGGACCCATCACAAGATGTCCCCCGGTGCGATGGAGAAGATGATGCGCCAGATCGTCCCCATCGCCATGACCATCGAAACCGTCGACAGCACGTTCAAACTGAACCAGAACCAGCCCGATGCGGCCCGCGCCGGCGCCGCCGATCAGCTCGCGACCGGGGAGACGGCGGGCATGGAGACCGCAGCCCTCGCCACCCTGATGCGGGCGGTCCCCATGGGGGCGGAATGATCCTGCGCGATGCCCGCCCGGGCGACAGGGCGCGGATCGAGGGTTTTCTGGCCGCGTTGCAGGATTTCGAACGCGAGACCGAAGCGCTCCGCCGCCCGGGCGCCGAGATGGCGAAGCGCCATCTGGCCATGCTGGAGGGTTGGGCCGCACGCCCGCCCGCAGGCGGCAGCCTGATCGCCGAGATTGACGGGTCCCCTGCGGGCTGGCTGTTGTTCGGCTGCGAGACCGAGCCCGGGGCGCTGTTGCCCGACTGGGCCCGCACCTATGGCGTGCTCAGCGACCTCTGGGTCATGCCCGAACATCGGGGCCAGGGCGTCGCCCGCGCGCTGATCGCCGAGGCGGAGACGCGGCTGGCCAAGGCCGGGATTGCCCGGGTCGAGATCACCGCCATCGCCTCGAACCCCCGTGCCCTGGCGCTCTATCGCCATCTCGGCTTTGCCGATTACTGCGTGACGCTGGGTAAGAGGCTCTCCCTCCCCTCCGGCGACACACCATGACAGCAGCCGCCAAAGTGAGCGGGCCCGGGGCTGCACGTCCCCACCCATCGGCCCCCAGGACGGGCCCGGACAAACCGGCCAGCCAGCACAGGATCAATCCGCAGGTGCCCGCAAACGACCGCCGGACCAACAGGCCTGTGCCAGTCCGGATCGGCAGGATGAGAATTCCATTGCGGCCCAGTTCCTCCATGCCCTCACAAAACACCCAAACCCATGATCGGATTGCAGGTCGACCGTGTCACCGCTCGAGATCCCGGCCCGCATCGCCCCATCGGTCAGGTAACCTCGCCCCAGAGCAGCCGAACATAGCGAACCGCAGCAGGGAGCGGGCTAGCGGCCACCGGGCGGCCTGCAATCGACACATGCCCGAACAAGTCAGGGCCTTGCGAGTTGCGCGGCTTCACTTGGTCAGCCGCGACGCGCGGGGAGGCGCCGCAGTCTCTGGCGAGACCGCAGCGCCCTGCGGGACAAGGGTACAGGTGTGACGCTCGATCTCGTCACTGTGGTGTTTCTGGTGACCGGCGCGGGGTTGGCCGCCTTTGTCGCTGGTTTTGCGGGATTTGGGACGGCCCTGATGGCCTCGGGCCTTTATTTCCACGTGTTGCCGGCCGAGGCGGTACCGCCCTTGATCGTCACGGGCTCGGTCATCGCACATCTGACGACCATGGCAGTGGCGCGGCAATTGACCGAGATCCGCCCCGCCATGCCCTTCCTGCTGAGCGGCGCGGTCGGCGTGCCTATCGGTGTGGCGCTCCTCGCCGTCATCTCGCCCAATGCGCTGAGGCTGGTCGTAGGCGCTGTGCTGATCGCCTATGGCGCAGCGGTGCTGAGCGGGGTTCTGCGGCCCCTGGGGCGGCAACTCCGCTCGCGGCTGCGCGACGCGGGCGTGGGCGGGATTGGCGGTGTGCTGGGCGGGTTGGCGGGCCTTTCCGGCGTGCTGCCCATGGTCTGGCTGCAACTCGCGGATGCCAGCCCGGGAGAGAGCCGGGGCATCCTGCAAGCCTACAACCTCGTGCTGCTCAGCCTCGCCTCGGTGACGATGGCGCTGTCGGGCCTGATCACTGCCGATGTTCTGCTGGCCATCGCGGTCGTCGCCCCGGCCAGCGTGCTGGGCGCCGTGATCGGCAACCGCGCCTTTGGCCTGGCCAATCCTGCAACCTTCCGCCGGGTGGTGACGGGGCTCTTGCTCGCCTCGGGCGTGGTGCTGCTCTGGCGGGTCGTGGCATGATCCTGGTCGGGCAATATGACAGCCCGTTCGTGCGCCGCGCAGCGGTGGCGCTGCACCTTCACGGGATCGCGTTCGAACGCCGCGTCCACTCGGTCTTCACGCATCTCGAGGAGATTCGAGCCGTCAACCCGCTGGGCAAGGTGCCCGTCTTGATTCTGGAAGACGGCAGCGCATTGCCCGACAGCCGGGCCATCATCGAGTGGCTTGAGGCCCGCGCCCCGCGAATGACCCTGGCGGAACCAACCGAGATGCTGGCGATTGAAGCGGTCGCCATCGGGCTGGCCGAGAAAACCTATGAACGCGGTATCGAAACCAGCCGCCGCGCAGTGCAGGATCCCGGCTGGACGGCACGGCTGGAAGGCCAGATCGCCAGCGCCCTGGCTTGGCTGGAGGCGCGCGCCTCAGGGCCTTTCATGGTCGGCGATGCGCTGACGCGGGCCGATC
>JBCBIS010000296.1:0-3435 GCA_038524325.1 Pseudomonadota bacterium
CGCATCCCCGACATTGTGCGCTCGCTTTCCGGCTCCATCGTCGCCGTCGGCAATGGCATCACGGAAGGCAGGGAAATCGTCCGCCAAGGGGTTGGTGCCACAGGAACAGCCGCCCGCGGCGTCGCCATAGCAGGCCGCACGGTCGGCGGTGTTGCACGTGACGGCACAGCCGCGGCGCAAGGCTTTGCCCGGGCTGATGTCGCACCCCAGGTTAACCCTCTGCGGGGCCTAAGCGAACGATTGGGCACTGCGCGAGCCCGGATCCTAGCGGATCGCAATGCCCGAAAGCCTGCGCGGCCAACCTAAGCAGAATTTCAATGATTTTGTCGAGTCCCACGCCCGGAGTCCGCCTATGACCGACGATATGTTCGCCGACGAGATCGTCTTCAGCGCGCGCCGCCGTGCGCGCTGGGCCCTCACCTTCGGTGCACTCGGTTTGATGATTGGGGCGTTGTCCCTCGGCGCCCTGATGCTCGCCCTGCCACTCAAGGACACCAAGGTCCATGTGCTCCTGGTCGATGCAGAAACCGGTCTGACCGAGCGTCTAGCCGCGGTCCAGCAGGCGCCGCTCGAGACCGAACGGGCCATCGCCGAGGCGAACCTTGTCAGCTACGTTACGGATCGCGAGACCTTCGATGCCGTCGGCGCCGAGGAACGCGTCAACACGGTGCTCGCTCTTTCGGCCGAGCAGGCCGCCGCCGACTGGACCAAGCTCTGGTCTTCGGACAGCCCGGATTATCCGCTCAAACACTATGACGCGAAAGACAGGATCCGGGTGAAGGCCCGCGCCGTCACCTTTCTCGACACCACCACGGCCCAGATCCGGTTCATCAAGCACCTGATCACTCAGCACGGCCAGGAGCGCTCCGCCGCGTTCGTGGCGACCGTCGCCTTCAAATTCGAGCCGCGCCAGGAGCGCAACATAGAGGCCGTCTGGAAGAACCCGCTCGGGTTCCAGGTGACGCGTTATCGGGTCGATGCCGAAACACTGGAAGGAGGCCGCCTATGACCAACCACACCGCTGCCCCGCTTTTGCTCGCCGCATCGATATTGCTGACGAGCACCGCCTGGGCTCAGTCGTTTCAGTGGGACAGGTCGCTCGTAGCGGGTCCCATAAATCTGTCTGTCGTGGAGGCCGAGCGCCAGCGCCCTGCCCCGCCTTCCGATCCCCGTGTGCGCTCCGTCATGTTTCAGGAAAATGATGTCGTGCGCGTCGACACGAAACTCCGATTCATCACGGCGATCGAGTTTGCGACAGGCGAAACGGTCAGGGCGGTGCTGGCCGGTGATACCAAGAGCTTCGAGATCGTGCGCCTCAAGAGCGGCAATGTAATTTCCATCAAGCCGCTGGTGCGCCGGGCCCGGACCAATGTGAACATCTATACCGACCGGCGGACTTACGTCCTCGATGTGCGCGAGGGCCGCAGGAAGCGCCTTACTCACCGCGTGCGTTTCGATTATCCGCCGCCGCCACCGGATCAAGCCCAGCTTATCGCCGCCGGAGCGATCCCTGGCCCGGAGATCGCGCGCGACTATTCGGCGGCGGGAACAGCCGATTTCCGGCCCATCGAGGCCTGGGATGACGGGACTGCCACCTATTTCCAGTTCTCGAAGAACGCACGGCGCCCAGCGATCTTCTGGTCGGATGAGACCGGGGCCGATTACGCGACCAACACCACGCAGATTGACGGCAACACAGTGAAGGTGAACCTGATCCGGGACCGCTGGACCTTCCGCATCGGCAATCAGGTGGTCTGCGTCGTCAAAGGCGCCATTAGCCCTGCGCTGACCGTTGCCTTGGCCGAGGCTCAGGAAACCCAGCAGACAAACCCGAGCATTGGAGGGTCAACCCATGCCCAGCGATGATCCGGGCCGCGCCATTGAGGACCGCATGGCCGAACTGCGCGGGGAACCGGAGCCCGGACGCCGCGTGCGCCGGGCTGCAAGCCGGGATCGCAGACCCGGCGGCGTTCCGGGCTGGGTCCTCGTGGGAGCCCTCGCCATCCTCGCCGCCGGCGGCGTCTATCTCTTCGACAGCTATCAGAACGCTCAAAACCCAAGGCTTGTGCGCTCGACCACCAATGAGTTTCAGGATGGCCGCCCGACAGGATCCATCACCATTCCGGCTCAGGACCAACAGTCAGCAACACCGCAGGCGCCCTTGAGGATCGAAGTTGCTCCAGCGGCGATGGCAGCCACGCCGCCGGAAAGCCAGGAGCTGAAGGATCTGCGCCAGGCCATGCTCGATCTCCAAGGCAAAATCGACGGGATCGGACCCGCAGAGCCCGACGCCGAATCTCAGCGCCTCATGCGCGAGATGCTCCGGCAGAACGAACAGCTCGCCCGCGATCTTCTTCAGGCCGAACAGAAGTACCAGCGCGATCTCGCAGCTGCACGCGAATTGATGGAGGTCGAGCTCGACCGCAAGCTGATGGCATTGAGGGCGGAACTCGCCGCGGCAGCAGCCGAGACCCCTGCCCCGATCCCAGCCGCAGCACCTTCCTTCGATCTCGAGGCTCAACGTGCCGCGGAAGAGCGCCTGCGATTGCAACGCGAAGAGGCAGACCGGCTACGCGCTGAAGAGGCGGCACGCGAGGCGGAACTCGAAAAACGCCGCGAAGAAGCCCAGGAACTTGCGAAGGCACAAATCTCGTCACCTGCGGTCATCTTCGATGAGGGCGGTGTGCTCGGCGGCGCCCCGGTCAATGCAGGCGATGCCCCGCGCCGCGCCCGCAACGCAAACGAGCAATTTGCCGCCGCGGTCGGCCTGGAAGGTACCCAAACTACGACGGCCAGGCCAATCCCTGACCCCGGTCACACCGTGCTCGAGGGCACCTTCATTCAAGGCGTATTGGAAACCGCCATCGATAGCTCGCTGCCGGGCGGGATCCGCGCCGCCGTCGCCGAAGACGTCTACTCCTATGACGGCACCAACGTCCTCTTGCCGCGCGGCACGCGTCTCATCGGCACCTATCGCTCGGATCTCTCCATTGCCCAGGAGCGCGCCCTGGTTGTCTGGACCCGGGCCATCACCCCTGAAGGTTTGTCGATGCAGCTCGGCTCCTCCGGTGCGGACCGGCTTGGCCGAGCCGGGGTGACCGGCGATGTCGACACGCATTTTCTCGAGAGGTTCGGCTCGGCGGCGCTCATCTCCGTCATCGGTGCGATCCCGGCCCTTATCGCCGACAGCTCGGGCGCCGGCGATGCCACCCAGGACACGATCGAGGATGTCGGCAACGATTTCCAGCGCGCCACATCGAGCGCCGTCGAGGAGTATCTCAGGATCCAGCCGACGATCCATGTCGATCAGGGCGATGTCATCACCGTCTTTGTCGGCCGCGATCTCGTGATCCCGGGCAACTGACTTTTGGCCGCGACCCGGGGATATCTCGATGAATATCTCGGACCGCTCACCGAATGGCTCGATGATGACAT
>JBCBIS010000297.1:0-3412 GCA_038524325.1 Pseudomonadota bacterium
CCAGTTCAGATTTGCAATTCTCGGTTCTGCATATCGGCTCCCATATCGCTAGCGCCAATAAAAACGACGCGGTGGACCAGGGAATCGCCACGCTTTCCGCAGAATGGATTACGTTAACGTAAGGTAGAGGTCAAGAGCGCAAGATTGTGCCGAAATCGCCGGAAAGCCGTGGCCCGGGAAGGGGGGCAGGGGCCGCGCCGAGACGGCGATGTGCCAGCCCGTCGCGGGCTGCGCCGCGGCGGGGGCCGCTAGCGTCCGATCTCGCGCGCAATCTCCTCGATGCGCCCTTCGGCGCGGAGCGTGGTGATCGCCCGGTTGAATGCCTCGAGATACCGGTCAGCCCCGGTCACCCGCGACAGCCCGAATTGCGAGTGTTTGGTCGCGATGGGCGGGACGGCGAAGTCAAGGTCCTGCTGCATCCCCAGTTTCGCGCGGTAATGCTCGCCGACCCAACGGTCCGTGGCGACGAGGTCGATCCGACCGTGATAGAGCATCTGAAACAGGGCCTCGACGCTGGGTCCCCGGGTGATGCCACCCTGTGCCGTGAACGCCGCCTGCATATCCCCGTCGATATAGCCGCCGCGGAGCATGCCCAGCTGGAGGCGCGCGACCTCTGCAAAATCTCCGGTCCAGGGCAACCCGTCGGGAAAGCGCGCGGGCTTGAACCAGAAGACGGCTGTCTCCTCCAGCACATCGGTCGTAAAGACCATATAACTGCGCCGGTCGTCATTGGCGAACAGCGGCAGGATGCCATCGATATCGCCGATGCGGACACTGGACTGACAGCGTTGCCAGGGCAGCAGGGTCACCTCTGCCGAGACTCCCTCGATCCGCGCGAGCACCGCCTCGAGGATGCGCACCTTGATGCCTTCGACCGCGCCCTCTCCGGCCTCATCGATCAGCGTGTAGGGCGGATAGGGATCATAGCAGAAACTCAGATCCTGCGCCGGGGCGAGACCTCCGGTCACCGCGAAGGCCATTGCGACCGGCAGACGGAGGGACCTGAGCATACGGGACGCCTTTTCTGATGCGCGTTCTCTGGGCCTGCTCCCAGGCCGGGTGCCGGTCCGGAAGATCTCAGAGGCGGGGTTGTGCACTTCTGCGCAAGAATACCACCTTAGGAGGAAGATTGCGTTTATTTTGTTCCTTATGGGAGTCTTGCGGCAAAGCAGCGCTTGCGCCGGCTGGGCCAGGAGCGGTCAGTTCTTGCGGATCACACAGGGGCCGCCCAGCAGGCGCAGCCGGGCGCAAAGCTTACGCGCCGCCACCCGGCTGGGCGCGCCGACCCGTGCGACATAGCGGCGGATCCCGGCCACCTTGGTGCGGAACACCAGCGCCGAACGCCCGCCGAGCACCGCGCGATACTGCCGGCGCATCCGCGAAAAGCTCTTCAGCGCGGCAGAGCGCGACCGCCCCTGCGCCACCTGCACCCCCCAGGGCGCATAGGACGCGCTGGCCGACAGGGTCGCCCGGGTCGGGATAATCGGGATCCGACGGCAGGCTTCATCGAAGTCGCGCTGGGGGTCGAGCGGTCGCGGCTCCAGCCGGTTTTCGGCCTTCAGGAACCACTCGGCCGGGCGATAGGTGATCGATTGCACGTAATCGCGGGTCTCGGCCGGCAGCCAGCCCGAGCCGGCGATGAACCGCTCGACCCGGCCCGGCCCGCCGTTATAGGCCGCTGCGGCGAGGCCCCATTTGCCGAAGCTCTGTTTCAGATCCGCCAGAAAGCTGGCCGAGGCGGGCAGCGCCTGCGCCGGGTCCCAGGGGTCTGCCAGCCCCCGGATCTGCGCCGTCCCCGGCATGAACTGGGCGATGCCCTGCGCGCCGACGGGCGAGATCGCCTTGATGTCGAACCGGCTCTCTTTATAGATCAACCGGGCGAAGAACTCTCGCGGCAGCCCGTATTGGTCCGCCGCAGCTTTGATTCCGTCGCAAATCTGATCGATCGACCACGTCTTGGGGGCGTTGGCCTTGGCAAGCGCCAGTGGCTTTGGCACCGGCGGGCGCTGGACGGTCCACCAGGTATCCGCCGCGTGGCCGGTGCCTGCGGTGAACACCAGGATCAGAGCAACGCTCACACCTCTGATCTGCATGCCACCCTAACCTGGATATGATTCCCGCGCGGGCACCCTAGCGGGCAAAATCCCCAGTGCAAGCATGCGGGACGCCCCCGGCCGGTCCCGGTTGCCTTTGAAGACCATCAACCGGTCAACAAAGCGTTGACCATGCTTTCCGGGCCGGTGCCTCTACCGGTTCGCGCCCGGCACCCACAGCACATCGTCCTTGCCGTTGGAGTTGGCGACCCGGCTGGCGACGAAGAACCAATCCGACAGGCGGTTGAGATAGATGATCGCCGCTTCGTTCACCCCCTCGATGGTCGAGAGCGCCACGGTCAGCCGCTCAGCCCGGCGGCACACCGTGCGGCAGAGATGCAGATGCGCGGCCAGCGCCGAGCCCCCCGGCAGGATGAAGCTGCGCAACGGCTCCAGATCGGCGTTCATCGCGTCGATTTCGCGCTCCAGCCGTTCGACCTGCTGCGGCGCCATGCGCAGGGGGGGATACTCCGCCTCGCCATCCGCCTCCATGTTCGGGCGGCAGAGATCGGCGCCCAGATCGAAGAGATCGTTTTGGATGCGGGCGAGGGCGGCATCCACATCGCCCTCGGCATGCAATCGCGCCAGGCCCAGGGTCGCGTTCACCTCATCGACCGTGCCATAGGCCTCGACCCGGGTGGAGTGTTTGGCAACCCGCGTGTTGTCGCCCAGCGCGGTGTCGCCGGCGTCTCCGGTGCGGGTATAAATCTTGTTGAGAACGACCATGGCTTTCCTCCTCTGCGCTGGCCCTGATCTAGCAGAGGCCGGGGAAAGGGAAAGCCCTCAAATCCTGCTTCCCGGCGGGTGGCCCGGACTATCCCTCGCCCTTCGCCAGCCAGACGGTGATCAGGATAAAGACCACCGCGGCGAACTGAAAGAAAATCCGCCAGCGCATCATCTTGTTCGAGAAATTGCCCGAGGCCTTGCCGGTGCCGAACCCGACCACGCCGATGATCAGCACGGCCAGCGTGGTGAGGCACAGCAACAGAGCGATGTAGAACGTCGTGCCGGACATCGGCGTCTCCCCTCGGGCCTTAGCGCAGGATCCGGTCGAGAGTCCGGGTGGGCAGCAGGCGTTTCATCAGTCCGGCCACATATGTCGGCCGCGTGACATAATATCTGGGCCGGGGGCGCGGGCTGTCCAGCGCGTGGATCAGCTTGGCGGTCACAGCCTCGGGTCCCAACTCGCCCCAATCGGCGGGCGGTTTGCCGTCATAGAGGCGGGGTTCGACCGTTTTGGCATAGAACTCGGCCCAATGGCTGGGGCGGCCCTTGATCCATTTCTCGTAATGCGGGCGGGATTTGACGCGGATCTCGGT
>JBCBIS010000298.1:0-3411 GCA_038524325.1 Pseudomonadota bacterium
CCGGCCGGGGTTCGCCCCGTCCAACTCCAGCCGCCACAATTTCTGCCAGACGCGCGCAGCGAGCGGATTGTCCTCGCCCGTCTGTAGCCGCCGGCCGGGCACAGGGCCCAGTCCAAGCCCAGCCACTGAAACGACGCCCGGAGCCCGGACCGTCCCCGCGCGTGAACCGGCACCGAAGGGATCGCCTAATCCATTTCAGCCGTCACAATTTCTGCCGGACGAGCGCGACCAGCGGATCGTCCTCGCCCGAGTGCTACCAACGGACGGGCACAGGCCCCAGTCCAGCCACTGAATCTCTGCCCAGGGCGCTGGCCGTCCCTGCCAATGTGCCGCCACCGATGGGATCGCCTAGTCCAACTCCAGCCGCTGCAGTTTCTGCCGGGCAAATGCGGCGAGCGGATCGTCCTCTCCCGCGAGGCGGATCGCCGCCAGCCACGCGTCGCGGGCCATGGGCCGATTGCCCAGCGCCGCCTCGACCTCGCCGATCTCCAGCCAGACGGAGGGGTTCTCGGGCGCCAGCTCACTGGCCCAATAGGCGTCCGAGCGGGCGCCGACCCGGTCGCCCTGCCGCCGCTTCGCCGTGGCCCGCAGAAGAAGCAGTTCCGCATCCACGCCGGACTGATCGATGGCGGTGCTCAGATCCCGTTCGGCCCCCTGCCAATCGCCGAACCGCGCCGAAAGGGTCGAGCTCAGGATCCGCGCGCCGCGGGACCGGGGTGCCAAACGGTCGGCCCGGTCGACCGCCTGCGCCGCCTCGCCCAATTCGCCGAGATCGAGCAGGATTTCGCCCGCATCGACAAACATCTCGGCCCGCACCTCGGGCGGCAGTTCGCCGGCGCCCGCGCCGATCTCCAGCAATTCCAACGCCGCCTTGCGCTCGGCGCCAAGCGCCAGCAATGCCAGCGCATGGCAATGCCGCGCCGGCCAGCCGCCATCGAACCGCGCCCATGACGCGGATTCGGCGGCCGCACGGGCCGGATCTGCCGCGATCAGGGCGGTGCAGGCGTCGTAATCCTCGACTGAGGCGGCCGGCCCGGCGGCCAGCACGATCAAAAGACTCGCCCAGGCGCGCATCCCGTCTCCCTCGAACTCCTGACAGTTCCTTACGGCAAAACGGCAGCGGACTGAACCGTTTCCACAGCGGCGATGGTCCGCCCTGCCCGCACACTTTGACATCTGCGGTGCCTTTCCGTCACATGCCAGCGGCGCGAGACGTCACCCCGTGGAAGGAGCCCGCCCATGCCCAACACCCTGCTCAGCCTCGGCCATGGCTATTCGGCGCAAGCGCTCTCGACCCGGCTGCTTGCCGAGGGCTGGGAGGTCATCGGCACCACCCGCAGCGCCGAGAAAGCCGCGGCAATCCGCGCAACCGGGGCCGAGGCGGTGCTCTGGCCGGGCAGCGATCTCGCCCCGCTGCTGGCCCGCGCGACCCATCTCCTGGCCTCTGCGGCCCCAGGCGCGGAGGGCGACCCGCTGCTGCTTGGCGCCGGGGCCGAGATTGCCGCCGCCGAACTCGCCTGGGCCGGGTATCTCTCCACCACCGGGGTCTATGGCGACCGGGCCGGCGGCTGGGTCGACGAAACCTCGCCCTGCAGCCCGGCCACCACCCGCGGCCAATGGCGCCTGGCCGCCGAGCAGGCCTGGGCCGCCACCGGCCTGCCGCTCCATATCTTTCGCCTCGCCGGAATCTATGGCCCCGGCCGCGGCCCGTTCGAGAAAGTCCGCAACGGCACCGCGCGGCGCATCCTCAAACCGGGGCAGGTGTTCAGCCGAATCCATGTCGCGGACATCGCCCAGATCCTCGCCGCCTCGATCGCGCGGCCCGATCCGGGCGCGATCTACAATCTCTGCGACAACGAGGCCGCCCCGCCCGAGGATGTCCTGGCCCATGCCGCCGCACTGCTCGGCCTGCCCCCCCCGCCAGCGGTCGATTTCGAGACTGCCGAAATGTCCCCGATGGCGCGCAGCTTCTATGCCGAATCGAAACGGGTCTCGAACGCCCGGATCCGCGAGGAACTCGGCGTCACCCTCACCTATCCGACCTATCGCGAAGGGCTCGCCGCCCTCCTCGCCGCCGAAACCGCACAGCCGCGATCAAGCCGCAGAGCCGACCCGTAGACCTGTTCCGAAGCGATGATCCGCAGCGCCAAACCACAGAGCCGATCTGCAGACCCGATCCACAGACGCGCTCCGCATGGCTGGGCGGGCGGGCAGTCGTGCCTCGGCCCCGCCAGGGGCCGTGCACGCTGGGTGCCCGGCCATCCAGGCGGAGCGTGCACCGCATCCAAACTGCGGCGCAGACTCACCCCGCCGGATAGCGCACCCTCGCGGCACCGGCGGTCAACTCCTCCGCCGCGCGGTCCAACCGCAGATGCGCCAGACCCCTGCCATCTGCCTGGGTAAAAAGCCGCCCCGCAGGGCGTCCTTCAGGCGTCTCCAGCGGCGTACCGGGCGGTGCCGCGCCCTCCACCTGCACCTGCACTAGGCCCTTGCGCAGCTCGGTCTTGTGCTTCATCCGCGCGGTAACCTCTTGACCGACATAGCAGCCCTTGCGGAAATCCACCCCGTTCAGCCGCTCGAATCCGGCCTCCAGGATATAGCTGTCCTCCGGCACCAGCTCGACCCCGCTCTCCGGCACCGCCAAAGCGACCCGCCGCGCGTCATAGCCCGCCCGGTCGCCGCCCCGAACCACCTCCGGCACCTCGGGCGCATAGATGCGCAGCCCCAGGCCCGCCGCGCGCGGGTCGGGCGCCGCGCGGGCGCCTTGGATCTCGGGCGCCGCGCGGGCGCTGTGGATCTCGGGCGCCGCCGCATCGCCCAAGGGCCAGAGCAAGCTCACCGACAGCTCCGCCGCCTCCGCGACCTGAGCGTCCCGGCGCAGCGCATACATCTTAAGCCGCTGGGCCAGCGCGGCCGCCCGCTCGGCCGCGACATCGATCAGGATATCCGCACCTTCGGCCAGCAGCATGAAATCGAACAGATACTTCCCCTGCGGCGTCAGCAGCGCGGCATAGACCGGGCCGGCGTCGATCCCGGCCACGTCATTCGTCACCACATCCTGCAGCACCGCCCGCGCGTCGCCGCCCGTCATGCGCAGCACCGCCCGGCCCGTGTCGTGAAATCCGATCCAACCCGTCATCGCTCTTTTCCTCCCTGCCCGCAGCATATAGGCAAAGCCCAGACGGATCACCAGCGGAGCCCCCATGACATTGCCGTCCGACCAGGCCCGGCAGGCCGGAGACATCCCGCTCGGCTTTCTGGTGTTCCTGGCGCTGATGACCTCGGTGGTGGCCCTGACCATCGACGCCGTCTTGCCCGCGCTGGACGCCATCGCCGCAGATCTGGCCTTCCAGGACCCGAATGCCCGCCAGTTCATCGTGCTGAACGTGCTGCTGGGCATGGGGGTCAGCC
>JBCBIS010000299.1:0-3405 GCA_038524325.1 Pseudomonadota bacterium
CGCATTCCCCGGCCCAGATCGCCTTGACCTGCGCGCGGTCGTTGCCTTCGGGTTTGCGCGCGAGATTGGCCTTCACGCCTTCCAGCCAGGTCTTCGCAACCTCTTCGCCATGGTGGGCGATCACGGCCGAGGTCAGCGCGAGGTTATAGGCGTTGGTGCCCGAGCGAGTGCAAATCCGGCCTTTCCATTTTGGGTCGGCAAGGTCCTCGTAGGTGGTGACCTCGTCATCTGCGACCCGCTCCTTCGAAGCATAGATCACCCGCGCCCGTGCCGTCAGGCCGAACCAGTGATTGCCGGCATCGCGCAGTTCGGCGGGGATCGTCTCGGTCAGCTTGGCGCTTTCGACCGGCTGGGTCAGCCCGGCCTCGGCCACCGCCGTCAGCCGCGAGATATCGACGGTGAAGATCAGATCGGCGGGCGAGCGGTCGCCCTCGGCCTTCAGCCGCTCGAGCATCCCTTTCTTCAGGAACACCACATTGGTCTCGATGCCGGTTTGCGCGGTGAAGGCATCGGTCAGGGGCTTGATCAATTCCGGCTGGCGGTAGGAATACACATTCACTTCGGCCGCCTGAGCGATTGCGGCAGTGGCGGCCAGGATAGCGCTGAGGCTGAGGGTTCGGATCATCGGGTCCTCTCGGTCATGGCCCCGGTGTCGGAGCACGGTTTCATTGCGCTCCGAATACCTGACTGTTTTGTTTTGTCAATATCCGATTGAATTGCTCAGCTTTCCCCAGCGGCCTTATCCGAGATGGGCGCGCAGCATCCAGGCGAACTTGTCATGCGCCGCTTGCCGCGCGACGGCCAGGTCATGAGAGACGATATCGCCGATCTCGTCCGCGGATTGCGCAAGGTCGCCCAGGGTTTTCGACAGCGTCTCCTGATCCGCCGCCAGTTCTTCGATCATCTGAACACTGGCGATCTGCCCGTCGGACTCGGACAGTTTCGAGCGCTCGACCATCGCGCTCAGCCGGCCCTCGGCATGGCCGCCCAGGGCTTTGACCCGTTCGGAGAGATCATCCTGCGCCGCAAAGTGATCCTCGTAGATCTCCTGGAACAACTCATGCAACGGTTTGAACGCCATGCCTTTGACGTTCCAGTGGAAGTTCTGAGCCTTCATCGTCTCGACCGTGGTCTCGGAGACCGCTTGGGTCAGAGCGTCGATGATCGTGTCGGTGGCATTGGTTGGGCCATCAGCCATTGTCTTGTCTCCATATATGTCGAGACCGTTTAGAAAGGCTCTAAAAACGCGCGTTCAAGGTGAAAGGCTGCGGCATTCGCACCGCAGCCTCGTCAATGCTCTCGGATTTTTGATCAGAGATCGCCCTCGATATACCAATCCAGCGGGGGCAGGTCCTCGACGATCTCGAAGGGCGCGATCTGGGTGAAGATGCGGCCATACCGATCGGTTGTCGTCACCTCCAGCCTGTGCACGCCGACGGGAAGATCCGCGGGCAGGTCGGCGCGCCAGAGATGGCTGGACTTGCGGGTCAGCATCCAGTCCTGAAACGGGCCCGCGGGGCCTTTCCACTCGAACCCTTTCCAAGTCTGATACCCTGCCGTCTCGTCGCCGCCGGTGACCGAGCGGAAGGCCATCCGCCCCTGTGTCGCCTGCTTGGCGAGGGCCAGAGGGTCGGCATAGGCGGGCCCTTGCAGGAAGCCCTCGCCCTCGCCCTTCTGGGTGCGGGTGGCCAGCATCGCCTCCCCGCCATTGATCGAGACGCCCACGGTCGAGTCGCGCGAGCCGTTCCAGACATTGACCGCCACCCAGGCCCCCTCGGCCAGATCGGCCTTTGTCAGCATGTTCATATCGCCGAGATCGTTTACCGTCACCGGGGGCAGCACATCGGCGGGCGGGTCATAGGCCTTGGCAAAAGCGAACAGCTTCTCGGCCCATTCCCGGAAGCGCGGGGTGTTGAATGAGACGTGCATCTGCTCCTCGTCCGGCGCGTGGAAGGTCAGATAGGTGTCGACATAGTCCGCCCCATCAAAGGCGATCCGGTAATAGCCGCGCGGGCTGCCGAGCCGCTGCGTGCCATGGGGCACGCCTTGGGCGTTCAGATCCCCCGCCCACCACGAGCCCGAGAGCCCGCCGGTGATGATCTGATGGAACTGCGCCGGGCCAGTGCCGGTGGCCGCCTCCCAGCCTTCGAAATACTCGCCCGGCAGGATCTGCTCGGTGGTGTGGGTATGGCCGGCCAGGCCGAGGACCTTGCGCCCCTCTAGGATCGCGTAAAGCTCCGCCAGATTGTCCGTTTGATGCTTCTGCGCCCGCGCGTCCGTGTAAGTGACGAAGGGGATGTGGGCCGAGACGACGATCAGTTTGTCCTCGGACACATTGGCCAAATCGTTGCGCAGCCAGTCCATCTGCCGCTGGTGGATCACTCCGTTATAGCTGGGCTTGCCGCCCGGGTCGCAGAAGTCATGGGTGTCCACCCCGTTGCAGGGATAGCGGACATTGTCGAGCACCACGAAATGCACCTGGCCGATATCGAAAGAATAGTATTCCGGCCCCCATTCCCGGCGGAAGGTGTCAAAGCTGTGCTGGTCAGTCGGCGCGTCGAAATCCAGATCGTGGTTCCCGCCGACGAAGTATTGTGGCACGCCGCCCAGCGCGATGATCTGCTTGAAACGGGGATAGAGCGACAGGTCATCGCCCATCACATCGCCCTCGAAGATCAGGCATTCGGTGGCGGAGTTGTCGCGCGTGGCCAGCATCTTGCCCGCCGTCTCGCGGATATAGCCGATCTCGCGGTTGGAATAGGGCTGCGCATCGCCAAAGACCAGACAGTCGAACCGGTCGCCCGTGCCGTCTTGGATCAGCGGGAAATTCACCGCCTCGGGCAGCGGCCCGGTCGGCGCGATCCCGCCAAAGCGCAGGGGCGGCGAGCCCTCGACTTTGTGGATATAGTTGAACTGCGGAACCATGTCGGCCGAGAGGGGCACGGCATAGCCGGCAGGTTTGGTGATGAACAGGTTCATGTCGTCATAGACCGGCAGGACATAGGCGCCATCGGCCCCGGTCACCACCACTTCGCGACCATTCGACACCAGAACCCCGGCGACCCCGGCCTCGCCGTCATCCAGGGTCGAGTTTCGGTTGGTATCCTCGAACACAACGCCCTGCGCATTGGCGGGCGCCTCGCCCCGCACGACCTCGATCTGGCCGAGATAGCTGGCATCCTTGGCCTGAGCCGAGAGGGCGAGGGCGGTCGAACATAACGCGGCGACTACAGGAAAGGGTCTGGGCATGGCGAACTCCTGTCGCTGTTTGGAAGGCCCACAGCCTCCCCGCCCAGCATGATGCCGCCATGTCGGGTCCGTAAAGATTGCATGTCACTTCTGCGCATACCCGCAAGGCGCGAAGCTGCAGAATGGTTGCCAAAGCGGCCGTGCGGAGTATTCCAT
>JBCBIS010000300.1:0-3063 GCA_038524325.1 Pseudomonadota bacterium
CGGGCGCTTATGGGGCCCAAGCGCCCGAGACTTTCAGCCAGACCTCGAAGGCCTTCCATGTTTTGATCGGCCAGTTATAGCCGCTCCAGTAATAGTGCGGCGAGGACCCTTCCCGCGCGCCGGTATAGTCGAACGGGTTCATATTGCCGGGATTGAGCAGCGAGGTCGACGCGCCTTTCAGATCGGTCACCGCCCGGTTGCTCTTGATAATGTCCCAGCCGAGTTTCGCCGCCTCGACGCCGATCTTGCCCGCCTCGGCCAGAAGCTTCGGGTCGACGGCTTCCTCGGCGCCTTGGGGCACGACTTCCTCGGCGCCTTGCGGCACGACTTCCTCGGCGCCTTGCGGCACTGTGTCCATGATCTGCGCTGCCCGGAAATCGGGATCGGGCCATTCCACTTCGGCCAGGGTGGTCGAGAGGGCGCGGCCCAGCATCCCCTCGGGCGGGTCGGTCTCGGCGATGTCATAGATCTCGCGATGCAGCACCTTGCCGGCCTCGTCCTGCATCTCAAAGGCCATCTGCTGCCCGGGCTGCGGGGCCGGGCCGGCCTCCTCGGGGCTTTCGGTGAAGGCGATGAACATGAGCACTCCTCTGGTCTGGTGGAGAAAGCCTAGCCCAGCCACGCCGATCAGCCTGTGATGAAACCTACAGGCGGACCCGCCGAGATGGGGCGTCTTGCGGTCCCTGATTACCCCCGATTTGCGCAACTCTGCTGTCTGATCCCGGTGGGTACCGGTGCAGCAGGGGGGCGCTCACATCCCGGTCATCGCAGCGTCAGGTGCCGCTGAAGGCGCAAGGCGGGCGATAGGCAACCCAAACCCAGCTTGAAAGGACAAGACCATGACCACGTTTTTGCGCACCGCCGCCCTGACCGCCCTGGTCGCCGGACTGTCGATCTCGGCCGCCGTGGCCCGTGACGGCGCGTCCAGCCTGCGGGATTTCAACAAAGAGACTGCCAAGGCCCGTGCGGCCGGCGGCTATGGCAACCCCGTCATCGAAGTGCCGAAAGCGATCGGCCAATCGATCGTGAAAGCCGCCGATGCCATGACCGATGCCGTCAACGACGTGATGACCGGCTCGGACGAGAAGACCGCCAGCACCGAGCGCTGAGCCAGGTCGGATGACGGCCGCCGATACACCCAGCCCCGGGACCTCTGGAGACTTTCTCACCGAGGGCCCGGGTCAGGCGCATAGGGAATTCTTTGATTCTACACCTAAGGAATAGCTGTTTAAGCCATTGGCTCTCAGATATTTTTAAGCCTTCTCACAAATCGCCGCCACCGCGCGCTGCACATCGGCGGGCTCGGCCACCGAGAGCGTGCCGACCGAGCGGTCGATCCGGCGCACCATGCCGGACAGCGCCTTGCCCGCGCCGATCTCCACCGTCTCGGTCACGCCCTGAGCGGCCATCCAGGCGACACTCTCGCGCCAACGGACCGAGCCGGTGACCTGGGCGACCAGGAGATCGCGGATCTCGCCCGCATCGCGGACAGCCTCGGCACGGACATTCGCGACCAGGGGCACCGAGGGATCACGGATCTCGACCTCGGCCAGGGCCGCCGCCATCCGCTCCGCCGCCGGCTGCATCAGGGCGCAGTGGAACGGTGCGGAGACCGGCAGAAGCAGCGCCCGTTTCGCGCCCTTCTCCTTCGCGAGACCCACGGCCCGCTCGACCGCCGCCTTGTGGCCCGAGACCACAACTTGACCCGGATCGTTGTCATTCGCCGCCTGGCAGACCTCGCCCTCGGCCGCCGCCTCGGCGATCGCCTGAGCCGTGTCGAAATCTAGCCCCAGCAGGGCCGCCATGGCGCCGACACCGACCGGCACCGCCTCCTGCATCGCGGTCCCGCGGACCCGCAACAGCCGCGCCGCATCGCCGACCTGCAAGCTGCCCGCCGCCGCCAAAGCAGAGTATTCGCCCAGCGAGTGCCCCGCCACGAAACCCGCATCCGAGATCGACACACCCTCGGCCTCCAGGGCCCGCATGGCCGCGATCGAGGTCGCCATCAGCGCGGGCTGCGCATTGGCGGTGAGGGTCAGGTCATCCTGCGCGCCTTCCCAGATGAGCTGGCTGAGAGCATCCCCCAACGCGGCATCGACCTCCTCGAACACGGCCCGCGCCGCCGGATAGGCCTCGGCCAGAGTCTTGCCCATGCCGATGGTCTGCGCCCCCTGGCCGGGGAAGATGAATGCCCGCATCGTGGTACTCCCTCGCAAAAAGTGCGCGCTCACTGCGCGAGGCGCGCGGCCATGTCAAGCATTCGTCCCAAATCGCGACACCCACAACTCGACAACCAAGGCGAGATGTCGAGAAATTGTGGCAAATGCCACTGAATTTGAAATCGTCTTCATGGGAGACAGTGCTGAGTACCTGTGGAGGGGGAAGTACAATGTTGACCACCGAGACAAAACCGCTGGCCGTGCTCGATCCGCGCATGGCCGAAGCCGAGTACGCCAGTGTGATCATCGGGCGCGAAAGCCAGCCAATTCGGGTCAACACCCGCCGCGCCTGCGAGATCCTGTCAGATCCGCGCGGCCCATTCATCCACGGCATTTTCACCTGCCGGGCGTCGCAGTCCTGCTGAACGCAGGGCGCCCCGGCGCAACAGCGCGGACGCGGTCCTCCTCACAGGCCGCCACCCCCACCGCGCCGCCTCTCCCCCGCCAGGGGGAGAGGCATGCGGGGGGCCGCGCGACCCGCACCTAAGGTGCGTGCGGAAAGGGTGACAGCGGCAGAGCGCTTCCCACAGCAATGCCGCCCATCCCGCGATTCTCCCTTGCAAACCGCCGCGAAGCCGCCTATTCGACGCGCTCTCCCGAACGATGGACCGGCGCTGCCACTCGTACAGGGCACGGGAGAGGTGACTGCCCTGTTTTGAAGCGCGCCTTGGACAAGAGGTACACATGGCGCTCTACGAGCATGTCATGATCGCGCGGCAGGATCTCTCCAACGCGCAGGCCGAAGGCTTGATCGAGCATTTCGGCCAGGTGCTCGCCGATAACGGCGGCTCCGTGATCGGCACAGAATACTGGGGCCTGCGCACGCTGGCCTATAAGATCAACA
>JBCBIS010000300.1:3073-3384 GCA_038524325.1 Pseudomonadota bacterium
AAAAACCGCAAGGGCCATTACGGCTTCATGCGCACCGACAGCCCCAGCGCCGCGGTGCAGGAAATGGAGCGTCTGATGGGCCTGCATGATGACATCATGCGGGTGATGACCATCAAGGTCGATGCCCACGAGGAAGGCCCCTCGGCCGTGGTCCTCGCGAAAAACAGCCGCGATGAGCGCGGCGGCCGCGGCGGCCGCGACCGCGGTGACCGGCGCGACCGCGACGACCGTCCACCCCGCCGCGACCGCGACGATCGCCCGCCCCGTGACGACCGGCCCCGCGATGACCGCCCCCGTGACGACCGACCCAG
>JBCBIS010000301.1:0-3361 GCA_038524325.1 Pseudomonadota bacterium
GACCCAGCCGTTCGACACGGATCAGACCTGATGCCGGGGCCGAGACAGACCGAACAGGGCCCGCCAGACGTGATTTGCCATGGGGTCGCAAATATGACACCCGCACGACAGATTGACCCAAAGGACGACCGATTGGGGGACCACCCGTGACTGACCGACCGCATACCCCGCTCCTCGACCGTGTGCATTCGCCCGCCGACCTGAAGAGCTTTTCCGACAACCAGCTCACCGAACTCGCCCATGAGGTGCGCGCCGAGACGGTTTCGGCCGTCTCCGTCACCGGCGGACATCTGGGCGCCGGCCTCGGCGTCGTCGAGATGACCATCGCCCTGCACGCCGTCTTCGACACGCCACGGGACAAGCTGATCTGGGATGTCTCGCACCAATGCTACCCGCACAAGATCCTGACCGGGCGGCGAGACCGGATCAGGACCCTGCGCCAGGGCGGGGGCCTGTCGGGCTTCACCAAGCGCAGCGAGAGCGATTACGACCCGTTCGGCGCGGCGCATAGCTCGACCTCGATCTCCGCAGCGCTCGGCTTCGCCATGGGGCGCGAACTGGGCCGCGACACGGGCGATGCGATTGCCGTGATCGGCGATGGTGCGATGACGGCGGGCATGGCCTATGAGGGGTTGAACAATGCCGGCGGCCTGGGCAAACGCCTGATCGTGATCCTGAACGACAACGAGATGTCGATTGCGCCGCCGGTCGGCGCCCTGTCGAAATATCTGACCCGCCTCTACACCCAGACGCCGCTGCAGGACTTCAAGACCGCCGCGAAGGGACTGCTCGACCAGGTACCCGGCCCGCTAGGCGAGGTGATGCGCGAAGGCGCGCACCGGGCCGAGACGCTGATGAAATCGGCCACCATCGGCGGCACCATGTTCGAGGAACTGGGCTTCGACTATATCGGCCCGATCGACGGGCACGATATGGAGCAGCTTCTGGGCGTCTTGCGCCATGTGAAAAGCCATGCCACCGGCCCAGTCCTGATCCACGCGCTGACCGTGAAGGGCAAGGGCTATGCCCCCGCCGAGGAAGCCGCCGACAAAGGCCATGCCCGGGCAAAGTTCGACGTGATCACCGGCGAGCAGAAAAAGGCCCCGGCCAATGCGCCTTCCTATACCAAGGTCTTCGCGAACGCGTTGGTGAAGATCGCCGACGAAGACCCGCGCGTCTGTGCGATCACCGCGGCCATGCCCGACGGCACCGGAATCGACATTTTCGCCAAACATCACCCGGACCGGGCCTTTGATGTCGGCATTGCCGAACAACATGGCGTGACCTTCTGTGCCGGGCTGGCGGGGGCGGGGATGCGGCCCTTCTGCGCGATCTACTCGACCTTCTTGCAACGTGGCTATGATCAGGTGGTCCATGACGTGGCGATCCAGCGCCTGCCGGTGCGCTTCGCCATCGACCGCGCGGGCCTGGTGGGGGCCGATGGCGCGACCCATGCGGGCAGTTTCGATATCGGCTATCTCAGCAACCTGCCGGGGATGATCATGATGGCCGCCGCCGACGAGGCGGAACTGGTTCATATGGTCTCGACCGCGCAGGAGATCGACGACCGCCCCTCGGCCTTCCGCTTCCCGCGCGGCGAGGGGGTGGGCGTGGACCTGCCGGAACGGGGCCAGCCCCTGGAGATCGGCAAGGGCCGCATCGTCCGCGAGGGCACCAAGATCGCCCTGCTCAGCTTTGGCGCCCGGTTGAAGGAATGCCTGAAGGCGGCCGAGGAACTGGATGCAATGGGCCTCTCCACCACCGTGGCCGATGCCCGCTTCGCCAAGCCGCTGGACCGAGACCTGATCCTGCGCCTCGCCCGCGAGCACGAGGCGATGGTGACGGTCGAGGAAGGCGCCGTGGGCGGGTTCTCCTCGCATGTGCTGCATATGCTGGCGCATGAGGGGGCGCTGGACCGCGGGCTGACACTCCGCCCCATGGTCTTCCCAGATGTCTTCATCGACCAGGACAGCCCGGCAAAGATGTACGACGTGGCCGCGATGAACGCGCCGCATATCGTGCAGCAGGCGCTGGCGGCCTTGGGTCAGGATCAGCAGGCCGCCCGCGCCTGATCCGGCATCTCGCCTTCTGGGAGAGTGGTGTTATCTTACCTGTCATGAGCTGGATTTACCTGCCTCCGCCGGAATGGGACCGGCATCCGAAGAACCGCTTTCGCGGCGGTATGCTGCTGGTGCTGATCTGGGCCTGCGCGCAACTCTCGTTCGGGATCCTGTTGATCCTCGGCCTGCTGGACGAGGGGACCGGGCTCCTGTTCCTCGACGCCGTGCCGGACGGGTATGAGTGGGTGTTGTGGATGCTGATGATCGGCGGTCCCTTTGTCATCGTGCCAGCGATGATCTTCCGGCGCGCGTTCCTGCCCTGGCTCTATGCAGGATATATCGCGGTGACCTTCCTGCTGCTCGCCGGGGCCGAGGTTTGGGAGTTGAACTGGCTCTCCGCGCAACGCTATGCCAGCAGCGAGGGGACTATGGAGGGGGCGATCTTCGCCCTGGCCGTCGCCATCGACCTGATCGTCATCCGCTATCTGTTTATCGGCCGCCGGCCCAACCTGATTTTCCGCCGCCGGGTTCCGGCCTGACGGCTTGCCCGGCGCTCCGACTTCGCCGATATACCGAGGGTCGGGATTTGTCGGGGAAGGATTGTTGCCATGCCATTCATATTGACGATTCTGGGCCTGCTCGGCGCTGTCGCGATCTGGTATTGGCGCATGCGCATGGCCCGGCACGCGGCGGGCGAGGTGGCCGGTGCAGCGCGAGATGTCAAACACGCAGCCAGACGCTTTGCCTACCGGCGGCGCAGTGACAAACATCCGGCCGATTGCGTCGAGGACCCGCGTCTGGCAGCGGCCGGTATCGCGGCAGCCATTGCCGCGATGGACGCGCCGCTGAGCCAGGCCGAGATCAAGGCCCTCGGCACCGAGGCCCGCGTCGTGTTCAAGGTCGATCCGGCGGAGGCGCAGGATATCGCCGCCTTTGGCCGCTGGATCGCGGGGCAATGTCAGACACCCTCCGAAGCGGTGCGCCGCCTGGCCCGAGTGGTGCAGGCGGAGGCGGGCGTCGAGGCTGGCGAAGACCTCCTCCGCATGGCCACCCGCGTCGCCACCGCCGATGGCGCCCGTTTGGGCGACGACGAAGAGGCCTCGCTGGCCACCATCCGCCGCACACTGGGTATGGCCTAGCCGGGATGACCCGGCTCGACCAACGGCTTGTCGAGTTGGGTCTCGCCCCCAGCCGCGCCCGGGCGCAGGCGTTGATCGCCGCAGGGGCGGTGACGGTTAACGGCGCCACGGTGGCCAAGCCCGGGGTCAAGCCGGCACCCGATGCCGACATCCATCTGACCG
>JBCBIS010000302.1:0-3361 GCA_038524325.1 Pseudomonadota bacterium
CTCGGCCCCGATGCCGGCGCGGAACTCGCCCTCGCCGTAATTGTCCTGGGCGTCCATATACTCTTCCTCGGTCATCAACTGACCGGGGGAGAGATCCGTCATGCCGGGCTCGATCACCACATACTGTTCGAAATAGAGGATCTTCTCGAGATCCTTCAGCGTCATGTCCAGCATCAGGCCGATGCGCGACGGCAGCGATTTCAGGAACCAGATATGGGCGACGGGCGAGGCGAGCTGGATATGCCCCATCCGCTCGCGCCGCACCTTTTGCAGGGTGACTTCGACGCCGCATTTCTCGCAGGTGACCCCGCGATATTTCATGCGCTTATACTTGCCGCAGAGGCATTCGTAATCCTTGATCGGGCCGAAGATCCGGGCGCAGAACAGGCCGTCCCGCTCGGGCTTGAAGGTCCGATAGTTGATCGTCTCGGGCTTTTTGATCTCACCGAAGGACCAGCTCAGGATCCGCTCGGGGCTCGCCAGCGAGATCTTGATTTCGTCAAAGCTGCGCGGCGCTTCGATCGGGTTGAAGATGTTGGTCAGCTCTTGGTTCATCTTGGCTCTCCATCATCCCCCAAATTCCAAAACACCCCGGCAGGCCGCGCGCAGGGGGAGCGCGCGGCCGGGGCCCGGGATGCGATTAGGTTTCGGGCTCGCTGTCCTGCAACTCGACATTGAGGCCGAGCGAGCGGATCTCCTTGACCAGGACGTTGAACGATTCCGGGATACCGGCTTCGAAATTGTCCTCGCCCTTGACGATGCTCTCATAGACCTTGGTCCGGCCGGCGACGTCATCCGATTTGACGGTGAGCATCTCCTGCAGGGTGTAGGCGGCGCCATAGGCTTCCAGCGCCCAGACCTCCATCTCGCCGAACCGCTGTCCGCCGAACTGTGCTTTCCCGCCCAGCGGCTGCTGGGTGACGAGGGAGTAGGGGCCAGTCGAGCGGGCGTGGATCTTGTCGTCCACCAGGTGGTGCAGCTTCAGCAGGTACTTGTAGCCCACGGTCACCTTGCGGCTGAACTCCTCGCCGGTGCGGCCGTCGAACAGATGCGACTGACCCGATTGGTCGAGCCCCGCCATCACCAGGTGTTCGTTGACATCCGCCTCCTTGGCGCCGTCGAAGACAGGTGTCGCGATCGGCACCCCGCGGCGGACATTGCCGGCGGCCTCGAGGAATTCCTCCTCGGTCATGTCGCCGGTGGCCTGGTCATAAACGGCATCGCCATAGGCGATTTTCATCGCGTCCTTGACCGGGGTCATGTCGCCACGCACGCGATAGATCTCGAGCGCCTCGTCGACCATCTTGCCCAAGTTCGCGGCGGCCCAGCCCATATGGGTCTCGAGGATCTGGCCCACATTCATGCGCGAAGGCACGCCCAGCGGGTTGAGCACCAGGTCGACCGGCGTTCCGTTGGCGAGGAAGGGCATGTCCTCCTCCGGCACCACGCGCGAGATCACGCCCTTGTTGCCATGCCGCCCGGCCATCTTGTCGCCCGGCTGCAGTTTCCGCTTCACCGCGATGAAGACCTTGACCATCTTCATGCCGCCCGGGGGCAGATCGTCCCCACGGCGAACCTTCTCGACCTTGTCCTCGAACCGGGCCTCCAGCACGCGTTTTGCGGCGTCATACTGTTTGTTGAGCGCCTCCATCTGCTCAGCATCGCCTTCCTCTGCCAGGGCGAGTTGCCACCACTGACCGCGGGAGAGACCGTCGAGCAAATCCTCGGTGATGATCGTCTTGGCGCGGATGCCCGAGGGGCCTTTGGCGACCGTCTTGCCAAGGATCATCTCCTTCAGACGGGCGTAGATGTTGCGGTCCAGGATCGCCACTTCGTCGTCCCTGTCCCGAGCCAGACGATCGATCTCGTCACGCTCGATCTGCAACGCCCGCTCGTCCTTGTCTACGCCGTGGCGGTTGAAGACGCGGACCTCGACCACGGTTCCGAAATCACCCGGAGCCATGCGCAGCGAGGTGTCCCGCACATCGGAGGCCTTCTCACCGAAGATGGCGCGGAGCAGTTTCTCCTCTGGCGTCATCGGGCTTTCACCCTTGGGCGTGATCTTGCCGACCAGGATATCGCCCGGGCCAACCTCGGCCCCGATATAGACGATGCCCGCTTCGTCGAGGTTGCGCAGGGCTTCCTCGCCGACATTCGGGATATCGCGGGTGATCTCCTCCGGACCCAGCTTCGTGTCGCGGGCCATGACCTCGTATTCCTCGATATGGATCGAGGTGAAGATGTCGTCCTTGGCCACCCGCTCCGAAATCAGGATCGAGTCCTCGTAGTTGTAACCATTCCAGGGCATGAAGGCGACGAGGCAGTTTTTGCCCAGCGCCAGCTCGCCCAGATCGGTCGAAGGACCATCCGCGATCACATCGCCCGCGCCGACTCGGTCACCCACTTTCACCAGCGGACGCTGGTTGATGCAGGTGTTCTGGTTCGAGCGTTGGAATTTGCGCAGACGATAGATGTCCACGCCCGGATCGCCCATCTCCATCTCGTCCGTCACCCGGATCACGATCCGCATGGCGTCGACCTGGTCGATGATGCCGCCGCGCCGGGCGGTGATGGCAGCGCCCGAGTCGCGGGCGACCTTTGCCTCCATCCCCGTGCCGACAAAAGGCGCGTCGGCCTTCAGAAGGGGCACGGCCTGACGTTGCATGTTCGAGCCCATCAAGGCGCGGTTCGCGTCATCGTTCTCGAGAAACGGGATCAGCGAGGCGGCGACCGAGACCAGCTGTTTCGGGCTCACGTCGATCAGGGTGATGTCTTCACGCCGCGACAGGGTGAAATCGCCGGCCTTGCGCGAGCTCACCAGCTCATTCTGGAAGGTACCGTCATCGTTCATCCGGGCATTGGCCTGGGCAACGGTGTGGCGCATTTCCTCGGTGGCGCTCAGATAGCGCACCTCGTCGGTCACCTTGCCCTCGGCCACGGTCCGGTAAGGCGTCTCGATAAAGCCGTATTTGTTCACCCGGGCAAAGCTCGCCAGCGAATTGATCAGGCCGATATTCGGCCCCTCCGGCGTCTCGATCGGGCACATCCGGCCGTAATGGGTCGGGTGCACGTCGCGCACCTCGAACCCGGCCCGCTCGCGCGTCAGACCGCCCGGGCCAAGCGCCGAGAGGCGGCGTTTGTGGGTGACCTCGGAGAGCGGGTTGGTCTGGTCCATGAACTGGGAAAGCTGGCTCGAGCCGAAGAATTCCCGCACCGCCGCCGCCGCCGGTTTGGCGTTGATCAGATCCTGCGGCATGACCGTGTCGATCTCGACAGAGCTCATCCGCTCCTTGATCGCACGCTCCATCCGCAAAAGGCCCACACGGTACTGGTTCTCCATCAACTCGCCCACGGACCGTAC
>JBCBIS010000303.1:0-3324 GCA_038524325.1 Pseudomonadota bacterium
CCTCAGAATGGACGGCCATCGCGAGCTTTGTCCGCACAGGCCCTGGGCAGACGCAGTTCACGCGAATCCCGTGTTCTCCAAGCTCGCTCGCCTGTTGCTGGGTCAGATGCATCACGGCCGCCTTGGACGTGCCATAGGCGACGCGGAGCGTGGAGGCGCGCAGGCCCGAGATCGACGCAATGTTGACGATCGATCCTTTGGAGTCCCGCAAAGCGGGCGTGGCCGACTGCGAACATAAAAAAACGCCATCGAGATTGGTTGCCATCACCCGTCGCCACCGGTCGAAGGTCGTCTCTTCGATCGGTCCAAAATCCGCGACCCCGGCATTGTTCACGAGCGTATCAATTCGGCCAAAATGCCTGAGCGTGTCCCCAACCATCTGCTCGACTTGCTCCGGGTCGGAGACGTCATAGGGAAGCGCAAGACCAAGGCCGCCGGACACCTTTTCGAGTTCGTCGCTATCTCGGTCGACCAACGCGACGCCAATTCCCTGGCTCTTCATCAGCCGCGCGGTGGCGAGGCCGATACCCCTGGCCGCCCCTGTGATAATGGCGATGCTCTGCGGCATTCACAGCATTCCTTCTGGTCATCATCCGGCTTCCACCGGCTTCATCCTTCGCGCCTTGGAAGACCCTTAGCAACAGGGGGCGTTCTCTCTGGCGTCAACATCATGCCGTCAGGGTTTGCTTGCAACCTCGGTCCCAGATCTGCTGCGGGTCGTCTGGGGAGGGTTTGGGTCAGTCGACCCAAGCCACGATGGGCGGTGATCTAGCGCCCGCCGGGATCGCCTGAAGCCGTTCGCTAGCCGATCCAGAAGGCCGCCTGGCGCCGCAACTCTGTGGCGGCGTGGTCGAGGAACACGCGGATTTTTGCGGCCCGCAACGCACCTTCGGCATGGACGAGATGCACCGGCACATGTCGGTCTTCGAACTCCGGCAGGACTTCGACAAGGGCGCCCGAGCGCACGGCATCGACCACCTGGTAGGAGAAGGCGCGGGTCAGCGCCCAACCAGACATCGCGGCATCCAGCGCGCTGTCCACCGTGTTTCCGTGCAGGACCGGCGCGACCGAGACCGTCCGCGCAGTGCCCTCGGCCTCGAAGACCCAGTCCTGCTTTGGGTTCAGATTGACCGCGACGGCGATCCGATGGGCCGCCAGATCGGAAAGCGTCTCCGGCGCCCCGAAGGCCGTGAGATAGGACGGCGCCGCAACCACGACCCGGCGGACATCACCGACTTTCACGGCGGTCAAGGTCGAGTCCGGCAGATCGCCGATCCGCACGGCCACGTCCTGTCCCTCCTCGATCAGATTCACCACCCGGTCGAGATAGAGCGCCCGCGCCGCTACCGCCGGATATCGGTCGAGATAGCGCTGCAGGATCGGCGCGATATAGAGGCGCCCAAACACCACAGGCGCCGTGACCGACAGGACACCCTGCGGATCCTCATGCGCACCGCGGGCCGAGGCTTCGGCGGCGCCCAGACTGTCGAGGATGGCGCGCGCATCCGACAAAAGCCGCGCCCCCGCCTCGGTCAGCGCAATCTGCCGCGTGGTGCGGGTGAACAGCCGCGTCCCCAGCCGCTCCTCCAAGCCCTGGACCAGGCGCGTCACCGTCGGAGACGACTTTCCAAGGCGCCGCGCCCCCGCGTTGAACCCGCCCGCCTCGGCCACCGCCACAAAGGTCTCCAACTCGGTGAAGCGATCCATGGTTTATTCCAGATCTCGGAGCAAAGAACTGCAAATTATGCCCATTAATCTAGAAGACGAAAGCCCGCATCTTCCGTTCAATCGCAATGTACGGAGGATCACATGGCCCGCAGCTTCTCGGAAATTGCCTTCACACCGGCAGTGCAACAGCATCAGGAGCGTTTGGGCTCGGCCCGGATGTATGCTCGGTTTCTGGCCGACGATGCCGAACCCGACAACCGGCTCGGCCCTGCCGAGGCGGGCTTTATCGAGGCACGGGATGGCTTCTACCAGGCCACGGTTTCCGAGACAGGTTGGCCCTATGTCCAGTTCCGCGGCGGTCCGGCGGGCTTTCTCAAAGTTCTGGACAAGAGGACAGTTGCCTATGCCGATTTCCGCGGCAATCGGCAGTATATCAGCCTGGGCAACCTGACTGGAGACACGCGCATCTCGCTGATCCTGATGGATTATCCGAACCAGCGGCGGCTGAAGCTGTTGGGACGCGCGCGCACCGTGGAAGCCGCCGACGATCCCGCCTTGATCGACCGGCTCGCAATGCCGGGCTATCGCGGCAGGCCCGAGCGGGCGGTGGTGATCACCATCGAGGGCTTCGACTGGAACTGTCCCCAGCATATCCCGCAACGCCTCACGCTGGAGGAGCTGGAGGAGAACCTGGCCCCCGTGCGCGCCGAACTGGCACGACTGACCGCCGAGAATGAGTGCCTGAAGACCCTGCTTGCCTTCCAGGGCACCCCGCCTTCCCCCGACGACCCGCAGTAACCCCCGACACAAGGAGATTCATAATGAGACGCACTCTGAAACTGCTCACCCAGGCCTCGGCGATTGCCCTTGGCCTCGCCCTCTCGCCGCTCGAAACCGGCTCGGCTCTCGCCGAGGATCTGGCCGCAGAGACAGTACCGAGCCTGGTGAAATACCGCCATGAGGTCATCGACGGTGTAAAGATCGCCTATCGCGAGGCGGGCGACCCGGCGCACCCGACCATCGTCCTGCTCCACGGCTTTCCGACCTCGAGCCATATGTTCCGCGACTTGATCCCACTGATCGCGAATGAGTGGCATGTGATCGCGCCAGACTACCCGGGTTATGGCGCCTCGGACATGCCGCTGGTGGACGAGTTCGAGTACACTTTCGACCGGCTCGCGGCGATGATGAGCACGCTGATCGACCGCAAGGGTATCGAAGAATACGCCGTTTATCTGATGGATTATGGCGCGCCCGTGGGCTTTCGCATGTTCGCGAGTGACCCCGAGCGGGTGAACGCCTTCGTCATCCAGAACGGCAACGCCTATGCTGAGGGGCTGGAGGCGTTCTGGGACCCGCTGCGCGCCTATTGGGCCAATCCCTCCGAGGAAAATGCCGCCCCGCTGCGCGCTTTCCTCAGCCTGGAGGGGACGAAATGGCAGTATCAAACCGGGATGCAGCATCCCGAGCGGGTGAGCGCGGACAATTACTGGCATGTGCAGTACCTGCTGGATCGTCCAGGCAATCAGGAAATCCAGCTCGCCCTGTTCCTCGACTATGGCACCAATCCCGAGCGATACCCTGAATAGCAGCGGCTATTCCGCGAGCACCAGCCGCCGACTTTGCTGATGTGGGGAAAGAACGACCCGATCTTTC
>JBCBIS010000304.1:0-3318 GCA_038524325.1 Pseudomonadota bacterium
CCGAGGGCCGGGTCGATACCACGATCCCTGCCGCAACCGACCCGGTCTCGGGCCAGCCGGAACTGAAGGGAGCGGCGGTGCAGCTTTCCCGCCTCGCCCCCGCCTGGTTCGCCTTCGCCGCCACTCGGTGCGACTGGGACCCCGGGGCTCTGCCCGGCCTGGTCTACTGGGCCAAGGCCCGCACCGAGCAGGGTTGGCGGATCGAGCTCGCGGGCAGCACGCCGCTTGACGCCACCGCCCTGGCCCAACATATCTCCGGCCATGCAAGATATGACATCACCGAGATCACAGACCGGCGGGCGGGCATGACCCGGCTGGGTCTCAGCGCCGGCGGGCAGCCCGCCGGCGCGGTATTCGCAGGCCCCGGCCCGGTCGAGGTGGCCCGCGATTTCGTGATCGAGGCGCTGGCCCAAGGGGCGGCAATTGACGTACTTCTGGCGGGCCGCCCCGCCGCCGATCAGCCCGATCCGGGCCCCACGGTCTGTTCCTGTTTCTCGGTCGGTGCGCACACGATCTATCGCGCGGCGCAAGAGCAGGGGCTGACGACGCTCGAGGAGATTGGCGCGGCCCTGAACGCGGGGACCAATTGCGGCTCGTGCCGGCCCGAGGTGAAGCGGCTGATCGCGGCGGCTCAGCCCCGGATCGCGGCCGAATGACATGACCCGAGTGATACGGACCGAGTGATATGGACCGCGTGATATGAGCCTCGCCCCCTTCATCCATGCCATGGGCCGTGGCCCCTCCCGCGCCCGCTCGCTGACGCGGGAGGAGGCGCGCGACTCGATGCGGCTGATCCTGGACGGCGAGGCGGCGCCCGAGGCGGTCGGCGCGCTGTTCATGCTGATGCGCTATCGCGGCGAGGTCGCGGACGAGATCGCAGGTTTCGTCGACGCGATGCGCGCCCGGCTGGCCCCTTGGCAGACGCTGGCCCCGGCGCTGGACTGGCCCAGCTATGCCGCCGGACGCTCGCGCGGGCTGCCCTGGTTCCTGGCCGCGGCGCGGCTGGTGGCGCAGGCGGGGCATCCGGTGCTGCTGCATGGCTGGAACTCGCACCAGAACCCGGTGGCGGATGTGCGCGCTGCCCTGAGCGCCTTCGACATTCCCCTGGTGCGCGACCCAGCGGCGGCACGAGAGGCTTTGGGAGCGGGCGGGATCGCCTATGTCCCGCTGGACGCTCTGGACCCGGAGATCCTGCGGCTGCTCCGCCTGCGCGACGTTCTGGGCCTGCGCTCGGCCGTCAACACCGCGTGCCGGATGCTGAACCCGGGCGGGGCAGCGACCTCGGTGCAAGGCGTCTTCCATCCTAGCTATCGCGACCTGCAACAGGATGCCGGCGCGCTGCTTGGCCAGCGCGAGATGATCGTCCTCAAAGGCGGCGGCGGCGAATTCGAGCGGCATCCGGGCAAGGCGGTCGCCCTCTATGGCCTGCGCGCCGGCACGGCGTTCGAGACGACGGCCCCTGCCCTTCTCGACACCGCCCGCCGGCTGGCGGATCCCAGCGCGGAACCTGCGCATCTGACCGCGATCTGGACCGGACAGCGGAGCGACCCTTTCGCCGAAGCCACGATTATCGGCACCGCCGCGGCCGCTTTGCTGGCGCTCGGCACGGCCGGGACCATCACGACGGCCGAGGCCGAGGCGCGCCGCCTCTGGGCCGCCCGCCTGCCCGCCCGCGCGGCGTGAGGGAGACAGCATGAAGACCTTTCCGATGTTCCTCACCATGACCGGGCGCCGCGTCGTCATCTTGGGCGGCGGCGAGCAGGCAGCCCAGAAAACCCGGCTGATGCTGAAGACCGAAGCGCGGATCGAGATCCTGGCCGACGAGCTGGACCCGGAGCTTGCCGATCTGGCCCGGGATGGCCGGGTCGCACAGATCTCTGGCGCGGCGGACGTGTTCTCCGACACTGCGCTGGTCTTTGTCGCCACCGGCTGTGCCGGGGCCGATGCGGCCTGGCACGCCCTGGCGAAATCGGCAGGAGCGGTGGTCAATGTCGTCGACCGGCCCGATCTCTGCGATGCCATGACGCCCTCGATCGTCGACCGTGACCCGGTCGTGGTGGCCATCGGCACCGAAGGGGCGGCCCCGGTGCTGGCGCGGCAGATCAAGACCCGGATGGAGGAGTTGCTGGAGCCGCGGCTCGGCGATCTCGCGGCCCTGGCCGCGCGGCTGAGGGCAGAAGTGGCGCATCGGGTGGCGCAGCCCGAGCGCCGGGCGCTCTGGCGATGGGTCTTTGGCGGCGCGCCCCGGCGGCTGCACGCAACAGGTGCGGAGCGCGAGGCAGCGCGGCTGATCAAACAGGCCATCGCGGCAGGCAAAGCCCCCGAGGTCGAGGCCGGCACCCTCAGCCTGGTCGGCGCCAACCCCTCGCCCGATCTGATGACCCTGCGCGGGGTGCAGCGGATGCAGGAGGCGGATGTGATCTTCCACGACCGCGCCCTCGGCACCGCGCTTCTGGAGCTGGCCCGGCGCGATGCTGAAAGGGTCTCCTTCGCCGGAGACCCCAGCGCCGAGCATTGGCCGGTCAGCAAGACGGTGGAGCGTGCCATCGCCCATGCGGCGCGGGGCGAGCGGGTCGTGATCCTGACCCCATCCCTTGCGGACCTCGACGGCGTGACCCCAGACGGGGTGAGTGTGGAGCGGGTGCAGGGTGTCTCCGCGCCAGACGAGGCTGCCACGGCTCTACGCAGCGCATAACTTCTGATCAGCTTCCAACATATTCGCTCACGATTTGACCACCGACGCGGCAGTTGCAAATATTTCATGCGCGACAGCTTGTGATTCTCCACAGCCGGGGCATAGTCTGCGAGCGCAGGCTTCCTAGGGTTCCGCCGTCTACTGAAGGGTCTGGTCCGAGAGGAAGCGCCGGGGCGGCAAATTCCGTCTCCGGCACACGGCGGGGCAAAATCCCGGGAGACTTCCTGCACGAGACCTGACCAGGGTCGTGCCGCCCTCCGTTCCGCATGTGGCCCGACCAAAAGGCAAAACTGGCGGAACGCGGGAGAGATGACATGACCTTTAAGCCACTCGCGATGCTGTCTGCCGCCGCCTTGGCGCTGGGCCTCGCTGCACCGGCCGAAGCGCAAGAGAAAACCGAGTTCAAAGTCGCCTGGTCAATTTATGTCGGCTGGATGCCCTGGGGCTATCTCGAGGACAGCGGCATCATGGACAAATGGGCCGAGAAGTACGGCATCAATGTCGAGATCGTGCAGGTCAACGATTATGTCGAATCGATCAATCTCTACACTGCTGGGCAGTTCGACGGCGTGAGCGCCACAAATATGGACACGCTCTCGATCCCTGCGGGTGGCGGGGTCGAT
>JBCBIS010000305.1:0-3307 GCA_038524325.1 Pseudomonadota bacterium
CCGGCTGATTCGCTTTGTCCTGGGGCCCGAGGGACAGGTCGTGCCCGATCTGGCGGGCAAGCTGCCAGGCCGGGGCGTCTGGCTGACGGCGGAGCGCAGCCTGGTCGAGATCGCTGAGAAGAAACGCCTCTTCTCGCGCGGCTTCAAGACACAGGCCGCGGTGCCTCAGGGGCTGGCGGATCTGCTGGAGCGGCTCAGCGCCGACCGCTTGATCCAGATCATCGCCCTGGCGCGCAAGGCGGGCGAGGCTGTGACCGGGTTCGAGAAAGTGCGCTCCCGGCTCTCCGAGCCTCAGACGGCGGTTCTGGTCGAGGCGGCGGACGGGGCGGCGGACGGTCGCGCCAAGCTGGTTCGCCTCGCCGAACATCTGCCCCGGATCGCCATTCTGACGGGGCAGGAATTGGGTTTGGCTTTTGGCCGCTCTTTTGCCATACATGCCGCTCTCGACAAGGGCGGTTTGGCAGACCGGGCGCTCGGCGAGGCCACGCGCCTCTCCGGTCTCAGAGCCGGGCAGGCGGCCTCGGGCACGGCAGACATCGAATTGGCAGGGCCAGGTGAATTGGCAGGGCCAGGTCGAACCGCATTGACGGGAACACAAGACGATCACGGGCCGTATGGCCCCAGACAGGACAGCGCATGAGCGATACGGATAGTGACAGCAAGACCGGTCAACGCGGACGGGGCCAAGGCCCGCGCGGGGTGGCGCGCCAAAGCCTGGGCGGCGGCCGCAACAAATCGGTTGTTGTCGAGAAAAAGCGCAAGCGGGTCCTGACACCGCGGGACGGGGCGGCCAAGCCGACCCTGAACCTCGCGCCAAAGCCAAAGCCCGAGGCAGAGCCGGAAGCCGCGCCGAGTAAGGGCGGCGATGGCGGCGGCAACCGCCGCCCGCCCCGGGCCGATACCGCTGATCCGCCCCGTCCGCGCAAGGGCGGTGGCCGCCCCAACATGCTCAAATCCCTCTCGGAAGAGGAATATGCCCGCCGTCTCCAGGCCCTGAAACAGGCCAAGAAGGACGAAGAGGCGCGCAAAGTCCGCGAAGCCGAGGAAGACAAGAAACGCGCCGAGAAACAGGCGCAGCGCGAGCGGGAAGAGGCCGAGCGAAAGGCTCAGGAAGCCGCCGAGGACGCCGCGCGCGAAAAGGAAGCTGCCGAAAAAGCCGAACGCGAAGCCGCCGAGAAGGCCGCCGCCGAGGCCGAAGCAGCAGTAGCCGCCACGGCGTCGAAGGCCGCTGCCGCACCTGCCCCCGCCGAGCGGGCCGAGACGCCTGCCTCCCGCCCCGCCGCCCGTCCGGCGCAGGAGGAAGACGATCGCGGTCGGCGCGGCCCGAGCCCCGTTCCTCCGAAGAAACAACAGCAGCCGACCCGGGGCCGGGGCGACGACCGCCGCCGCTCTGGCAAGCTGACCATCACCCAGGCGACCGGCGATTCGGAGGGCGGGCGCCAGCGCTCGATCGCCTCGATGCGCCGCCGGCAGGAGCGCGAAAAACGCAAGATGATGGGCAACGCCGAGCGGGAGAAGGTCTTCCGCGAAGTGACCCTGCCCGAGGCGATCACCGTTCAGGAACTCGCCAACCGGATGACCGAACGGGTCGCCGACGTGGTCAAGGCGCTGATGAAAAACGGCATCATGGCGACGCAGAACCAGACGATCGACCAGGACACCGCCGAGCTGATCATCGAGGAATTCGGCCACACGGTGAAACGGGTCTCGGAAGCGGATGTCGAGGACGCGATTGTCACCGAGGACGACAAGGAAGACGACCTCACCCCTCGCGCCCCGATCATCACCATCATGGGCCATGTCGATCACGGCAAGACCTCGCTGCTGGATGCGTTGCGCAAAACCAATGTGGTGGCGGGCGAGGCCGGCGGGATTACGCAGCATATCGGCGCCTATCAGATCACCAGCGAGGGCGGCACAAAGCTGACCTTCCTCGACACGCCGGGCCACGCGGCCTTTACCTCGATGCGGGCGCGCGGGGCACAGGTCACAGATATCGTGATCCTGGTGGTTGCGGCGGATGACTCGGTCATGCCGCAAACCATCGAAGCGATCGCCCATGCCAAAGCGGCCGAGGTGCCGATGATCGTCGCGATCAACAAGATCGACCGCGAGGGCGCCGACCCGAACAAGGTGCGCACAGAGCTTCTGCAGCACGAGGTAATTGTCGAGGCGATGTCGGGCGACGTGCTGGATGTCGAGGTCTCGGCGATCACGCGCCAGGGCCTGGACACGCTGGTGGAGAACATCGCTCTGCAGGCCGAACTGCTCGAACTGAAAGCCAATTCGAAACGTGCCGCTGAAGGGGCCGTGATCGAGGCAAAGCTTGATGTCGGTCGCGGCCCGGTCGCCACTGTTCTGGTGCAACGCGGTACTCTCCGGACCGGAGATATCTTCGTGGTGGGCGAGCAATGGGGCAAGGTGCGCGCCTTGATCAACGACCAGGGCGACCGGATCAAGGAAGCTGGGCCTTCTGTGCCGGTGGAGGTCCTGGGCCTGAACGGTACGCCGGAAGCCGGCGATGTGCTGAACGTGGTTGAGGATGAAAGCAAAGCGCGCGAAATCTCCGATTACCGCCAGCGCTCGGCCCGCGAAAAAGCGGCGGCGTCGGGTGGGCGGACCACACTCGACCAGCTTCTCGCCCAGCAAAGCTCGGGCACCGAATTGGCCGAACTGCCGATTGTGGTTAAGTCCGACGTGCAGGGCTCCTCCGAGGCGATTGTCCAGGCGATGGAGAAGATCGGCAACGAGGAGGTCAAGATCCGCGTCCTCCATTCGGGCGTGGGTGCGATCACCGAATCGGATGTGAACCTCGCCGAAGCCTCCAAGGCCCCGATCATCGGCTTCAACGTCCGGGCCAATGCGCCCGCGCGCGAGGCGGCGAACCAGAAGGGGGTCGAGATCCGCTATTACTCGATCATCTACGATCTGGTCGACGACATCAAAGCCGCCGCCTCGGGCCTGCTGAGCCCCGAGATCAAGGAGACCTTCATCGGCTACGCCACGATCAAGCAGGTCTTCAAGGTCACCGGCGTGGGCAAGGTCGCGGGCTGCGAGGTTACCGAAGGGGTCGCCCAACGCTCGGCCGGCGTGCGCCTGTTGCGCGACAACGTGGTGATCCATGAAGGCACGCTGAAGACCCTCAAACGCTTCAAGGACGAAGTGAAAGAGGTCCAGGGCGGCCAGGAATGCGGCATGGCCTTCGAGAATTACGATGATATCCGCGAAGGCGATGTGATCGAGATCTTTACCCGCGAAGAGGTCGAACGCACCCTCGCCTGACCCGGCACGCGCACCGGTGCGCGTG
>JBCBIS010000306.1:0-3295 GCA_038524325.1 Pseudomonadota bacterium
TCAGCCGGGTCGACATGGGGCGGGAGCCTGGCCCCCACCCCGTGCTCGGGTCAAGCGCGGTCTCACCGCCCGGTCAGAAGTCGCGAAACGCCTCCAGCCCGTAATGGTCCGCCAGCCGCTGCAGCGCGATCTTCAGAACCACCTTTCCCGACCGGGCCGACCAGCCCATGCGGCGCTCACAGGCCTCGAGCCCCTCGTGGAAGCAGCAAACCCGGAAGGCGATGTCGGCGAGGCCCATTCCCAGCGCGCCGAGCGCCGCGGACACCCGGTCCCGCGCCGCCATCGCGCCGTCCCCCGGCCCCGCGGATTTGGGCGTGCCGGAGTATTTATCCCCCGGCGTCAGGAATTTGCGCCAGTCCTGTCCGATCTGCGGGCCCAGATTCGCAAGTTCGAAATCGCTGCACAGGCGTTCGCCCGCCTCGACCTCGACCGGGCTCAGAAACGGCTGACCGTCCGACCCGCGCCGTCGCGAGAGCCAGCCGAGCGGAGATTCCGCCAGATTGACCAGCTTCGTCTCGCGCGTCTCGGAGATCGGGTCGATGAAGATCCGCTCCCCCTCCAACCGGTGCTGCGCCTGGAACGGCGTCTGTGCATCGGCGAAGCCCATCGGGTTGCGCGCCTGCGCCACCTCGCTGAGCAGGCGGCGGAGATGTTTCCGGCCCGCATCGGTGATCCGGTAGATGATGGTCGCCTTGCCGCGCTTCGAGATCTTGATCCAATCGCGTTTGACGAATTCGACCGCCGAGGCCACCGGCAACATCGCGATGGGTTTGCGATGTTCGTTGGCGGCACAGAAAATGCCGCCCTTCTCGGCCCCAGGTGCGATCATGAGGAACGAGCCCGGCTCGCTCAGGCGCCGCAGATAGCGCTTTGCGTCGCGCTCGACCTCCTTTTCGCTGAGCACGGGGCGCTCGGCTCGCGGCTCCGCCTGTGCGCCGATCTCCTCGCCGCCGAGATCCGTGAGCAGTTGATCGATCAGCGGGTCATCGCGCCGATCTTCGACCCGTCGCACCGCACGCATGACGGTCGAGGGATGTGTGCCCGCCGCATCGGCCAGGGCGCGAATGCTCTCGCCCTCCCCGGTATGAGCGAGATAGAGAGCGGCATCGCGAGGCGAACACGCGCCCCCTTCTGCCGGAAACGTTATGCAAGCAAGCTCGGTACACGTCTCAAGTACGTCCTGTGTCTTCGCCACCATATCCACCCTTCATTTGAGGCAAATTTTAAGCAAATCCCTCGTACTCGCCGATTCTGAACAGTCCCTTAACGATAACTTTTTGTCTTTCATTACCAGCGCGTTAGGAATACTTGCATGTTCGCTAATGTTCTGGGTCTCGCGCGCTTGCAGGGCGGGACCGGCAACGGACCGCCCGGTGGCGCATGGTTGCGCCATGAACAGCACCCCGGATACTGGCACGACCCCGCCGCCGATCTCTCGGCCCCGCCTGATCGTTGGCGCCGCGCGCAAATATGCGCGGCTCTACCGGCGCAGCCGCGATCTGCCGCGCGTGATCCCCAATGCCGCGTCGCTCAGCAACAGCGCGGTTTTGGGGATGCTCGTCGAAATGGAGGGCAATGCGGAGAGCGCGCGGCGCCATCGCTCACCGGGGTATCGCGCGGTCCGGCATATCGAATTGCTCGCCGCGCTGATGATCGAGCGGACCCGTCAGGCGAAGGCGTCCGGCTCGGCCGCTTTGCGCTGGGCGACATAAGCCTGAAGGGCTTCGTCGATGGCGGGATCGAGCGCTGGGGCTTGATATTCGGCCAGCATCTTGTTCATCCGTGTATTTGCTAGGCGGTAGGTGTCATGCGCACCTTCCTCTGCCCAGGTCTCGAACGCCTTGTAATCGAACACATTCGAGCGCCAGAACGCGTGTTTGAAGTTGGCCTGAGTATGCTCGCAGCCCAGGAAATGCCCGCCGGGACCGACCTCGGCCAAGGCGCCCATGGCCTGCGCATTCTCGTCAGCGGCCACCCCTTCGGCCAGCTTGTGCAGCGCACCGAGTTGGTCGGCATCCATCACGAACTTTTCTGGGCAGGCGACCAGGCCGCCCTCGAGCCAACCGCAGGCATGGAGCATGAAATTCACCCCGCCCAACAGCGCCGCATTCATCGTATTGGCGGTCTCATAGGCCGCCTGCGCATCGGGCAGTTTCGAGGTACAGAGCGACCCGCCGGAGCGGAACGGAAGATTCAGGCGGCGCACCAATTGCCCGGCGCCATAGAGGATCTGAGACGCCTCCGGCGTGCCCATGGTCGGCGCGCCTGAATTCATGTCGATCGAGGTCACGAAGGCCCCTGCAATCACCGGCGCGCCCGGTTTCACGAGTTGGTTATAGGCGACCCCGGCCAGGATCTCGGCCAGCACCTGCGTCAAAGTGCCGGCGACCGAGACAGGCGCCATGGCCCCGCCGACGATGAACGGAGAGACGATGCAGGCCTGCCCGGCCTCGGCATAAATCTCCATCGCCCCCATCATCACATTGTCGAATGTAAGTGGCGAATTGATATTGATCAGCGAGGTCATCACCGGGTCGGCCGGCAGGTCGCCGAACAGGATCCGGCTCATCTCGACCGAAGCGGCGGCGCGCTCCGGCATGGTGACCGAGCCCATATACGGTTTGTCCGACAATTTCATATGGGCATAGAGCATGTCGAAATGGCGCTTGTTGACCGCCACATCGGTCGGCTCGCAGACCGTTCCACCCGAATGATGCAGCCATTTCGACATATAGCCGAGTTTCACCAGCCGCTCGAAATCCGCCATGGTGGCATAGCGGCGGCCACCGTCCAGATCGCGCACAAAGGGCGGGCCATAGACCGGGGCGAAGACCAGCGATTTGCCGCCGATCTCGACCGATTTTGCAGGATCGCGCGCGGCCTGGGTAAAGCGCGCCGGCGCCGTGGCGCAGAGTTTCCGGGCAAGACCGCGGGGGATTCGGACGCGCTCGCCCTGAACATCGGCCCCTGCCGCCTTCCATCGCGCCAGCGCCGCGGGGTTTTCGACGAAATTGACGCCGATTTCCTCCAGCACGCGTTCGGCATTGTGCTCGATGACCTCGATCGCTTCGGCCGAGAGAATCTCGAAATTCGGGATATTGCGCTCGATGAAGCGGGCCGTCTCGATTCGCGGGGCCGTGCGTTCGGCCCGTCGCGCGGCGCCACCGCCCCGTGCCCGCCGCCGTCCACCGCTGGGTTCGAACTGTTCCGTCATCGCCGTGCCCCTCCATATCGGGTCATCACTGGCATCGGTTTAGCGCCGGAGAGGAAAAGCTTCGGGCAGGTTTTCGTCCTC
>JBCBIS010000307.1:0-3266 GCA_038524325.1 Pseudomonadota bacterium
CGGGTTCGACCCGGCCCGGATTGCCCGCTATGACGAGGCGGATATCGCCCGGCTTCTGGCCGATCCCGGAATCGTGCGCCATCGCGGCAAGATCGAGGCGACCATCGGCAATGCAAAGGCTTGGCTGGAGATCGAGGCGCGCGAGGGGTTCGACCGGTTCCTCTGGCAATATGTCGACTTCAAACCGCTGGTAAACCATTTCGAGACCATGGCCGAGGTGCCGACGGAGACGCCGATGAGCCGCGAGATCTCGAAAGCCCTGAAGGCCGAGGGGTTCAAGTTCTGCGGGCCGACCATCGTCTATGCCTTTGCCGAGGCGGTTGGGATGGTCAACGACCATCTGGTTGCCTGTCAGGCGCGCGAGGCTTGCCTGGAGGAGGGCCGCGCGCTGGTCATACGCGACAGGATTTGACCTAGCGGGGCGGGCCGAGGCGCGCTAGACGGGAGGCCAATCCAAAAGGAGACCGCCATGCGCCCTTCCGGCCGCCAGCCCGACGAGTTGCGACCCGTCACGATCGAGACCGGCTATACCAAACATGCAGAAGGCTCGGTCCTGATCCGATCGGGCGAGACCGTGGTGCTCTGCACCGCCAGCGTGGACGAGAAGGTGCCGCCGTTTCTGCGCAATGGCGGGCTGGGCTGGGTCACCGCAGAATATGGAATGCTACCGCGGGCGACCAACACCCGCAACCGGCGCGAGGCGAAGAACGGGCAAACCGGGCGGACGCAGGAAATCCAGCGGCTGATCGGGCGCTCGCTGCGCGCCGGGAGCGACCGGGTGATCATGGGCGAGCGCCAGATCACCGTGGATTGCGATGTGCTGCAGGCCGATGGGGGCACGCGGACCGCCTCGATCACCGGGGGGTGGGTGGCCTTGTGGCTGGCGGCGCAGACGCTGGTGGCGAAGGGCGATTGCCTGGAGAACCCGATCACGACGCCGATCGCCGCGATCTCCTGCGGGATCCATAATGGCAAGGTCGTGCTGGACCTGGATTATGCCGAAGACTCGGAGGCCGGGACAGATGCGAATTTCGTGATCACCGGCGGCGGAGGCCTGGTGGAATTGCAGGGCTCGGCCGAGGGGGCGGTGTTCTCGGAGGCGGAGTTCCTGGAGATGCTGCGGCTGGCGAAGAAGGGTTGTGGGGAGTTGGTGGCGGTGCAGAAGGCGGCCCTGGGATGAGGGGCTGCGTGCTCCCATGAGAGGGTTGCGCCGGATGTCGCCCGCGGGTCTTTGCCCACCCACCCGCACGCAGCCCGTCTGCACCGAGGACAGGTGCGGATGAGCCGGCGGTTCGAGGGGGTGCGGTTGGTGGTCGCCACCCACAACACGGGGAAGCTGAAGGAGATCGGGATCCTGTTGGCGCCGTTCGGGGTGGAGATCCTCTCGGCAGCCGCGCTGGGACTGCCGGAACCGGCGGAGACCGAGACGACCTTTGCCGGCAATGCCGGGATCAAGAGCCATGCGGCCGCCCAGGCGAGCGGGCTGCCCGCCCTGGCCGATGATTCGGGGCTGGAGATCGACGTGCTCGACGGCGCGCCGGGCGTCTATACCGCCGATTGGGCCGAGACCGGGCAGGGCCGCGATTTCCAGATGGCGATGGCGCGGGCCTGGCGCGAGATCCAGGCGACGGGCGCCGCCCCGCCCTATACCGCCCGGTTCAATGCCTGCTTGTCGCTCGCCTGGCCGGACGGGCATGAGGAGGTGGTCCTGGGCCAGACCGAGGGGCAGATCACCTGGCCGCCGCGGGGCGATCACGGGTTCGGCTATGACCCGATCTTCGTGCCGGAGGGCGAGACCCGGACCTTTGCCGAGATGAACTCGGACGCCAAGACTGTGATGAGCCACCGGGCAAGGGCCTTCGACAAGCTGGTGGCGGCGTGCTTTGCCGCAGAGTGAGGTTCTGAGTGAGGTGCTGAGTGAGGTTCTGGCCGGGGTGGTTGGCGGCTATCTGGTGGTCACGCTCTGCGAGTCGGTTTTTCACCGGATCCTCCAGCATGCCAGCCCGCGGCTGAGGCGGGTCTATCGCCGGCTGGGCGGGCTGGGGCGCGAGGTGCTCAGGGCCTGGCACGCGCATCATGTGGTGCATCATTACCTGACCTTCCGCCGCGACCACGTCACCCAATTCGTCAGCGCCGAGGAGCGGGCGCGGCTGGATGCCAAACTGCGCGCCAAGGGTCATGGCGCTGCGATCACCCGCGCCTATGGCGCGCGGATCGGGCCGCATGTCTGGGACTTTCTCTACTATGTCACGCCGACCCTGCCGATCTTTGCTGCGGTCTGCTGGGCGGGAGGTACGGCGTTCACGGCGGGGGCGATGATCCCCTTCGTCCTCTGGCCCGCGCTGGCGCAATGGGTGCATCCCTGCCTGCACATGCCCTATGCCGAGATTGCCGCGCGGGCACCCTGGCCGGTGCAGCACTTTGCCCGCAGCTGGTATTTCCGCCGCCTGGCGATCCACCACTGGGTGCATCACCGCTATGAGCAGTGCAATTACAACCTGTTGATGGGGGGCGACTGGCTGTTGGGGCAGCACCGGCGCGCCTCGGCCCGGGATCTGGTCGAGATGCGGCGGATCGGGCTTTGGACACCCTGACCCTTGCGGGGCGCGCGCGATGCCGCCATGGTCCGCCCGCATGCCCAGAACAGGAGCCCGCCGATGACCCGCAAGCTGATTTCCACCGGTTCGCCCTTTGAGGAAAAGTTCGCCTATTCCCGCGCTGTGGTGCAGGGCGATTGGTGTTTTTGCGCCGGGACCACCGGGTTCGACTACACCGCCATGACCATGCCCGAGGATCCCGCCGAGCAGACGCGCAACACCTTCGAGACGATCAAGAAGGCGCTGGAGGAGGCGGGGTTCGCCCTGACCGATATCGTCCGGGTGCAGGTCACCGTCACCGATCCCGCGCATTGGGATGCGAGCGCCGAGGTGGTGCGGGCATATCTGGGCGATGTCCGCCCGGCCAACACCACGGTGGTCAGCGGGCTCTACAGCCCGGAGATGAAGATCGAGATCGAGGCCACCGCCTATCGCGGCGCATGAGGTTCGGGGTCTATCTCCACTGGCCGTTCTGCAAGGCGAAGTGCCCGTATTGCGACTTCAACTCCCATGTCTCGCGGCAGGTGGATCAGGCAGCGTGGCGCCGGGCGCTGGTGGCCGAGATCGCCCATATGCGCGGGCTCACCGGGCCGGTGACCGCCCAGACAGTGTTTTTCGGCGGCGGCACGCCCAGCCTGATGCCGCCCGAGACGGTGGCCGCGGCGCTGG
>JBCBIS010000308.1:0-3260 GCA_038524325.1 Pseudomonadota bacterium
CTTGACCACGTCGGGCATGTCGGCGGGGTTGTGCATCTCCTCCATCGTGCCATCGTTGAGGTGGATGTGGTAGACGACCGAGGGGGCGGTGGTGATCAGGTCGATCTCGTATTCCCGCTCCAGCCGGTCGCGGATCACCTCGAGATGCAAGAGGCCCAGGAACCCGCAGCGGAAGCCGAAGCCGAGCGCGGCGGAGGTCTCCATTTCCGAGCTGAAGCTGGCGTCGTTCAGGGCCAGCTTCTCGATCGCGTCGCGCAGGTCCTCGAATTCAGCTGAGTCCACCGGGAAGAGGCCGCAGAAGACCACCGGCTGGGCGGGCTGGAAACCCGGCAGCGGTTCGGCGCAGGGTTTCTTCTCGTGGGTGATCGTGTCACCAACCCTTGTGTCGCGGACCTGTTTGATCGAGGCCGTCAGGAACCCCATCTCGCCCGGGCCGAGGCTGTCCACCGGCTTCATCTGCGGGGTGAAGACGCCGACCCGGTCGACGGGATAGAGCGCATTGGTCGACATCATGCGGATCCGCTCGCCCTTCTTCAGGCGGCCGTCGATGACGCGGATGAGGACGACGACGCCCAGATAGGCATCGTACCAGCTGTCCACCAGCATCGCCTTCAGCGGGGCGTCCTCGACCCCTTCAGGCGCGGGCAGGCGGGTGACGATGGCTTCCAGCACCTCCGGAATGCCGAGGCCAGTCTTGGCCGAGATCAGCACCGCGTCGGAGGCATCGATCCCGATCACATCCTCGATCTGTTCAGCCACCCGCTCGGGCTCGGCGGCGGGCAGGTCGATCTTGTTGAGGACCGGCACGATCTCGTGATCCGCCTCGATCGCCTGATAGACATTGGCGAGCGTCTGCGCCTCGACGCCTTGAGAGGCATCGACCACCAGCAAAGACCCCTCCACCGCCTTCATCGAGCGGGAGACCTCGTAGGCGAAATCCACATGGCCCGGCGTGTCGATCAGGTTCAGCACATACTCCTGGCCATCATTCGCGCGATATTCGATCCGCACCGTGTTGGCCTTGATGGTGATGCCCCGCTCCCGCTCGATATCCATCGAGTCCAGAAGCTGCTCCTTCATGTCCCGGTCCGCCACGGTGCCCGTGGACTGGATCAGACGGTCGGCCAGCGTCGATTTCCCATGGTCGATATGGGCGACGATCGAAAAATTGCGGATGCGCGAAAGCTCTGTCATGATCGGGTTATGGGGCGCGGTCCCAGACGCGTCAAGCGACCTGGCTGCGGCCTGATTTCACCGGTCGGAACGCCCCCGCCGAGGGATGCGCAAACCGGCCTCCGATTTTGAAAGGACGGCATTATCATGCCGAAAGGATTGGACAAAACCGCTAAATTCGGTCTGCGCGGCGAGCAGAAATACATGACAGACCGCCACCCGGTCGAGAACGAGGCCGGCAGCGGCAAGCGGCCCTGTAAATGCTGTGACAGTTGGATCGCCCATTGGATCAACAATTCCGGCGCCAAACGGGCCCGCTGCGCCTATCTGGGCTGTGGCCGCGAGACCGAGCATGGCGCGCATCTGCGTTTCTACGATATCGACAAACAGCGCTTTCACCCGGGGCGGTGGCTGGTGCCGCTCTGCGCCACCCATAACAATCCGAACCAGAAGAACCTGTTCTATATCGACAAGCGCTGCGAGCTGGTGAAGGAGGCAAAGTCCTCGAAATGCTTTCGCAGCAGAACCGAGGCCAGCCGGGCCACCAATTTCGAGATCGTGGTGCGCGACCGAAAGCCAAAGCTGGCCTGCGCCTGCCCGGATGCGCTGACGCATTACCGGCTGGTCGCGCGCTCGAAACGGGCCCGCTGTGCCGCGGTGCCCTGCGGCGCCGAGGCCAAGACCGCCATCGGGGTCGAGGTTCTGGGGCCCGGACGCAAGAAGCTCTGGCTGGCCCCGCTCTGCCCGCGCCATGCGAAGCTGCGTGACCCGATATTCATCGAGAGCATGGCCGCCCTGGTCGACCCGAAACCGGATCGCGCCTGCCAGACCCGGTGAGCCTGACTCAGACCCGCTCGCGCAGCGTGGCGATCAGGTCGTCGGTGGCGGCCTCGACCATGTCGAGCGCGTGCTCATACTCCTCCGGCCCGCCGTGATAGGGGTCGGGGATGTCCTGTCCCTGCGGGTCGAACAGGCGCAGTTCGGGCGGGTTGGCGGGGGCCATGCGGCGCAGATGGGCCAGATTGGCGCTGTCCATGGCCAGGATCAGGTCGAAGCAGTGGAAATCCTCGGGCCCGACCTGACGGGCACGCTGCGCGCCATTGTCATAGCCCCGGGCGAGCGCCGCTTTCAGCCCGCGCAGATCCGGCGGCTGGCCCAGGTGATAGGCGCCGGTTCCGGCGCTGTCGACCGTGATCTCCAGCCCGGCTTCGGCGGCTCTCTTGCGGATCGCGCCCTCCGCCATGGGGGAGCGGCAGATATTGCCCAGACAGACACAAAGTATGCGCATCTTGCCCTCTTGCATTAGGTTGCCGTGACAGTAGCAAAGGGCCACCCGATGGACCATATCGTTCTCCTCACCGGCGCCGGGATTTCGGCAGAAAGCGGGCTCGGCACGTTCCGCGATGCCGATGGGCTCTGGACCCGCTACGATCTGGCCGATGTCGCAACGCCCGAGGGCTATGTCAGGGACCCGGATCTGGTGCTGGACTTCTACAATGCCCGCCGCCGCAATTGCGCCGAGGCGGCGCCGAATGCCGCGCACAGGGCCCTGGCCCGGCTGGCGGAGGCGGCACGGGTCACGCTGATCACACAGAACATCGATGATCTGCACGAGCGTGGCGGCAGCGGGGAGGTGATCCATATGCATGGCGAGATCATGCGTGCGCTGTGCGGCAATTGCGGGCATCGCTGGGGCTGGCGGGGCGATATGGGCCGGGCCGATCGCTGCCCGTCCTGCCAGTCGACCGGGTCGGTGCGGCCCGATGTGGTGTGGTTTGGCGAGATCCCCTATCACCTCGAGCGGATCTCGGCGGCGCTGAGTTCAGCGGATCTGTTCGTGGCGATCGGCACGTCGGGCGCGGTCTATCCGGCGGCGGGCTTCGTCTCGGAGGCGCGGGCGCTGGGGGTGGAGACGCTGGAGATCAATCTGGACCCGTCGGAGGTGGCCGGGCAATTCGACCGGCAGATCCTGGGCAAGGCGACCGAAACGGTGCCGCTTTGGGTCGAGGGTCTGTTGAGCTAGCGCGCCCGGGGGCGCCCCGGTCTCCCGCACGAGGCGGCCACCGCCCACCCCCACCCACCCCCCG
>JBCBIS010000309.1:0-3244 GCA_038524325.1 Pseudomonadota bacterium
CGCACCGCGCCATCCGCCTCGGGCGAATACCAATTGTCGACCTTGTAGAGCAGGTCCACATCCGGCGTCAGGGTGATGAAGGCGTGCAGAAAGCCGCGCGGCACCCACAGCTGGGCACCGTTCTCGGCGCTCAGTTCCTCAGCCACCCATTTGCCATAGGTTGGCGAGGATATGCGGATATCGACGGCCACATCCAGCACCGACCCGCGCGCCACGCGCACCAGCTTGCCCTGGGCGAAGGGCGGCGCCTGGAAATGCAGTCCGCGCACGGTGCCCTTGTCGGCCGAGAAGGAGTGGTTGTCCTGAACGAACTCCGCCTCGATCCCGGCATCGGCGAGGCGCTTTTGGTTCCAGGTTTCCGAGAAGAACCCGCGATTGTCGCCGAAGCGGCGGGGGATCAGCCGTTTGACCTCGGGGATCGCCGTCTCAATGATATCCATGCCAAACCCGCTGCATATTCTCCGCCCCGGCGCCGGTTAACCGATCGGCCGCGCGCTGTCGAGGGTGAAACCGCCGCGTCCCGTCCGATCTTTATCGCAGCGCAACGTGATGCTAGTCACAGCGGCGAGGGGAGACGACGCCATGACCGAGCCATCTGCCGAACCGAGACTCGAGCTTCGGGCGTCGCGCCTGTTTGCGGCCTGGCTGGCCGATGCCGGCGGCGAGCAGGGCGCCAGCCTCGCCTTCACCACATATCAGGCCGGGAAGCTGTTTTTCATCGGCCTTCAGCCGGATGGCCGATTGTCGGTTTTCGAGCGGACTTTCTCGCGCTGCATGGGGCTGGGGGTGGATACGACGGATCCCTCCACGTTCTACATGTCCTCGCTCTATCAGCTCTGGAAGTTCCAGAACTTCCTCGATCCCGGGCAGACCCATCAGGGCTATGATGCGGTCTATGTCCCCGTGACCGGCCATACGACGGGCGATATAGATGTGCATGACATCCACGCGGCCGGGAAGGCACCGGTTTTCGTGGCGACCCGCTTCAACTGCCTCGCGACGCTGGACGAGCGGCACAGTTTCCGCCCCCTCTGGCGTCCGCCCTTCATCGACCGGATCGCGGCCGAGGATCGCTGTCATCTGAACGGGATGGCGATGGCCGGGCGCGGCGCGCTGCCGAAATACGTCACCTGCGTCTCGCGGACCAATCTGGCCGATGGCTGGCGCGAACATCGCCGCGAGGGCGGGCTGGTTCTGGATGTGGCAAGCGGCGAGCCTGTCGCTACGGGTCTGTCGATGCCGCATTCTCCGAGGCTCCACCAGAACCGTCTGTTCATCCTGCAATCCGGCACCGGGGAGTTCGGCGAGATCGACCGTAAGAGCGGGGCCTTCACACCGCTTTGCTTTCTGCCGGGTTTCGCCCGGGGCTTGAGCATTCTTGGGGATTACGCGGTCATCGGGATCTCGAAAGCCCGCGAGGGCACCTTCGAGGGGCTGGCCCTGAACGAGCGGCTGGCGCGCGAAGGCGTCCGCGCGAAATGCGCGCTGATGGTGGTCAACCTGAAGACCGGAGATCTGGAGCATAGTCTGGATGTCGAAGGCGTGGTCGAGGAGCTCTATGACGTCGCCATCCTGCCCGGCATGCGCCGGCCCATGGCGTTGGGTTTCAAAACCAACGAGATCCGCTTCATGGTGCGCCCGGCCGAGCAATCCTGACCGCTGGCCGCCGCCTCATATCGCCCGGAACTGTCCATCGGCGTCCAGCACATGCAGCGCGCCGCTGCCGATGTTCAACCAGGCGCCGTGCAGGCTGAGCATCCCCTCGCGCTCGGCCGCATGGACGAAGGGGAAGCTGCGCAGGTTGCGGAGGCTGGTCAGAACGGCCTCCTGCTCGAGCGCCGTGGTCAACTCGGGCTCAGCAAGACCGCGGCCCAGAACCGTCTCGCAACCCGGGCGCAGGATATCCACCCAGCGTCCGATGAAACTCGTCGGCGCTTCCAACTCGGGCGCCGCGCCAGTGCACATCCGGTGGCAGGCGGCGACACCGCCGCAATTGGAATGGCCGACGACGAAGATATGCGCGACCTGCAGTGCCGTTACCGCGTATTCGACCGCGGCCGAGGTGCCGTGATGCTGATGGTCCGGGCTGTAGGGTGGCACCAGATTGGCGACATTGCGCACGACGAACAGATCACCCGGCTCGGAACCGAACATCTGCACCGTGTCGACCCGGCTGTCGCAGCACGAGATCACCATCGCTCGCGGGTTCTGCCCCTTATGCGCCAGCCGCGCATACCACGCCCGGTTCTTGGCGAAAGGTCCCTCGTGCCAGTGGCGATAGCGTTCGAGCAGATAATCCGGGACCGTCTGCGTGAAGTCGTGTTCGGTCATCATTGCCCCTTCTGTCGTTCCCCGGCAGCGCGTTTAGGGCAGAGGCGTCCCGTGTGACAAGGCTCTCGCTCAGCGATCCGGGTCGGTGACCTGCCCGGGATAGCGCGTGCCGCTTTCGCCCACAAAGACGATAACCTCGGGCCGGGCCGGATCCTGCAGGATCTGATAACAGGCCCATCCCGCCTGCGGGGGCCATTGCGAGCAATAGGCGTCGCCACGGACCTCCCAATATCCCCAGCTCGGCTGCCCATCGTCATAGAGCGTGCGGCCCGATCGATAGAAGGTTTGGACCGCTGCCTCATAGCGCAAGGTGGTATCGGCCAGCAGCGGGTGGATCTCATTCCCTGGCACGGCCACCTCCTCGGCCAGCGCGGGGAAGGCCGCGAGTACGGGGATCAGGTATCTGAGCATCCTTGTGCCTTTCGCGATTGCAGCGCTCGATCAGCCTAACTAAACACGCAGACAAGGCAATCGAAGGAGCAGACCATGCGGGTCATCACGATGGGGCCGGAGAACGAAACCTTCGGCGGGGCCGATGTGCTGGTGTCCGGCATGCGCCCCTCGCCCGCCCCGGGACCTGGCGAGATCCTTGTCAAAATCGCGGCCTGCGGGGTGAACGGCCCCGATATCATGCAACGCAGGGGGCTTTATCCCGCTCCGGCGGGGGCATCGGATCTGCTCGGTCTCGAGATGTCGGGCGAGGTGGTCGCCCTGGGCGACGGCGTCACACGCTGGGCTGTTGGCGACAAGGTTTGCGGGCTGACCAATGGCGGCGCCTATGCCGAGGAGGTCGCGGTGCTGGCCGATCACTGCCTGCCGATCCCCGAGGGCGTGACCCTGGAGGATGCGGCGGGGCTGCCGGAAACCTTCTTCACCGTCTGGTCCAATGTCTTTCACGGCCATCAGATCGCCG
>JBCBIS010000310.1:0-3232 GCA_038524325.1 Pseudomonadota bacterium
AGTTCGAGAGGTTGGAATAGAGGTTCATCTCGTTGGCGACCGGCGTGATGTCGATCATGCGAAACCCGCCCGAGGCCTCCAGCCCCGCACGCAGCCGCGCCTCGGCCTTGGCGACGCGCACTTCCTCGGCCTCGGTGGTGGGCGCGAGGGTCGTATTGATGAAGAGCAGCCCGAAAAAGGCCGCGTCCTTCGGCTGGGCATTGGTGTGGGTGCCCATGCCGAGCGCGACGATAAAGGCTGCTAACACAGCGACGGGGCGCATCTTCCACATCCTTTCCGATCAGACCATCCAGGCAATATCGACCACTTCCAAAGCCAGTCGCGTGAAAACTGCTCGGCTTCTCAGTCTTTAAGAATTGGCCGCAGCCTTGGGGGCTGCAGGGTTGACGTGACGGCGTCCGGCTCGCTCGATAGTCTTCGTTAACGGAGGTGATGAGATGCGGCTGGTCGCTTTCCTAGGATGTCTTCTGATCTGCGCCTCCGCGCCAGCCATGGCGGCCGAGCAGGTGCTGCGCGCCGCGGTCGTGAAGGTCGAGCGGGAGACGCCTCTCCCGATTTCGCGCCTGGATCTTCCCATCGTGGATGACGGTTTCGGCGGCGCGCGCCAAGCGACCCGGGACAATGCGACGACCGGCCGGTTCCTGGGCCAGGCATATGAGACCGAGGAAGTCACCGTCGCGCCGGAGCGGTTGATCGAGACGATCGACGGGCTGGTTGCCAATGGGGTCGGCACGCTGGTCACCGTGGCGAGCGCACCGGATTTGTTGACGATCGCCGATCACCTCGCCGATCAACCGGTGCTGATCTTGAACGCCTCCGCCGAGGAGGACACCCTGCGCAATGCCGAATGCCGGGCCAATGTGCTGCATATCGCGCCCTCTCGCGCGATGCTGATGGACGGGCTGGCGCAGTACATGATCTGGAAAAAATGGCGCGCGTGGTTCCTGATCCACGGCTCCTATGCCGGTGATCGCGCCAAGGCCGACAGCCTGCGCCGGGCGGCCACGAAGTTCGGCGCGGAGATCACCGAAGAGCGGGTGTTCGAGGATACAGGCGGCGCGCGGCGGTCGGATTCCGGTCATGTGCTGGTCCAGAAACAGATCCCAGTCTTTACCCAGCGCGCCGAGGATCACGATGTGGTTGTGGCGATCGACGAGAACCAGGTCTTCGGCGTCTATCTGCCCTATCGCACCTGGGAAGCGCGGCCTGTGGTCGGCGATGCGGGTCTGGTGGCCCGGTCCTGGCACCCGGCGCATGAAAGCTGGGGCGCGACCCAGATCCAGCGCCGCTTCGAGAAAGCCGAGGGGCGCCGCATGACCGATCTCGACTATCAGGTCTGGGTGGCCTTGCGGGCGATGTCCGAGGCGGCCACGCGGGCCAAGACGGATGATCCCGCAAAGCTGCGCGACTGGATGCTGTCCGAGGAATTCGAAGTTGCCGCCTTCAAGGGGCAGAAGCTGACATTCCGCCCTTGGAACAATCAATTGCGCCAGGCTGTTCTGCTGGCGGATGAAAAACTGGTCGTTAGCGTCTCTCCGCAAGAGGAGTTCCTGCACCAGACCACCCGGCTCGACACGCTGGGCTTTGACCGCCCCGAATCCACCTGTCAATTCTGAGGAGCCGAGATGCGCCTTCTAACCTCCCTCGCCGCCATTCTGATCGCCAGCCAGGCCAGCGCCTACACTGTCTATGTCACCAACGAGAAGGGCAACTCGCTGACCATTATCGACAGCGAGAGCTGGGAGGTGACGCGGACCATGGATATCGGCCAGCGGCCGCGGGGGATCACGATCTCCCCCTCGGGTCACGAGCTTTATGTCTGCGCCTCGGATGACGACACGGTGCAGGTGTTCGACACGGCCACGATGGAACTGAAGCACACCCTGCCCTCGGGTCCCGACCCAGAGCTTTTCGTGCTGCACCCCTCAGGGAACCCGCTCTACATCGCCAACGAAGACGACAATATCGTCACCGTGGTCGATGTGGTGAACAAGCAGGTGCTGGCCGAGGTGCCGGTGGGGGTCGAGCCCGAGGGCATGGGCGTCTCGCCTGATGGCAAGGTGGTGGTCAACACCTCCGAGACCACCAACATGGCGCATTTCATCGACACCGAGACCTTCGAGTTGAACACCAATATCCTGGTCGACAGCCGCCCCCGCTTTGCCGAGTTCACCAAGGACGGCAAGAAACTCTACGTGAGTGCCGAGATCGGCGGCACCGTTAGCGTGATCGACCCGGCTGCCGGTGAGATCACCAAGAAGATCGGCTTCGAAGTCGCGGGCATCGTTCCCGAAGCCTTGCAGCCCGTGGGCGTGCGCGCGACGACCGATGGCTCGAAGGTTTTCGTCGCCCTCGGCCCTTCGAACCGGGTGGCTGTGATCGATGGCGCGACCGATGAGGTGATGGAGTATCTGCTCGTTGGTCAAAGGGTTTGGCAGATGGCCTTCACCCCGGATGAGAAGTACATCATCACGACCAATGGTAACTCCAACGACGTCTCGGTCATCGATGTCGAGAGCCTGAAGGTCATCAAATCCATCCAAGTCGGCGAGCAGCCCTGGGGCGTCGTCGTCTCGCCCAACTAAACACAACAAAGGGAGATCACCATGAAACGCCTCTTGGCGGCCAGCGCCATTGCAGCCCTCGCCGCCCTGCCCGTGACCGGGCCTGGAACCGCCAACGCCGCGCCGCTCTGCGACCAGCTGGGCTTTGCCGGGCTTCTGGCCAAATGCAACCGGGCGACCCTGCCGACCATCACGCTTGGCGCGGGCAAACCCCTCCTGGCCGAGGATGCGCCGCTGATCCTGGAATCGGGCGCCTATTACAAGCTGAAGATCGAAGCGGATGGCAGCCAGGAACTGGCCCTGGTCGGCCCGCAATTCTTCCGCGCCATCTGGGTCAACGAAGTGGTGATCAATGATCTCGAGATCCGGCCCATCGGGCTCGACAGTTTCGAGTTCGACGATGAGGGCGTGATCGACATGTCCTTCATCGCCATCAAACCGGGCCGCTACAACTTGCGCATCCCGGGCTCGAAAGGCGACAGCCAGCGCGTCGCGATCCAGATCAAGTGAGGCCAGCCATGAAATAGATCCTCGCCGCCGCCACGCTGGCCCTCGCGACCCCCGCCTTTGCCGAGGAGGCTGCCAGCCAGGAGGAGATCGACAAGATCAACGCCATGCTCGCCGAAATGCAATGCGAGATGGACGATGACGACATCGAGAAAGAGGCC
>JBCBIS010000311.1:0-3223 GCA_038524325.1 Pseudomonadota bacterium
GGCCGGGCTCGATCAGCACCACATGGATCCCGCTGCCATGCAGCTCGTGGCGGAGCACATCGGAATATCCCTCGAGCGCATGTTTCGACGAGACGTAAGGCCCGCGCATCTTCAGCGCGACAAAACCCAGGACCGAGGAGCATTGCACGATCCGCCCCTGCCCCTGTCGGCGCATGACCGGAATGACCTGCCGCGTCAGCTCGTGCCAGCCGAAGAAATTCGCCTCGAACAGCTCACGGAACGCGTCCGTCGGCAGATCCTCGACCGCACCGGGCATGCCATAGGCACCGTTGTTGAACAGCGCATCGAGCGTGCCGCCGGTGGCCTCCAGCACGTCGGCCAGACCGCTTTCGATGCTGGCCGGGTCCTGGTAATCGATGCGCGGGCTGGCCAACCCCTCGGCGCGCAGCCGGGCGCAATCCGCCTCGGCGCGGCAGGAGGCGAAGACCCGCCACCCCGTCCCCGCAAGCTGCCGCGCCGCATCCAGGCCGATGCCCGAGGAGCACCCGGTGATAAGGATCGATCGCATGGTCCCTCCCTCTGCTGCAGCGCTGTCTAGTGGATGTTGCAGGGCGAGGTAAACGGTTTCTGGGGCCAATCTCCGCCAGAGCTGACCCGGGCACTGGCCCTCCACCCACCCCGCCCGGAACAAGCCGCAGCCGCCGGGTTGGCGCTTTGCGCATTGCCGGGGCAGGAGATGTTCGGTTGCCGCAATGCGGATAGCGGCACCATTCCAGGCGCCCCCCGGCAGGACGGTACCCTCCTGGCACCCGTCTTTCGAAGGGCCAGTGAAGTCGCATCGCCGTGACGTCAATCGGGCCCGTCTCGTGTGGAGGGCTGGCGAAGCTGGGGCGCAGGTTCTCAGCCGCCTTCGTTGACCTGTTCTGCGCGCTGTCGCCTAGAGCAAAAACGGAACTGACCGAACCCGTCAGATCCTAGAATTTTGGTCTAGCCCGCCAGCATTGGAAAGGTGACCCCCAGCGCCCAGGCGAAGGCGAGGCCGACGGCGATGCCGCCCACCTCGGGCGCGCCCGTTGCCCGCCAGATCCAGCGTTGCAAGAGGCCGTAGAGCACGAAGAACAGCAGGATGATCGGGAAGATGATGATGAGGAAGAACAACCCCTCCAGATCCAGCGCGATCGCGGCGGCCAGCGAGGCGAGGAGGCAGAGCTTGCTGAGCGGATACCACCACCAGCGCGCCCCGCTCCGCTCGATCAGCCAGGCATCGGCCAGCGTATAGAGCAGGGTCCCGACGGCCAGCAGCCCGATCAGCGGCCAGCGCTCGGGGATCGGCAGGAACGAGGCGACATAGCGGTCGATCGGCAGGGCGATGGCGGCGATGCAATAGAGCGTGGCCACCCCCGCCGACACGGCCAGCGCCCCCGACAGGCGAGAGGGCCGAAGGACCCCGCCCAGCCACAGACCCGCCAGCGTCAGCCCGCCATAGAGGGCGAAATGCACCGCCAGGTAATCCGCCACCAACACGGGCAGAAAATGCGTCGGCAGGGGCCAGAGAATCAGCGGCGTCAGAACGGCAGGCAGCAGGCAGAGCGCCCAGATCCGACCCGTCGGCAAAGCCTCCGCAGGCGTGAAGCAGGCCGCGTCACCGCTCGGCCCTGTCGCTGTGCCGCGAAGGTCTGGCGTTGCGGCGGTGGGGCGCGTTTCAGACCGAATTGCGTTGCCCTCCGCTGCGATGGGAGCGTCACCATTCGGCCCTGTCGCGGTGCCGCGATGGTTTGGCATTGCGGCGGTGATGCGCGTGTCCGACTCACTTGCGTTCCCGTCCGCTGAGAGGGGAGCGTCACCTTTCGGCCCTGTTGCCGTGCCGCCATTAGCTGGCATTGCGGCGATGGGGCGTGTTTCCGACCAAATTGCGTTCCCGTCCGCTGCGAGGGGAGCGTCACCGCTCGGCCCTGTTGCCGTGCCGCGATTGGCTGACATTGCTGCGGAAGGGCGCGTGTCTGACCTTGCTCCGTTCCCGGACGCTGGGAGGGGCAACGCGGCCGGCGGGCTGAGCGGCGTAGTTGCCGCCTCGATGGCCAAGGCACGGTCGGGCTGCCCGCGCGCGCTGCTGAGGCTGTTGTCCGCCGGGCGGGGCGCAGCCTCGGGATGTCCTCCCCCAGCTCCGAGCCGCGGCAGAAGGCCGGCCAGGGGCCAGGCGAGGGCCACTACGCCGGCCAGGAGCAGGGCGATCCACGGCCCGCGTGCCTCGGCATGGGGCGGGGCCTCGAGGGCGAAACTGGCGTGGAGCCAGGTGACGGCCTCCGCCATCGCCTCGCGGCTGAACAGGACGCTGGCATGTTCGGTGCCGTCCGCGAAGACCGCGCGCCGTCCCGTGCCCGTGGCGGGGTCGCCATGGGTCACGCCGTCGGCGGCCTCCGCACCGCTGGCCAGGGCGACGGCCTTCAGCGCCTCCGCCCCCAGGAACCGCTCATAGGCGCCGACGATGATCAGGAGGTTGCGCGGCGCGGTCGGCGTGACCTCGCGCGTAAACATCGAAACGGCGATGGTCGCGGCGATCTCGGTGTCCGCGCGCGCAGCCCGGACGACGATGTCGGACGCCATCGAGTGGCCGAGCAGGGCGATCCGGCCATCGCCTTGCGGCAAGCCGCGGGCAAAGGCGATGACGCGTTGCAATTCGGCCAGCAAGGCCCGGGTGGCGCCGTCCTCGCTGGTGACGTCTCCGGCCAGCGGGGTCGGGTTGCGGCCATGGCCCTGGAAGTCGAAACTGACCGCCGCATAGCCCGAGCGGGCCAGGCTGACGGCAAAGGCCTGCATCAGCGGGCGCGAGCCGGAGAAGCCATGGGCGATCACCACCGCCGGACCGGGCGGGGCGCCGGCGAGATGCTGCACCGTGACCGGCGTGCCCTGCAGGTTGTGGCTGCTGGTCACGAGCCCCGTGGCACCCGCTTCGAGGCGCAGCACGGCCAGGGCGATGGCGGCCAGCGCCAGCAATGCGAGGATCAGGCGGGCCATGCCGGGCTCCGGTCCTGCCAGTGCGCGCGTTGCCTGGCGATGGCGGTGTTGCGGTGCCGGGGGCTGCGCTGCGGTGGCATGCCGGGCGCTGCAACTGCTGTTTCTGGGCAAAGGATCATCGGCGTTTGGAGACCTTCAACGGCATGCCGGTGCCAGGGCGCAGGGTGAACCACATCTTCGGCTCGGGCACAAACCCCTCGGGGACCGCGAATGCGTAGCGATCTAGCAGGGTGGCCAGGATCAGCTG
>JBCBIS010000312.1:0-3204 GCA_038524325.1 Pseudomonadota bacterium
CCGGGAGAGGCGCTCGGTCGCCATCCGGTGCTGAGCGGTGACGTCGGGAGCGCCACCCCATGGGCCAGAGCGCCCCCGGCGTGCGTCTCATAGGGGTGACCGCGCAAACGCACTCCACCCTCCACCCAGCCCGCCCGGGACAAGCCGAAGGCACCGGACGCGCGCTGGCCCGCTCCACCGGGCTGGCGCTTGGGCAATCCATGCGTGCCACTGGGTCAGGGTAGGTGCTTGGTTGCCTCAGGGTGCTGAGCGGTGACGTCAGGAGCGCCATCCCGGGGCTGGTGCACCCCCGGCTCGCGCCTTGTGCGGGCGGCGTGCAAAGGCACTCTGCCCTCCACCCAGTTCGTCCGGGACACGCCGCCGGCGCTGGCGGCGCGCTGGCCCGCTCCATCGGGCGGTGCTTGGTTCCCTCAAGGTGCGGAGCAGTGCGGCGCGGCGCGCTGGCTTGCTCCACCGGGCTGGCTCTTCGGCACCCCGTGCGGGCCGCTTGGTCGGGGCAGGGGCTGGGTTGCCTCGAGGTGCTGCGGGTCATGGTGAGGAGGGCCGCCCGATGGCCGGTGCGTCCCTGGAGACCGTTGTTTTTGGAGGGGCAGACTGGGAGGCCGCGTCCGGGCGATGTGAAGGGCCGGGCTGCGTTCTGGGGCTGAGGACCGGTGCGGCGGGACGTGACGGGCCGGGCTGCGTTCCGGGGCCGAGGGCCGGTGCGGCGGGACGTGACGAACCGGGCAGCGTCCTGGGGCAGAGGGCCGGTGCTGCGGCATGGGGCGCTGTCTTGGCGGCTTTGCCCGTCTCGTCCCGCTGCGCCTTCGCGCCTTGTTTTCGTCGCCCCGGGGCGATCCACGCAGCGGTCGGGTGCTTGGATGGGTCTCGGTCCGGGAAGGGATGGCCGGGGAGCTGCGCCCCGGTCCGGCCAGCGGCTATTCCATGCCGTAATAGAGGGCCTGGACATGTTCCGCTTCGGCGAAGAACAGCCAGCGCAGGGCCATCATGCCGGCGATGTGGCAGAGGAGTGCCAGCACCAGCACCCAGCCGCCGAGGCCGAGCGCCAGCAGGGCCAGCACCAGCGGCACCACGAACCCGGCCATCGCGCCGATCCAGCGGATCTGGAAGGCCCGGCGGCGGCCGACCTGGAAGGCCATCTCCTTCAGCAGATAGTTCTCGCCGGTATGGGGCCGCTCGAACAGCCGCACCCGGCCCTTCGAGCCGAGCCCGGTCGCCGAGGCGATCGAGGAGCCGTCGACCGAGCGCCGCGCCCCCGCCGCCTGGGTCTGCCACCAGATCGTGATCCCGGCGGCCAGGGCCAGCGCGGGGAGGACATGCCACATCCCCGCCTCGCTGCCGGCCAGCGCCTGGGCGGCGCGGGCGGCGACCAGCCCGCCGGCCAGGGCGAGAGCGGCGAACAGCACCGGCGTGGGCGTGGCCGACCAGCGGGGCACGGCGCGCAGGGCGGCATAGATCATCGCGGTCGCGTAGATCGTCGCCCCCGCCAGCCCCGCCGCCAGCCAGCCGAGCCCCCAGAGCCGGACGCCTCCGAACAGCCAGGCCAGCGCGTAGAGCCCGAAGACAGCCAGGGTGGCGACCATCAGGCAGGCCTCGCGGCTGAGCCAGGAGGAGCGCCACTGGCTGAAGGCGCGCCAGGCATTCTTCGGATTGGCGAGGTGCAGCACCGAGAAGCTGCCGCCGATCGCGGTCACGGCCAGGGCCGCCACGCAGGCGATCAAGCCATGCAGGGCGGTGTCCGGCCCCAGGCCCAGCCCGGTCCAGACGATCAGGCCCAGCCCCAGCCCGCTGAGCACGGTGAAGACGATCAAAGAGGGTGCGGGATGCATCAGCCGATCCTTTCCAGAGCGCGGTCGAGCCAGCCGAGGAAGCCGCTTGCCTCCGGCTCGGCCAGTTCGGCCAGGTTGACCGGCCCGCTTTCGTGCCGATCACGCGGGCGGGGCGGCAGGTAGCGGTTCACCGGCTTGGTGCCCTGCTCGGCCATCGGGCCATAGCCGCCGCGGGCCGCGACCAGGTCGCTGACCGCCGAGTCCGGATCGCCCAGATCGCCGAAATGCCGGGCGCCCGCGGGGCAGGAACGGACACAGGCCGGCACCCGGTCTTCCTCGGGAATGTTGTCGTTATAGATCCGATCGACGCAGAGGGTGCATTTCTTCATCACCCCGGCGGCGGCATCCATCTCGCGCGCGCCATAGGGGCAGGCCCAGGCGCAGAGGCCGCAGCCCATACAGGCCGCCTCGTTCACCAGCACGATCCCATCCTCGGCCCGCTTGTAGGAGGCGCCGGTCGGGCAGACGGTGACGCAGGGCGCGTCCTCGCAATGCAGGCAGCTTTTCGGGAAGTGGATGATCTGGGCCGGGCCCTGTTCGGGCTTGACCTCATAGGTATGGATGCGGTTCAGCCAGCTTCCCGTCGGCTCGGCCCCGTAGGGGTCCTGATCGCTGAGGGCCGCACCATAGCCGCCGGTGTTCCATTCTTTGCAGCTGACCGCGCAGGCGTGACAGCCGACGCAGATGTCGAGATCGATCACCAGGCCCAGCTTTTTCTCGGTGCGCTCTGGAAGCGAGGTCATGCGTGGTCTCCCCTGTTGGGTGGTGGAAGTCTTGTGTCGGCGCAGTGGCTTGCGCAGTGGCTTGCATTCTGATTGGTGCCGTGGCTTTCATGGTGGTTTGCGACGGGCCGGGCGGGCCCGAGCGGGCCCCCGCCCGCCCCCACCCACCCCCCGGCGCGCAGCGGTCCGCTCGGGCCCGCCCGGGTTGGGAGGCGGGTCATGGCATCGCCTCCGGCCAGAAAGAATAGAGGCCGAGGCCGATCAGGACAGCGACCCCGATCAGCACGAACAGATCGCCGCCCCTTGCCTGGCCCTCGGGCGTGGCGATGCCGCGCTGGAGCAGCCAGTTCTGGAAGGCCCGGCGGAAGGTCTTGTCCCGCGGCGCCCGGGCCAGGGGATCGTCCCGCGCCTTCAGCTCGGCGATGAAGGCATCGCGTTGGCGGCGCAGCCAGACCGCGCCGCAGATCATCAGGGCAGCCCCCAGGAGCAGCCAGAGCAGCGGGTAGCTCATGCCCACACCTCCCGGGCGAACCTGTCCAAATCGGCGTTGAAGCGCGCCGCATCCTCCCAGAAAGGGGCGTGGCCGCAGCCTTCATAGACCAACGCCCGCGCGCCGGGCAGGGCCGCCGGCCTTCGAGGAGATGGTGGCGGCC
>JBCBIS010000313.1:0-3182 GCA_038524325.1 Pseudomonadota bacterium
CAAAAAGAGACACAACCGACACGGGATTTCCGCGCGCAATGCAACGGGATTCGCAGGATGCAGCCGGATCTTCGCATATTTTGCACTGCAGCAATTCGATCGGCCATGATATAGTCCAAATTTGAGTGAAATTGGTTTGGCACACTGCTTGCAACAGATGCGCTGAGGGGACCGGCACACTTATTCGGAGCGTGCTGAAGTCATTTGGATGGCGTCGGCGGACCATTAAGTCCGCTCGCGTGGCGAAGGGTGGGTTATGACGGTATTTGAGCCTTTAACTCAGACTGACTCGGTGCCATTGGCCGGGTTGGGACGGAGTACTTCATCTCTCGATACCAAGCTCGCGGGCGCGGGCCTGACCCGCCGCCTCGCGCTTGGCCTGATGCTGATCGACATCTGCGCCATGGTGCTCGCCTTTGCAGCTGCTCTGGCCGTGTCCGCCCTGGTTCGGGATATCGCCGGCTTCGAAAGCATCCCGGCTGCATTCTACATCACGGACCGGGCCAAGGAGATGGCCGTCCTGATCGTCCTGACCGTCGCAATCTTCGCATTCGGCGGGCTCTACCGCCGCTCGGCCTGGGAAATGGACGAGATCCGCCGCATCGTCGCCGGCATCGGGCTGGTGGCACTGTTCGACGCGACCCTGCAATTCGTACTGCGCGATCACAACTCGCGGCTCTGGTTCATGACCGCCTATCCGCTGGCGATCGTGATGGTGATCTCGCTGCGCATGGCCGTGCGCCAGATGCCGATGGTGCGCGAGGCGATGACCAACCACATCGTCCTGATCGGCAACGGCGTCTCGGCGGACTCGCTGATCTACGAGATGCGCGAAAGCCGCTCGGCCCCGGTGAAGCTGCTGCACAGCCTGCCCTTCGCCCAGGTCGCCGAGCGCGACCCCGAACGGCTGAACCTGCTGATCGAGCGGCTGGCCCACCGAAGCGGCATTCCCGAGCACCGGGTCACCGCGGTGCTGGCGCCGACGGCGGACGAGCTGATCGAGGCCCAGACGACGCTGGGGCTGCTGACCACCGCCGGGCGGACCGCCAGCCTGATCCTGCCGTTCACCGGCCTGGCCCGCAACGGCGTCACCCTGCAGAAGGTCATCGGCGCCGACATGGTCATGGCCGAGATGCGCCCGGCCGCACCGAACGCGCTGCACACCCTGCTGAAGCGGAGCTTCGACCTGCTCGCGGGCCTGGTGATCCTGACCTTGATCTCGCCGATCCTGATCGGTGTCGCCCTGACGCTGGCACTGACCGAGCAAGGTCCGATCTTCTTCCGCCAACTCCGCGTCGGCAAGAACGGGCGCAATTTCTGGTGCTACAAGTTCCGCTCGATGCGCCCGGATGCGCAGGAGCGCCTGCAGGAATTGCTCGCCACCGACCCGGCCGCCCGCGCCGAGTGGAACGAGACCCAGAAGCTGCAGAACGATCCGCGGATCACGCCGCTGGGCCATTTCATCCGCAAGACCTCGATCGACGAGCTGCCGCAGATCTTCAACGTGCTGACCGGCGAGATGAGCCTGGTCGGTCCGCGCCCGATCATCTCGCCCGAAATCCCGGGTTACCAGGGCGACAAGGCCTATTACCACAGCCCGGATTTCCAGTATTACGCGCGCTGCACACCGGGCATCACCGGGCTCTGGCAGGTCTCGGGCCGGTCCGCTACCAGCCACGAGGAACGCGTGCGGCTCGACCGCTGGTATGCGCGCAACTGGTCCGTCTGGCTGGACCTGATGATTCTGTTCAAGACCGTCCGGGTCGTGATGTTCGGCAGCGGCAGCGCATGAGACCACGCATCCCGGAATTGGAATAAAACCCGAGACTTGCCGGAAACTCGGAAAGTTCTCGCAATTTGAAAAATCCGAACGGCCCGAAGGAATTTCGAGGTCAGAAGTAACAACCCTGAATTGATCCAGGAATGCTGGGCTCAATCTTAATAACTTCTGGCGGGATAACTTCCCGCAGCATACTTTTTGATCACAATCTGGCCATGAAGTATGCTACAAATCTGCAGAGGTGCAGTGCATGACTGCACAGTCAAGGTTACACCTTGCGCGGGATCCGGGGCACTCCGCGCACGGCATGTATTGAGATGATGCCGCCACAGGGCGGCCATGTGAGCGAGGGAAATGTCCGATGACCAATACCACCACCTATGAATTTACAGCTTTCACCGAGCAGAATCTGCTCGATGCCGGATCTGACAACGGCTCGAACATCGGTTGCGGTGATACATTCACGATGCCCGGCGAGGCGACGGTCTGCTTCGAGGTCAAGGACGACGATGCGTTCCTGTCCGGTGATAACAAGCACAACGAGAACGCCAACGATCACAGCCACCAGACCGCGGACATCACCGATGCCGAGAGTGGCGAGGAGCTTGGCAACGGGCACCAGATCTACGCCGAGAAGGTCTGGTACCTCGTCGATGAAGACGGCACCGAATACACGATGGTCGAGATCGAGCAGGAAGGCTCGAATGACGACTTCTTCACCTTCTATAATGGCGGACCGGACTTCCAACCGACGCCCGAGCCTGGCACGGTGCTGACGATCGTCGGCAGCGCTAATGTCAAAACCAATTATCTCGACTTCAAGTGCTTCGACGCCGGCGTGAAGTTCGAGCCGGACCCGGATGGCAAGATCACCATTGAGGCCGAGGATCTCGAGCTTTCCGGCTACAAGGTCGAGCATCAGGACGCTGCTTCGGGCGGTGAGCTGATCAAGCTGAAGGCAAACACCGGTTACGCCACGCTGCCGGACTTCCGCGGCGAAAGCTGTGTCTACGACATCGAGATCACGGTGATCGACGAGAACGACGGCGAAGGCTTCCTGGATGTCTTCGTCGACGGCGAATTCGTCGGCTGCTTCCGCCTCGACGAGAACAACAACGGCAACGGCGTCAAGGATGTGTCATTCTCGACCCTGAAGCTGAAGGGTGTCGAGATCCCGGAAGGTGCCGAGATCACCTTCAAGGGCCGCAAGGATGACGGCGAGTACATCCGCATCGACAAGATCGAGTTCTGCAAGGTCGAATTCGAGGAATGCGACGACCCGAACGCGGTCAAGATCGACTTCGAAGGCTTCGCGGCAGGCGACATCCTGGGCGATCTGGGCAACGGCGTCTCGATCGAGGCGACCGGCGGTTCGGGCGATGCCATGGTCTTCGACAGCCAG
>JBCBIS010000314.1:0-3169 GCA_038524325.1 Pseudomonadota bacterium
GGCTACACGGCGGTCGGCCAGCTGAACCAGGGCGACTTCTCGTTCCCCGCGGCGTGCCCGGCGCTGGGCAGCCTGGTGAGCGCGCTCACCGGCGCGCGGGAGGATGTGACCGGCATTTGATCGCCTCGCAGCCCGGGTCACCCCATCTCTTCGGGCAGCAAACGGAACAGACGCGGTGCAGGAGGTGAGAATGATCAGGTGTCTGCGGCAAGGCGCGGCAATGCTCGCGACAACCATGGCGATCGGATGCGCCCCGGCCCTCGACCCCGCAGGGGGCGGCCGGGTGGACGACAGTTACACGATCGGCGGCGGATTCTGGAACGATGGCAGCATTCTCACCGTGGCCGCGAAGGCCGAACAGCGTGACGGACGGGTCGCCCTGTGCGGCGCGTGGCATGTCGATCAGTCCAGCGCGCTCACGATCGGCTTTCACGAGCGCGTCCTCAGTGCGGGATCACTGCGCCTCGACGGCACGCTTGTCGCGCAAAACCTCCTGTTCCTGCCCCAGCGCGGCACCCTGCCCGATGCGCGCACCGGCTGCGCGCTGAGCAGCACGCCCTGGGAGCCGCGGTTCGACCGGCAGCCGCTGCAAGTGCGGATCCCCCGGCAGGTCTTTGGCGGAGGGATCGGCTCGGACGAGCAGCGCCTGGTGTTCCGACAGGGACGCCCGTCCTTCAGCGCTCTCTGACCTCAACCGCCGCGCCCGGCCAGCGCCGGGTCACCGCGCTCCGGTGGGTGGGTGGGGGAGGGCGGTGGCCTGGTGCTGGCCGGGCGTGGCCCAGAACTCTCCGCTTCCCCAGGCGCGTCGCCCTAGGCAGCCGGATCATCGATCAGCCAGGTGAGGACCAGCCCGGAAGATATCGATTCGTCGCATCCCGACATCAACAGCCGGGCAGATTGACCGCCAACCCGCCCAGCGAGGTCTCCTTGTATTTCTCGCTCATATCCCGCCCGGTCTCGCGCATCGTCGCGATGCAGACGTCCAGCGACACGAGATGCCGCCCATCGCCGCGCAGCGCCAGCGACGCGGCCGAGACCGCCTTGATCGCCCCCAACCCGTTGCGCTCGATGCAAGGCACCTGCACCAGCCCCTTGATCGGGTCGCAGGTCATGCCGAGGTGATGCTCCAGCGCGATCTCGGCAGCATTCTCGACCTGCGCCGGTGTGCCCCCCAGCGCTGCGCATAAAGCCCCCGCCGCCATCGCCGCGGCCGAGCCGACCTCGGCCTGGCACCCGCATTCCGCGCCCGAGATCGAGGCGTTGTGTTTCACGATCCCGCCGATCGCCGCCGCGGTCAGAAGCATGTCGCGCAACCCCTGATCGCTGGCCCCGACGATATGGTCGCGGTAGTAGCGCATCACCGCCGGCATCACCCCCGCCGCCCCGTTGGTCGGCGCCGTCACCACCTGCCCGCCCGCCGCATTCTCCTCGTTCACCGCCATCGCATAGACGCTGAGCCAGTCATTCGCGACATGCGGCATTTGCAGGTTGGTCCGCCGCTCCGACACCAATTGATCATGGATGGCCTTGGCCCGCCGGCGCACCTGCAGCCCGCCCGGCAGGATGCCCTCGCCCGCGATCCCGCGGTCGATGCAGGCGTTCATCACCTGCCAGACCCGGTCGAGCCCGGTATCGAGCGCATCCCGATCCCGCCGCGTCTCCTCATTCGCGCGTTTCATCTGGGCGATGGTCAGGCCCGAGGCGGCGGCCATCTCCAGCATCTGATCGGCGGTGTCGAAGGAATAAGGCACCGCTTCGAGCGCATCGACCGTCCGGATCTGGCCCAGCCCCTGCATCTCCGCCTCGGTCTGCACGAACCCCCCGCCGATGGAGTAGTACGTCTCGCGGCTGTGCAGATGGTCGCCGGCATCATAGGCGCTCAGCACCATCGCATTGGCATGGAGCGGCAGGGCGGGGCCATAGTCGAAAACGATCGCATCGGCTGGAAACGCCATTTCCGGCAGGGCATCGGGCGCGATCCGGCCGGTCTCGGCGATCCGGGCCAGCGCCGCCTCGGCCTTGGCCGCATCCAGCGTGTCGGGGGCAAAGCCCGCCAGGCCCAGGATCACCGCGCGATCGGTCGCGTGGCCCTTCCCGGTGAAAGCCAGCGAGCCGTGCAATCGGCATTCCAGGCGCGCGGGCACCCCGGCGCCGGGGATCGGCTCGCCATGGCGCAGAAGCTCCAAGAACCGCGCCGCGGCCACCATCGGACCCATCGTATGGCTCGAGGACGGGCCGACGCCGATTTTGAAGATGTCGAAGATCGAAAGGAACATGCCGCGCTCCATGCCGTTTCCCGGCATCCTATAGGCGAGACGGCGCGGCGTCAGGCCCGGAATTCCGACCCTATGCCCCCCTGACGCGACTCGGATCGGGCTGTATGGTCCGCGCGCGATTGGTGAGGGAGGCCAGAATGAGCGATGAATTGAGCCCACAGGACCGGGCAAAGCAGGCAGCGGCGGTGCGGTCGCTGGAATTCGTCGAGGATGGGATGACCATCGGCCTCGGCACCGGCTCGACCGCGGCCTTCATGGTTGCCGAGCTGGGGGCGCGCGTGGCCCAGGGACTGACGGTGACCGGTGTGCCGACCTCGAACCGGACCAAGGCCCAGGCCGAAGCGCTGGGGATCCGGCTGACCACTCTGGGCGAGGCCGGGCGGCTGAACCTGACCATCGACGGCGCGGACGAGTTCGACGATGCGCTAAATCTGATCAAGGGCGCCGGCGGCGCGCTGTTGCAGGAGAAGATCGTGGCCGCGGCCAGCGACCGGATGGTGGTGATCTCGGACCCGTCAAAAGAGGTCGCGACCCTGGGCACGGTGTTCCCCGTCCCGGTCGAGGTCGTCCGCTTCGGCTGGGACATCACGGCGGCGAATGTGGCCAAGGCGCTCGGCACCGCGGATGTCGACCGGGCCGAGGTGACCCGCCGGATGGAGGGCGAGCAGCCTTACGTCACCGACGAGGGCCACTACCTCCTCGACTGCACCCTGGGCCGCATCGGCGCCCCGGCGGAGCTGAACGCCACCCTCAACCTGATCCCCGGCGTGGTCGAAACCGGCCTCTTCTGCACCCTCGCCTCGACGGTGCTGGTGGGGCAGGAGGACGGCAGCGTTCGGGTCATCGGAGGCTGACGCCAGCAAGCAGGCACCGTCCCGGGCTTGACCCGGGAC
>JBCBIS010000315.1:0-3156 GCA_038524325.1 Pseudomonadota bacterium
TTTCTGCTTCGGAGCCCGATCGGAAGCGATCCCATGCCGGGGTGGCGCATCCTGCCAGCGATCATCGATCGCGACCTGTTACCCCACCTCCCCGCGCCCCAAGCCAACCCCCTGATGTAAGTGAGTTGGGCGGGGAGAAGGATGGACAGGGGCCTCTCAACGAAGCTTGATTTCGACCGCCCTGCCGCCCCCCCGTCCGCGCCAACCCGCAGGCGACACGCAGGCGCTGCACCATGTCGCGGACGGGCTCAGTCGCCCGCACAGGCCAAGCGGCGGCTTGCGGCCAAGCGGCGATCAAGAGAGGTGGTTTACGACCATATGGCGGCCAGAGAGGCGGCTTGCGGACATGCTGGGCCCGGCCACCCTCTTGCCAGCGCCACTACCCGGCACATGTCCTTCGCCCGCTTTGTCCATTGGATCGGATGGTCCCTGGCCCCCTCCATTGGCGAGTCCTCGGTCTTGTTCCGACGCTTTTGAAGCGGTCAGCTGCGCGCGACGGGTCGGGGGGAAAGCGCGGCCAGATCCGCCGCAGTGTCCACATCGCTCAGCGTGGCCGCATGGGCGATGCGGAGGGGGGCGAGGCCCCGCTCGGTGTCGGCCCGGGCGTGTTCGGAGGACCAGCGAACCCCTGTGAGCAGACCGGCAGGCATCGCCTGGGCACCGCGCTTCAGGCCGATCAGCCAATAGCCGCCATCAGGGGCGGGGCCAAGCACCGCTTCATGGCGGCCCAGCAGGTGGAACGCTTCGGCGATATGATGCGGGCGGATGCCGGGGATATCGGCGCCGATCACCATCGCCGGGCCGGGGGGCATGGCGTTGAGGGCACGGGCCATGCGGGCGCCGAGATCCCCCCCTCCCTGTGGCCAGCGCGCGAGACCGGGCGGCCAGCAGCGGCTGGTCAGCCCCTCGGCATCGGGGCTGACGGCCAGCACGGTCACCCAGCGCGGGTCGCGGGCCAGAAGCCGCAGCAGCGCCCGGGTCTGATGCCGGAACCACCAGGCGGCCCGGGTCATCCCGATCTCGCGCCCCAACCGGGTCTTCACCCGCCCCGGGCGGGGTTCCTTGACGAAGACGATCAGGGTGCGCCGTGCAGGCCCATGCGTGCCGGGCTTTTGCCGCTGGCCTGTTCCCGAGGAATGTGAGCCTGGTCGTCGCGCCACCCGCACCCCCTGTGGTCGAGAGACCATTCTCATTGCCAGGACCGGGCGACCGGCGGCGTGGGATCTGGCCCCGCAGTGCCAAGGTCTCCGACCGCCGCGTTGCGCAGGTTGCCGGGCATGTGGTCTTGCGCGTTGTGCTCGCAGGACGCCGTCAGGCACCGCGGGTAAGTGAGAGCCCCTCGGCGGCTTGTGGTCCCCTCCAGTGGCGCTGAGGGCGAACCAACATGGCGTCTCTGACCTTCCGGGAAGGCATCGGGAGGTGCCGAACTCGGCAGCCCCAGCGTGCTGAGGGTCGCGATACTCATCGCCGGTACCGGTCCACCAGTTGCGCGGGGTCTCTACCGGCGGTGTAGAGCGCCAGGGTGGTCAGGTTGCGCCAGCCGCGGCGGAGCCAGCCGTCGCGCTCATACCGCTCGGCCGAGGTGACCACGCGGCCCGGAAGGCGGCGGAGGTTCCCCCGCCCGATGCGGCGCATTAGCGCCACATCCTCCATCAGCGGGATCGGAGGGTACCCTCCAACCCGGCGATAGAGGATCTGCGGCACCAACAGAGCCTGGTCGCCATAGGGCAGGGCGAAGGCAAAGGAGCGGAGATTGGCCCAGCCCTCGGTCACCCGCGCCATCGGATGAGCGCTGTCGAAGCGCAGGGCGAAATGCCCCGCCCGGTCGGGATGGGTCTGGATATGGCTGCGCACCATCTCCTCCCAGCCCGTGGGCAGCACCGTGTCGGCATGGAGAAAGAGCAGCCAGTCGCCCAGCGCCGCCTCGGCCCCGGCGGCGAGTTGCTGGCCCCGGCCCCGCTCGGCCGTGATCAGACGGGCGCCGAGCGCCTCGGCCACCTCGGCAATCGCGTCCTCGGAGCCGCCATCGGCCAGGATCAACTCGCGGATTAGGCCCGAGGTCAGCGCCGGCGCCAACGCGCCCAGGCAGGGGCCCAGCCGGTCGGCGGCATTCAGCGTGGGGATGACGATGGAGAGCGGCGCGCTCACCGTTTCACTCCGGCCAGAAAGCAGAGATACCCGGCAAGGCCCAGCACCAGAAACCCGCCCAGCATCGGGGTCAGCGTGCCGTCATAGGCCTGGGCGATGGCGATCCCCATCCCCGTGGCCAGCAGCGAGGAGACCGCGTTGACCACGGCCGAGGCGGTGCCCGCCAGATGCCCCAGCGGGTCCAGCGCCAGGGCGGTGAGATTGCTGAACAACAGCGCGACGCCCACAAAGATCAGGGCGATCAGGCCCAGATAGACCCAGAGCGGCGGCACCGGCCCGGGGCTGAGCGCCGAGATCGCCAGCCCCGCCGCCGCCGTGCCGATCAGCAGCAGAAAGGCAAAGCGCGCACAGGCCCGCATGCCATAGCGCATCACCAGCCGGGAATTCGCGAAGGTGGCCGCGGCGAAGGCCAGGGCGATCGAGGAAAACGCCACGGGGAAGAGCGGGCCGAGGGCGTAGCGTTCCTCCAGCACCTGCTGCGCGGTGGCGAGATAGACGACGAAGGGTGCGAAGACGCAGCCCGCGGCGATGGCTGAGAGGATGGTCTGGCGGGTGGCGATCACCTCGCGCAGCGCCGCCGCCAACGGGCCGAGGCGGAAGGGGCGGCGGTGCTCGGGCTTCAGCGTCTCGGGCACCGCCAGGAAATACCAGCCGCCGCTGACCAGGGCGAGGGCGGCATAAAGCGCGAAGATCGCCTGCCAGCCCAGCGCAGCCTCCATCGCCTGACCCAGCAGCGGGGCCAGGATCGGGACCAGCATGAACACGGTCAGGACCAGCGACATGACGCGGGCCAGGGGGCGCCCCTCATAGAGATCGCGGGCCAGTGTGGTGGCCACCACCCGCGGCGCCCCTGCGCCGAACCCTTGCAGAAAGCGCCCGGCCAGCATCCATTCGGCACTGGGCCCCAGCACGGCCATGGCGGTGCCGGCGAGATAGACGCCCCAGCCGATCAGCGCGGTCTGCCGCCGCCCCAGCGCATCAGCCATGGGGCCGAAGACGATCTGGCTG
>JBCBIS010000316.1:0-3144 GCA_038524325.1 Pseudomonadota bacterium
GGTATGGCGCTGCCATATACTGGTCCGCAGAGCCGGGCGCACCCGGCTCCTGTTGGTGCCGGATCAGACGGCCTCAGATCTTGCCGATCACGGCATTCGATGTGTCGTCCAGCTTCTTCAGCGTTGACGAGGCGGACTGCTGCTCGCGGTTAAAGCTCTGCATCATCCGCTGGATTTCGTGATTGCCCAGCCGGTCCTGCGCCTCGAGATCCTTGAGCTGCGCGTTCTTCTGGCCGACCGCGCTGCCGATCAGCGGGCCGAGGAAGAGGCCCGCGCCTTTCGCATCATCCAGCTCATCATCGGCGATCTGCTCAGGCGTTGTCTGATCCTTGGTCATCATCCGCATCCTTCTTTCTGACAGGGTGGCTCGAGCCTAGCTCTCGGCCCGCCCGCGCGTCTGTGAGGATGTCCACAGGGCGCAAAACGATCCGCCCGCGGGAAGTGAACCGTTTCACCTTTGCGCGACACATAACACTACTTTCACCGCGGGCCGGTTTTCCGCGGCAGGCTCGGGCGCTATCTGGCCTGACATTCGACCTTGAGAGGAGACATCGCCATGCGCCTGCCAAGCTTCGCCCGCTCGATCAGCCGCCCCCTGATCCTGTCCGCCATCCTATCCTCCGCAGCGTTGGGGCAGGCGGTGGCGGCCCCCTATGTGATGGACAAGAGCCACGCGCATGTGACCTTCATGGTTGACCATCTCGGGTTCTCGACCACCCATGGGAAATTCCGCAACTTTGACGCACAGATCGATTTCGATCCGGATGCGGTCGAAAAAACGCGGCTGCGTTTTACCATCGACGCCGCCAGCGTGGACACCGCCTGGGATGCGCGCGACACGCATCTGCGCTCGAAAGACTTCTTCAACGTCCAGAAATTCCCCGAGATCGTGTTCGAGAGCACCAGCGTCACCCCGACCGGGGCCGATACCGCGACCGTCACCGGCAATCTCACGATCGTGGGCCAGACCCGCCCGGTCTCGCTCGACGCCAAGCTGAACAATATGGGCCCCTCGCCCTTTGACGCGGCGAAGACCATCGCCGGCTTCACCGTGACGGGCGAGATCGACCGCACCGAGTTCGGCATGACCTTTGCCGCCCCCGCCGTCGGGACCGTCATTCCCATCCGTATCGACCTCGAAATCAGCCCCGCGGGCTGATCCAGCACCAGGAGACCGCGCCATGATCCGCCTCGCCACATTGATTCTCGCCCTCCTGCCCCTGGAAGCGGTGGCGGCCGCCTGGGTGGTCGATCCCACGCGGTCGGAGATCCTGTTCACCTATCTCCGCGCCGATCAGCCGGCCGAGGGCCGGTTCGCGCGCTTTGCCGGCGAGGGTGTGTTCGATCCGGCCAACCCGGGCAAAGCCAAGCTTGAAATCCGCATCGACAGCGCCTCGATCGATCTGGGAGAACCGCTGGCGAGCGCCTTCGCCACCTCGGCGGAATGGTTCGATTCGCGCAATCATCCCACCGTCACCTATACGCTGGACGCGCTGGAGGAGACCTCGCCCGGGGAATATGCCGCCACCGGCCGGCTGACCGTGCGAGGCAAGACCGAGCCGATCACCTCGCCCCTGCGGTTGTCCCTGGCCGATGGCCAGGCGGTGGCCGAAGGCGACCTGACCGTGGCCCGGCGCAGCTATCGTCTGGGGGTCGGCCCGGCAGCGGCCTTCGTCTCGATCGGCCCGGATGTGACTGTCAGCTTCCGCCTGCGGGCGACCGCAGCAGAGTAAGGAGAGCACGATGTTCAACACCATCGCAGGATGGGGCTGGCCCGCACGGCTTCTGCACTGGGCCAGCGCCGGGGTGATCCTGTTCATGCTGGGCCTGGGCGTCTACATGACCAATTTCGTCGACGATGTGTATGCGCAATTCGGGCTGTTCCAAACGCATAAGAGCTGGGGCTTCGTCGCCTTCACCCTGGGCGTGCTGCGGATCGGCTGGCGGCTGGCCAATCCCAGCCCGGCCCTGCCCGACGGGATGAGCGCGCTGGAGCGGATCGGGGCCAAGGCGGGGCATCTGGCGCTCTATGTGCTGGTGATCGCCATGCCCCTGACCGGCTGGCTGACCGCCACCGCCTCGCCGCTGCAGGACAGTTATGGGATCAAGAATATGGTCTTCGGCCTGTTCGAGATGCCCGACCCGATCGTGCCCGGCACCCAGGCGCTGGAGGATCTGTTCTCGACGATGCATCTCGCCTGCGGCATCGCCCTGACCGCCCTAATCCTCGGCCACGCCGCCGTGGCGCTGCGCCACCAATTCGTGAAACGCGACGGCCTGCTGCGGCGGATGGTGCTGGGCCGGTGACAGGCTGTGACGGGGCGCTCGGAGAGGTCCCGGGTCAAGCCCGGGACTGCGCTGGCTGCTGACCGGGCTCGTCGGCCCCGAGTACCTCTCGAACTCGAACCGGGAGGGCACCTGTTCCTGAGAGGTCCTCTTAGATCACGGGTCTCTGGCTTGATGATCGGCAATGAGTGCGATTGGTCAGGTGATGCGCGTGGTTCGCCGCATGGATTGACCGGGAAGCTGCCATCGAATTCACGAGTCTGAGCACGTGATCGCCGGGGGAAGATTGCGAACCTCGTTACGTCACAGTTTGGATCTCAGCCCCTGCAAGGCGAGCCAGAACATTCGGGGCGATGGGGCAGACTGAGCGCGGGGTGCTGGCAGCGGCCCGGATCTTGGCGACGCTGGGCAGGTCGCGGTCCTTTACGACTCGCACCGGGCTGGCATGGCCCAGAGGTGAAGTCCCGCCGATGGCAAAGCCCGTGACCTGCCTCACCCGGTCGGTCTCGGCACGGGAGACGCCTCGCTCGAGCGTCTGGCCCAGCCGCTTCGCGTGCACGCGATTGGCGCCGGAAACCAGACTCGGCAGGTGCGGGCCCGCCTCGGTCCGGAGAATCAACGATTTGGCGATGACGCCGAGCGGACAGCCGCAGGCCGGTGTTGCCTCATCGGCTGTGTGGATGGTGCCGGGCATCTCGTGGATGTCGGCTCCACCCGATGCGCGATCAGAGCAACGGCGACACGCTGGAAGGCTCACCGCGCGTCTTAGCAGACGCGGCTCAGGACGTCACCTCGGCCAGTTTGGCCAGGATCGCCTTGGCTTCCTCGCTGTCCCACTCCGCCTCGCCGATCAGCCGG
>JBCBIS010000317.1:0-3138 GCA_038524325.1 Pseudomonadota bacterium
GCCCCGGGTCAGATCATGCCTCCACTTTTTCTTCTTCGCCCTCGGTTTCCTCATCCTCGAGGATCATGTCCTCGGGGTTGATGATGCCGAGATCGACGCGGGCTTTCATAACGAGGTAGCGGGCTTCTTCCAGGCTGACATCGAAGGGTTCCAACACCCCGTCATCCTTCACGCGCTTGCCTTCGATGGTGGTGTATCCTCCGGCCAGCTCCCAATCGGCGCAGGTCGCGAAAGTGTCGAGGTCGAGCACGCCGTCCTTGGCCAGCGCCAGGATCATCTGCGGGCTGAGGCCCTCGAACTCGATCAGATTGTCCTTGGTGCCAAGCGCACGGGCCTCGGCCAGGGCCTTCTGGTTGACCTCTTCGAGACTTTCCTGGGCGCGGGCCTGCAGTTCCTCGGCTGTCTCCTCGTCGAACCCGTCGATGCCGGCGAGTTCCTCGATCTCGACATAGGCGACTTCCTCCAGTGCGGTGAAGCCTTCCGAGACAAGCAGCTGAGCGACCATCTCGTCCACATTCATCGTCTCCATGAACATGGCGGAGCGTTCGTTGAACTCCTGCTGGCGGCGTTCGCTCTCCTCCGCCTCGGTCATGATGTCGATGTCCCAGCCGGTGAGCTGGCTGGCCAGACGCACATTCTGACCCCGGCGGCCGATGGCCTGGGAAAGCTGCTCGTCCGGCACCACAACTTCGATCCGCTGGGCGTCGTCATCCATGACGACCTTGACCACCTCGGCGGGTTGGAGGGCGCTGACGATAAAGCTCGCCGCATCCTCGACCCAGGGGATGATGTCGATCTTCTCGCCCTGAAGCTCGTTCACCACCGCTTGCACACGGCTGCCGCGCATCCCAACACAGGCGCCCACCGGGTCGATTGAGTTGTCGAAGGAAATCACGCCGATCTTTGCACGGCTGCCCGGATCACGCGCCACGGCCTTGATCTCGATCACACCGTCATAGATTTCCGGCACCTCCATCGCGAACAGCTTTGCCATGAATTCCGGCGCCGTGCGGCTGAGGAAGATCTGCGGCCCGCGCGTCTCGCGTTTGACATCGCGGATATAGGCGCGGATCCGGTCGCCGACGCGATAAGCCTCGCGCGGGATCAGTTGGTCACGGCGCAGGATTGCCTCCGCCCGGCCCAGATCGACGATGACATTGCCGTATTCGACCCGCTTGACCTGACCGTTAATGATCTCGCCCATCCGGTCCTTGAATTCCTCGTATTGCCGCTCGCGCTCCGCATCGCGGACCTTTTGCACGATGACCTGCTTGGCGGTCTGCGCGGCGATGCGGCCGAACTCCATGGCGGGCAGAGGTTCGGTCATGAAATCGCCGACCTCGGCCTCGGGGTTTTTCAGCCGCGCTTCTTCCATCGAGATCTCGGTAAAGTGGTTCTCGACCTCTTCCACTACCTCCAGGGCGCGCCACATCTCGGTCTCGCCCGTCTTGCGATCGATCACCGCGCGGATGTCATATTCTGCGCCATAGCGCGAGCGAGCGGCCTTGCCGAGGCTGTCTTCCATCGCCTCGATCACCAATTCCCGGTCGATGAGCTTTTCCCGTGCGACCGCATCGGCGATCTGCAACAGCTCCAGTCGGTTCGCGCTGACCATCTCAGGCGGTTCCCTTGGCCATGTTTTCCTCCGTTAGGATGGTGTCGGTTTCTTCTTCGATCGCGTCGAAGTCGTCTTCTTTGAAGGCGTGTTTGCGGGCCTTCAGGCTCTCGCGGATCAGGTCGTCGGTCAGGATCAGCTTGGCGTCGCTGAGCCAGTCGAATTTCAGACCGATGGTGCCTTCGTCGATCTCGATCAGCACCTCATCGTCCTCGGTGCCGGCCAGCAGGCCCTTAAAGCGTTTGCGCCCGTCGATCATCTCGTCGGTCTCCAGCCGGGCCTCATACCCTTCCCACCGGTCAAAATCGGCCAGCCGAGTGAGGGGCCGGTCGATGCCGGGTGAGGAGACCTCGAGGGCATATTCGCCCGAGATCGGATCCTCGACATCCAGGACGGCGGACATGGCGCGCGAGAGATCGGCGCAATCCTCAATCTCCATGGTCCCGTCCGGGCGTTCGGCCATCACTTGCACCGTCGCCTTCTTGCCTGACATGAACCGCAGGCGCACCAGCTCGAACCCCATACCCTCGATCGTGGGGCGCACGATCTCGGCCAGGCGTTTATCAAAAGCGGCTTTGGCGACCATGTCGGCCATCGGTTCGGGTCTCCCTGAAACGCAAAAACGGGCCACGCGGCCCGCCTCGAAGAACCCGGTGGGGGTCTCGCCAACCAGCGAGGCCGCCGCGATGTGACGCGGATATACGCCTGATTCCCCCGGCGCGCAACCCCTGGGAGCCGTGCCTCAGCGGTTCAGTTCCGATCGGGCAGATCCGGCATGCCGGTTGAGATCGTCGTCGAGACGCAGCCAGCACAGCTCCTGATCGGCGTGGGAATGACGCTGCGGCGGGAAGGCTCCCGGGTCATCGAACAGCCCTATGGCGACATAGACTGCACCGGGGAGGTAGTCATAACGCCCGGTCAGCGGCGAGCCGCAATCCGGGCAAAAGCTGCGCTTGACCTCTGGAACGGCCTGCACCACTCGGCCCTCGTCGGGGGTGAAGCGGATCGCCGCCTCGTAGAACGCGGCAAAGGCGGCGACCGGCGCGCCCGTCACCCGCCGGCAATCCGAGCAATGGCAATAGGTGACGGCTTTCGGCGGGGCGGAGGCTTCGAACCAGGTCCGGCCGCAATAGCAGCGGCCCCGGATCGGCTGGCCATCCGTGCTCATCGCAGGCGCCGATAGCTCTCGGCGATATGCTCGGCCAACGCCGTGGCGGCGGGCGAGGGGTCCTGACCCATCCGCAGGACGATCTCACTTTCCCCCGGCTCGGGCAGGCCCGCCGCCGAGGAAAGCGGAACCAGACCCGGCTCGACCCGGCTCACTGGCAGGGCGGCCACGGCCAGATCGGCGCTGACCGCGGCCTGCAACGCAGCGTCGAAATCCGAGACATAGGCCACCCGGTACTCGCGGCCCGAGCGGTCCAGCGCCTCGATCACCTGCCGGCGCCAGGCGCAACCCGCATTGGCCACAGCCACCGGCAGCGGTGTGCGGGATTTCGCGCAGCCTCCCTGGGAGGCTGCGC
>JBCBIS010000318.1:0-3125 GCA_038524325.1 Pseudomonadota bacterium
GGAGGGCGAGGCCGACCAGAACCGCCCTCCTCACCTTCGCGACCTTGGCGCCCGACCGGGCGGCGCCCGATCCCGGCGCACCCCTGGTCCGGATCGGCGTGCTCGACCATGGCTGGCATAGCGGGCTGGTCCTGCCGCTGCCCGCGCTGCGCGGGGCGGCGCTGAGGGCGGAGGAGGCCGGGACCCGGGCGCGGCTGACCTGGCTGGCCGCCCGGTATCCACATGCCGCATGGATCGAGATTGGCTGGGGCGATGCTGCGTTCTATCGCGCGACGCCGGGGATCGGCGATCTCGACCCCTGGCTGACCCTGCGCGCAGCCCTTTGGCCCACGGCCGCCGCGGTGCAGATCGTGCCAGGAGCGGGCCCGCTCTCCGAGGTGTTCCGCGGCTCCGCCCGGCTGGAGATCGCGCTGGAGCAGGCGGCCTTCGACCGTCTGGCCAGGGCGCTGGCGCGCGAATTGCCCGGACCGCAGGCCGCCCCGCTGGGGCCGAGCCTCTATGGCGCGGGCGCGTTCTATCCCTCTCCAACGCGCTATCACCTGCTGCGCACCTGCAATCACTGGGTCTCGGGCCTGCTGCGCGCGGCTGGCCTGCCCTCCAGCCCGGTTCCGGCGACCCTGAGCGCCGGGTTGATGGCCGAGCTGCGCTGGCGCCTCGACTTCTGATTCAGGTCAAGGCGCGCCCGGCTTGGATGCGGCACTCTGCTGGAAAAGCAGAGGAGGAGACCCCCATGCCGATCAAAGACATTCTCGTCGCCTGCGATGGCAGCGCATCCGCGGCCCACGCGCTGGCGCATGGCACGACGCTGGCCAAGGCCATCGACGCGCATCTGACCGGGGCCGTGGTGCACGCCATCTCGTCGGTGCTGGTGCAGCTTGGCCCCTGGATCACCGAGCCGGTCGAGGAGGTGATCCGCGGCCAGGACGACAAGCGCCGCGCCGAGATCCGCGCAGGCTTCGATCAGGTCACCGGAGGGGTGACGGACCATATCCATTATCTCGACCTCTCCGGCGCGCCCGAGGCGGTGCTGGCCGAGACGGCGCGGCTCTATGACCTGCTGATTGTTGGCGGGGGCGAGGACACCTCCGGCCCGCGGCATTTCACCGCCAACAAGCACGAGCTGGCCGCCCATTGCGGTGGTCCGCTGATGGTGGTGCCCCCGTCGGCCAAGGCAGCGCCCGTCCCGGACAAGATCGTGCTGGCCTGGGACGGGAAACCGGCGGCCTCGCGCGCGCTCACGGCGGCGTTGCCCCTGATGACCGCCGCGCGCGAGGTCAGCGTTCTGACCGTGGGCGGTGATGTGGGCGCGCATCTCGATCAGGTCCGCACCCATCTCTTTCGCCACGGCGTGACGGCCGAGAGCGTCCATCTCGCCCGCGGCAGCGGCGGAATTGGCGCGACCCTGCTGGACGAATGCAGCCGCCGCGCCGCCGATCTGCTGGTCATGGGCGCCTATGAGCACCCGAAACTGGCCGAGGATGTGTTCGGCGGCGTGACCGACCGGATTCTCCGCGAGGCGACCCTGCCGGTGCTGATGGTCCATTGAGTTTTGGGGTATACTTAAACCCCAATCGTAAATCTCTGTGGAGACGCGGGAATTTCGGGCCGATTCCCGTTGACATGGCGCCCGCGATGCTTAGAACGCCGTCACGCCGCTGTGGCGGGCGATGAATGGGCACCGGAACGGGAATGGCACCGGCTATGACAATGAAAACCTACTCGGCGAAACCGTCGGAGATCGAGAAGAAATGGGTCGTGATCGATGCCGAGGGCGTCGTGCTCGGCCGGCTCGCCTCGATCATCGCGATGCGGTTGCGCGGCAAGCACAAGGCGACCTTCACCCCGCATATGGACATGGGCGACAATGTCATCGTCGTGAATGCGGACAAGGTGCAGATGACCGGCAACAAACGGTCGCAGAAAACCTATTACTGGCACACCGGCTATCCCGGCGGGATCAAAAGCCGGACGGCCGAGCAATTGCTCGAGGGCCGGTTCCCCGAGCGGGTGCTGACCAAGGCGGTGCAGCGTATGATGCCGGGCGGGCCGCTGACCCGCAAGCAGCTCACCAATCTGCGCGTCTATGCCGGTGGCGAGCACCCGCATGAGGCGCAGCAGCCGGAAGTGCTGGATGTCAAAGCGATGAACAAGAAAAACACGCGGAGTGCCTGAGATGTCGGAAGAAATCAAATCGCTCGACGCGTTGAAAGATGCCGTGGGTGGCGAGGATATGGCGCCCGAGGCCGAAGTGATGGCGCCGCGCGAGCCGGTGCGCGACACGCTGGGCCGGTCCTATGCCACGGGAAAACGGAAGGACGCGGTGGCCCGTGTCTGGGTCAAGCCGGGCTCGGGCCAGATCACGGTGAATGGCAAGACCATGCCGGAATATTTCGCACGCCCGGTGCTGCAGATGGTGATCGACCAGCCCTTCAGCGTGGCCGGTGTCGCCGGGCAGTTCGACGTCTATGCAACGGTCAAAGGCGGCGGGCTCTCGGGCCAGGCGGGCGCTGTGAAGCATGGGATCTCGAAGGCGCTGAGCCTCTACGACCCCGAGATGCGCCCCGCGCTGAAGGCGGCCGGGTTCCTGACCCGCGATGCCCGTGTGGTCGAGCGGAAGAAATACGGCAAGCGCAAGGCGCGCCGGAGCTTCCAGTTCTCGAAACGCTGATCCGGACCAGCGCGAGACCCGGTTTCGGGGCGGGAAGGGGGCCGGCGGCCCCCTTTCTCGTGCGGGGAGATCTGTTCCCGGCCTGCGGCACTTTACGTCTTGTTAACGCGGGGGCAATTGAACTCGTATCATAACAGCCTTATGACAGAGGCGAGGAAACGCGGACGGAGCCAGAGAATGCGGCGCGGCACGGACCGGACGTCCCCTGCTGAGCGGGGCGAGACGACCATTCATGAAGCGGGTCTTGCGGACCAGGGGGTTCAGACCGGGGCGGCGCCTCGCGAGATCTCCTATTCCTTCTCGGCGCGGTCGCGCGCGGGGAAGGCCGTGGTGCGCACGATCGAGAACCTGACCGGGCGGCCGCGGCTTTTGCGCATGGCGCTGGGCTATGAGGACGAGGTCGAGGCGGGCCGCGATTTCTGGGAGGTGATGCAGGAACGCTATCGCATCACGCTGG
>JBCBIS010000319.1:0-3095 GCA_038524325.1 Pseudomonadota bacterium
GCAGCGGAGCGTCGCGATACATGGTGATCCGCACCCAGCGGTCCGAGCGCGGGTCGAACCGGGAGGCGCCGAACATCGCCAGCTTCGCGCGCAACAGATCTATGGGCTGCATGTGGGCCGAGATCAGATTGTCCTGGATCTCGGCATAGGGTCGGGTTGCCGACATCTGCACCCGGCGCAAAACGTGCCGGTGCTGGGGGTGGCGCAGCAGGAAAGCTGCCACGGTGCCGTTCTGCCCGTCCAGCGCCTCGGCCAGACGGGCGATGTCGCGGGCGATGGCGAGGGGTTGCTCGCGTTCAGCGCCCAGTTCGGTGAAACGCTCGCCGAGGCGGGGTTCCAGCTTCTCCTCGGAGACATACCAGAACCGGGCGTGTTCGGCGGGATCGCTATGGTCGATCGTGCGGGCCCAGCGGTAGTTTCGGGCGATCAGCGCGCGGAGATCGGCGATGTCCATCGCGCCATCGATCCGCGCGGAGGCGGCCTCGTCGCAGGCCATCTGCTCTGCGAGGTCATCGACGAGCTCGTCATGCGGCGCGAGCAGCAGGGCGAGCAGCTGCTCCTGTCCTTCGAGGCTGAGATGCGCCTCGCCCCAACGCCACAGGGCGTCCCAGGGTCGGGACGTGCCGGGCCGGGGGAAACCTTCGATGCGTGTCAGATCGCGGCGCAGATCGGCCAGCTTTTGCTGCTGCACCGGGTGGTCCGAGGACCAGTCCCGGGCGTTTTCCCGGGCAGAGGCGAGGGCCGCCTGGAACCCTGTCCAGCCGGTTGCCTCGGGCAGGGCGCGGACCCGGGCCAGGGCGGTCTCGCGCGCCGAGATCCAGCGGTGCAGCAGGGCCGGATGGGTCACGAGAAACGGCGCCATGCCGAGGCCGGTGGAATTCCCGACCCCGATCCGGCGGCGCAGATCCGGGGCCAGACGGGCGGCGTTCGGATTGGCGGCCCGGGCCATATGCTCGACCAGATCCATGGTGAAGGCGCGGATCAGCCAGACGGTCAGCATCTCGGCGCGGAACGGACCGTCCAGCAGCGGGCGCCCGCTGAGCCGGCTGAGATCGGCGGTGCCGAACTTGCTCGAACCATAGACCGCCGTGGTCCGCATCAGATAGCCGACGCGGTCGATCTCGGCCCGATCGGGCTGAGCGCCGCGGGCCAGACAATCGACGATGTAGGACCAGAGCCGGACCGAGCGGTTGGCGCGGCTGAGGGTGAGCTCGGTGGCCGCGACCCGTCCCGCCTCTTGCCGGGGGACATTCTGGGCGAGGCGGGCGAGATCCGCGGGCTCGGGCGTGCCGTCGAACAGGGCGAAAGTGGCGTCCCAGGCGGTGGCGATCACCCGGTCCGAGCGTTGATCTTCGGGCAGGTCATGGGCGAAGGCGACGAGGCTGTAGCTGCGGCCCTGGCCTGTGGCGCGATAGAGGGCGCGGCCCACGCCCCTCGGGTCGATCTGCCAGAGCGGCCGGTCGATCCGCCAGCCTCCGGCCTGCATCTGGCGGAGCAGGGTGGGCATGAAGCTCAGCCGCGTCGGATGGAAGCTGCCGAGCCTTGACAGGCGCATGACCGTGCTGGCCGGGCGCAAAGGGACGGAAGCGGGCGGCGGCATGGTGGTCCTCCGGATCAGGCTTCGCCGAGTATGGCAGGCTTCGCGGGCGACACAATGGTTTGCTGCTGCCGGGATCTGGCGATTTCGGCGGGTGGGTTAAACGGAATGCGGCTGGCGCCGCATACAGCTTGTGTTGCGCGCCGCCTCCGGCGCCGCTCGTGGCACCTGGCGGGGCCGTCGGGGCATGGGCCAAGCGTTGGCTGCTTTGGTGTCGGCGAGAAGCGGAGGTCGTCCTGTCGTTTCGGGACCTTATGTACAAAGGTCTTTTCGTGGCCAGCGGCGGTGATCTGGACTCCCGTGCGTCTCTAGGAAGTTTGCGCAGCCTTGAGCACGTTGAAGGCGGTGAGATGGATGCGCGCTGCGCGATCGGCCCGGGCTGTGGCGGGGGCTGGGTCGCGGAGGCGGGTCCACTCCTTGGCCAGGAAACTGCGCTGAAGGATCAGCGCGGATGCGCCATCTCGCGCTGGAGGCTGTGGTCGAGACTCAGAGCTTTGAGCAAAATCCTAGGATCTGACTGGTTCAGTCAGATCCGTTTTTGCTCTAGGCTGACCGTCCTGACGACTTCGCCCTGCGCTTCATTGGGCCCGGAAGCGATGGGTGCCCGGGTCATTGAGCCGGCCGAGAGGCGCCGCCAGGTCCGCTTCGATTACTGCTTCGAAGACCGCGCCGAACGGCCCTTGGGCGGCCTGGGAGCGGGCGTGCCCGGCCACCCACCAGCCCAGACTGCCGGGGCGGTAACCGATTTGGATTTTGACCGCCGTCACGGTGCGGGGCTCAGCCCGGTCTGCCAGAAGCGGTGCCAGTTGCCACCCAGGATCCCGTCGGTCTCGGCGGCGCTGAACCCGGCCTGGCGCAGGCCCTGGGCGAGCCCGTCCCAGGCGCGGTTGTCGCGGAACCAGGCGGGCTGTGGCGGGAAGGTCGCGGCGCTCGTCGCGAAGCTCCAGCGCCCGGTGCGCATCCATTGCACCACCTGGTCCGGCTGGCCCTGGCAGAGATCGGAGCCGATGCCGAGCCGCTCCGCCCCGATCACGTCCGCCGCTTGGGCCGCCATGACGCCAAAACCCTCCAGCGTGCAGTCCGAGCCTTCCGGCAGGTGATGGGGGTAGAGCGAGAGGCCCAGCATCCCGCCGGTCTCGGCCAGGGCGCGGAGCAGCGTGTCGCTGACATTGCGCCCGGTCTCGCGGGCGTGGCGCGGATTGGCGTGGGTCACGCAGACCGGGCGGGTGGAGGCGGCGATGGCCTCCAGCGCCGTGCGCTCACCGGCATGGGAGAGGTCGATGAGCATTCCAAGCCGGTTCATCTCGGCCACCACTTCGCGGCCCATGGCGGTCAGGCCGCGATCCTCGGCCTCCTGCCAGCCCGCGCCCAGCAGGGATTGGGTGTTGTAGGTCAGTTGCATAAAGCGCAGGCCGAGGCGGTGGAGCACCTCCAGCAGGCCAAGATCGTTTTCGATCACCTGCGGGGTCTGCGCGCCGAAGAAGATCGCGGTGCGTTG
>JBCBIS010000320.1:0-3048 GCA_038524325.1 Pseudomonadota bacterium
GATCGCCGGTGCCGCCAGGATCAGCCCGTCCGCCGCCAGCTTTGGGCCCGCGGCCAGCGCCACGCCGCCCCCCATCGAATGGCCCAGCACGATCAAGGGCAGGCAAGGCTTGGCGCGGCGGAGCTCGCGCGCCACCGCCAGCAGATCCTGCCGCAACCGCTCCGCGCCCGGCCAGACCCCGCGAGAGGGATTGCGGCCAAAACCGCGCTGATCATAGGCGACCGTGCTGATCCCACGCTCGGCCCAGAAGGCCGCCGGGTCGGAGAATGTGCTTTCGGCATGATCGCCATAGCCATGCAGGGCCAGGATCACCGCGCGCGGTTCGGCAGCCTGCCACCGCGACGCGGCCAGCGGCGCCCCGCCCGCGCCCGCCACCGTGATCTCCCCTGGCCCGGGCGCCTCCACGGGTTGCGGCAGCCCGCCACCCACACTGCACGCGCCGAGAAGGGCGATCAGGAACAGAGCCGCCGCACTTCGCCCTGCAGCCATGGCAGCACATCCTCTTCGAACCAGGGGTTTTTCTTCAGCCAAGCCGTGTTGCGCCAGCTCGGATGGGGCAGCGGCACCTGGGACGGAGTCGCAGCGGCAAAGGCTCGCCAGTGCCGCACGGTCTCGGTGAGGCTTTTGCCGCGCGCTTTGCCGAGATGCCAGGCCTGCGCATATTGGCCGATCACCAGCGTCAACTCGATTTGCGGCAGGCTGGCCATGACGCACGTCCGCCAGGTCTCGGCGCAAATCTTTGGGGGCGGCAGGTCCGCGCCTTTCGCGTCATAGCCGGGAAAGCAAAACCCCATCGGAACGATCGCCAGCTTGGCCGGATCATAGAAGGTCTCGCGCCCGATCCCCATCCAGCCGCGCAGCCGGTCGCCCGAGGGATCGTCGAAGGGCACCCCGCTGGCATGCACCCGGGCCCCCGGGGCCTGCCCCACGATCAGAACGCGCGCGGTCCGCGAGAGAACGAGCACGGGGCGGGGCTGATGCGCGGTCTCTGTCGCGGCGAACCTCTCGGCGCAGATCCGGCAGCGGGAGATTTCGGCAACGATATCGGCTTGCGACGGCATGAAGGCAGGCTAGTCCAGCCGGGGCGGGGATTGAAGCCGCCAAACCGCCAAGAGCCCCGGCATTTCGAGATTGTGAGCCTTGACCCGCGGCCAGCGCCAACCCTTCCTCCGTTCTTGGAAAAATGGTGCAACCAAAGCGGGAGGGGCGCCGCCGCCCGGCTCCATCCCGATATCCCCGAAGCAGCGGCTTGCGTTTCAGCGGCGAACGGTCTTTAACCTCGGTAACGGGTCGCACACCCTGCGACGACCCGGACGAGGGGAGGGGCGATGCGCCTTGTACTGATCTCTGCCACCCTGTTTGGCTATTGGCTGCTGCTGTCGGGCGAGTGGGGCCATGCCTGGCTGATCTGGGCCGGAGGGATCCTGTCGCTGCTGGTCGTCGGGTTTTGCCTGTTCAAGGGTCTGACGGATCAGGAGGGGTTCCCGGTCGAGAAACTGCCGCGCGGGCTGGTCTATTGGCCCTGGCTCGGCTGGCAGATCATCCTCTCGGCGGTGAATGTCACCCGGATCATCCTCGACCCGAAGCTGCCGATTTCTCCGACCATGGTGAAGGTGCCGGCGGATCAGGACACCGCTGTCGGGATCGCGACCTATGCCAACTCGATCACACTGACGCCGGGCACGATCTCGGTGGAGGTCTCCGAGACGGGCAAGGCGATCTGGGTCCATGCCATCACCAGCGCGGGCGCTGCCGAGATGGATGACGACGAGATGAACCGCAAGGTCGCCTGGATGGACGGCGCGGCCCGCGAGGCATCGGCGTGACCCCGGCTTGGGTCGAGACGGTGATGTGGGCCCTGCCCATCCTGGCGGTCCTGGCGGCCCTGGCGCTGGGCGTGGCGCGGGCCCTGGCGGGTCCGACGGCCTTTGACCGGTTGCTGGCTGCGAATACGATCGGGACTGGCGCGATCATGCTGCTGGCGCTGTTCGGGTTTCTCACCGGTCGGCCGGCGTTCCTGGATGTGGGCATCACCTATGCCCTGCTCAACGTCATCGGCACGTTGGCCGTGCTGAAATTCTTTCGCTATGGCGCCTTGGGCCATGCTCAGGACCCCGACACCTATCGGGAGCCGAAGTGATGGAGCTGGCGCTTGATCTGATCTCGCTGGTGCTGTTGGCGGCGGGTGGGTTCTTCTTCCTGGTCGGGGCGCTGGGTCTGAACCGGATGCCGGATCTGTTCACCCGGATGCATGCAACCTCGGTCGGCGAGACGATGGGCGTCGGCCTCCTGGTTTTGGGCATGTGCCTGCAGGCCGGGTTCACGCTGGTCACGGTGAAGCTGATTTTCATCCTGGTCGTGGTGCTGTTCACCGGCGCGGTGGCCACCCACGCCCTGGCCCGCGCGGCCCTGCATGACGGAGAGAAGCCGCTGCTCGCCAACCGCAAGGGTGCCTTGATCGAGACTGACCCGGTGGACTTGTTCCCCGAACTTGGTGTGCGCCTGGCGCAGCCGCTCAGCTCCGAGACGAACGAGCCCGTGGCGCAGGAGAAGGAGGCGACGCCATCGAACTCCTGATCAACATGGTGCTGCTGACCCTCCTGGCCGTGGTGACGGTGGGGATCATCATGGCGCGCAACCTCTTCGCCGTCGTGGTGCTGGCGGGTGCCTACAGCTTCCTGATGGCGTCGGTCATGATGGTGCTGGATGCGGTGGATGTGGCGATGACCGAGGCCTCGGTCGGCGCCGGGGTCTCGACCGTGCTGGCGCTGGGCGCGCTGCATCTGACCAAGGTGCACGAGGCCGAGCCACGGTTCTCGATCACCATTCCGTTGATCGTGGCGGTCGGGACCGGGGTGATGCTGGTCTTCGGCACCTGGGGCCTGCCCGGTTTCGGCCTGGCCGAGACGCCGATGAACACCCATGTCGGCGCCGATTACCTCGCCCGGAATTATGAGGAGACGCATATCCCCAATGTCGTCACCTCGGTTCTGGCCAGCTATCGCGGGTTCGATACGCTGGGCGAGACGGCGGTGATCTTCACGGCAG
>JBCBIS010000321.1:0-3023 GCA_038524325.1 Pseudomonadota bacterium
GAAACAGGTCCAGCCCGCCTGATGGCTGATATCCGGCGGGAACGCATTCAACGGGCGCAGCGGGACCGAGCGTTCCGCCGCCCCGATGATGTCCATGATCTCGGCCGTCGAGCCGATCGAGACCCGCCGCGGCAGGTTTTGCCGGAACTCGTCCTCCAGCATGGCGGCCCGGGCGACCAGGATAAAGCGTGCCCCCTCGAACAGCGTGCCCTCGATCGCCCGGTTGTGGTAGATCCGGTACTTGCGGCTGAACTCCAGCTCGATCGGGACCGCTTTCTGCTCGCCCAGGAAGCCGAGCGAGCGGCGCAACTCCTCCAGCACCGGCGTGAAGGTGGTCGTCAGATCATCGTGGTCATAGGCCGGCAGCGGTGGCGGGCGCAGCGTATCGGGCCGGGTGAAGGTGGCCAGTTCCGCGGCGGCTTCGACCAGATCCCGGTGCAGCTCGGACGGGTGGATGCGGCGCATATCCCGGATCTGGCGCAGCCGGGCGCCCCATCCATTGCAAAGCTGCAGCAGCAAAAACTGATCCCGCGCGGTCGAGGAAGTGCCACGCACCGCCGATTGCCGGCCCGCCAGATGCTCCGCCCGCACCTCGAACAGCCCAGCGATCTCGGCCACGGAGCGGTAGAGATCGGCCGCGACATCGGCCGAGAGAACCGGTGGGAAGAACCCCTCCTCCAGCACGACGCGCCGGTCGGGCGTGACCTCGCGCACCCGCACCAGTGGCAGCGCTTCGAAGCCTTGGGGGGGGCGGGTGCCGATCTGCAGGCGCAGATTGGTCTCGCCCAGCTTGAGCAGTTCCGGCCCTGCGCCGTCGTCCAGGGCATTGGCGACTTCGCGGGTCTTGATCGCATAGCGGGCGTCCAGCGGCGGGCCATCGGAGGCGAGCTCGAAGCCGATGCGTGCCCCCTCTGACAGCGCCGGCGCGACCAACCAGACCGTCTGATTGGTCACCGTCTGATCCAGCTCGAGCGGCTCGATCAGGGCCGTGTCGCCGGGGAAGGCGAAGGGCAGACCATCGGGAAACGCTCCCTCGCATGCGGTCAGGGCGACCTTGCCGATGGCCAGCGCTTTCTCATCCAGCTCGATCCGCGAAAACCCCCAGAAGAAGGGCTGCAGCGCCGCGATGCGCGCGGTCAGCATGCTCTCGGCCCGGCGGTCCTGCTGCTGGAAATGATGCGGGCGCAGAAACATGCCCTCGATCCACATCACCTTATGCTCAAGAACCATCGCCTGCCTCGAAATTCATCGGTCGTCTTCGGTGTGGTGCGCGCCCGATGCGGGGTAGCCCTGGGTCGGGCCGCGCTCTCTTTCGTAAAGTTTATCCAATTCCCGGCCGATCACCATGCGGAAATTCTCACGCGCCTGCTCGGCGAATTGCGCATAGTTCTCCTCGAAGCTCTCCCAAAGGGCCGCTTTGCGCATCGCGGGGACCAGCCGGCTCATCGAGGATTTCTCGAGTTTGCTCTCCATCAGGATGGGATCGAAGGCCTTCACCGAGGTTTGCAGCGCGGCGCGGATTCCCGTCACCAGGGCGTGCTGGTGGTGGCGCATGGTCTGCAGCGCATCCTCGACCGCGACCTCGCCATGCAGATAGCCCGAGGCGAGCGGCCGCAAGAGCGACTCGACCGCCGCCTCGCGATTGCAGACCGATTTGAGCGGGTTGGCGCCGATCTCCACCTCGGTGGCAGTGATGCCCAGCGAGCGCTTGGTCTCGGCCCGGGTCTTCAGCATCAGATGCAGCGCATCGGCCATGGCGGCAAAGACCCGCGCGATCTCGACCGCCAGCTCTTGCTGAGCTTCCGGCGAGAGCTGGTCGATATCGACTCCCAATTGCCGGAACTGTGCGCGAAGCGCGGGGTCAGGACCCGCGCCTTGGGGGGCAGAGAGCGGCTGGTCGGGCGTGGGCCGTTGCGGGTCGAAGCTCCGGTCTACCGGTATCTCAGCCGCCTGCGGCCCGGCTGCCTCGCGCGCCAGAGACGCCAACGCGCCGCCGGGCAAGGTCACGTCGAGCGGGACCGAGGAATGGCCGCCGCGAGAGGCTGGATATCCCCCCTGGCCAGCCCGGTCGCTATAGGCATCCTCCGCGCCAGGCGGAGATCCGTGATCCGCGAATGCCGCTGGATCGCCGGGCGCTGGTTCGGCGTCTTGTGGCGCGTCCGGCATCCGAGGCCGAGGCGTGTCATCTGCCACAGACCGCTCCGCAGGTGCGCCGAACAAGGCGTCCTCGTCCTCATCCTCATCCAGCCAGGAGTCGCCCATCGGCCGTGCGGAAGGGGCTGGCGCGGACCTCGGTTGCTCCTGGACCGGTGCCTGATGCGCCATGGAAGGTGGCGCATAGTCCGCTTCCGCCGGCCGCTCCGCAGGTCTCCGGGGCGGGGCGGGCATGGCGGTGGGAGCTTCGCCCAGGCCTTGACGAGGCGCATCGCCCAAGAGGTCCGATGGATCGGGCAGGGCGGATGCCGCGCCGCGCACTGGCCCAGCCCCGGGCGCGGGCCGCGTGAACGACGGGCCTCCGGCCAGGGCATCCGGGCTCGGCAGCCGACCGCGCTCGTCCTCGCCATCGAAATGGAGCCGGCCCGACAGGCCGCGGCTGCGCTGGATCTCGGCAATATGGAACACATCCTCCGCGTCATCGCTCAGCCGTGGCTCGGCCAACCGCCCCGCGGCGCCGCGATTGATGGTGACGGTCAGGATCCCGACCGGCAGATGCAGGGTGGCGGTATCGGGCAGGCGGGTCGGCTGCCCCTTCTGCAGGCGGTTCGCCGGATGATCGAGGCTGGTGCCGCCGGAGCTGCGATCGATCAGCAGGAGGTCGCTGCCCTCGCAGCGCAGTTCGAGATGGATGCCCGATACCCGGTTGCTCGGGTCCAGCAGGGTCCAATCCGCATCGGGGGACCGACCGATCAGATAGGGCCGCCCGGACGCATCCAGAGTGGCCGGCATCAGGTTCCCGCTTTCCGAGGTCACTCCGCCAGATAATCTGAATGTCACCCGCATCCGTGCCCCGTCATATGACGGGG
>JBCBIS010000322.1:0-3021 GCA_038524325.1 Pseudomonadota bacterium
CCCGCGGGCCAGGTCATCCGCCGCGCCGACGCGGCTGAACAACTGGTCCACCACGCCAATCTCGGCCGTGCTGGCGGGCACGAAAGACCCCATCTGAGCGAGCACCGTAATCAGGGCGTTCTGGCGCAGAAAGGTGGATTTCCCGGCCATGTTCGGCCCGGTCATCAGCCAGAGCGGCGCGGGGCCCGAGGGCTCGGCGCTCAGATCGCAATCATTGGCGATGAAGGGGCCCCTGCCCTCGGCCCTCAGCGCGTGCTCCACCACGGGATGCCGCCCGCCCTCGATGCGAAAGGCGCGGGTGGCGGGGACCGAGGGGCGGCACCAGCGCTCCTCGACCGCCAGCGTGGCGTGGGAGGCGGCGGTGTCCAGCTCGGCCAGCGCCCGCGCCGCCTCGCCGATCGGGGCGGCGCGGGCCAGCACCGCCTGGCGCAGCTCGGCAAAGATCCGCTGCTCGATGGCCAGCGCATCGGCGCCCGCATTCAGGATCTTGCTCTGGATCTCGGCGAGGGCCGTGGTCGAGAAGCGCACCTGATTGGCAAGGGTCTGGCGATGCAGGAACGTCTCGGAGAGAGGGGGCGCCATCAGCTTGTCGGCGTGGCGTGCGGTCGTTTCGATGAAATACCCCAAGACGTTGTTATGCTTGATCTTTAGCGTTTCGATCCCAGTCTGAGCGGCATAGTCGGCCTGCATGGCGGCGATCACCCCGCGCCCCTCGTCGCGCAGCCGCCGGGCCTCGTCCAGCGCCGCGTCCACCCCTGCGGCCACCACTCCGCCATCGCGGGCCAGGAGCGGCGGCTCGGTGGTCAGCGTCTCGTCCAGCAGGGTGACCAGCGCATCGTGGCCAGTGAGCCGGGCGGCGGCCCCGGTCAGCGCTTCGGGCAGGCCCGCGAATTCGGCCATCAGGGCGGAGAGCTCGGCCGCCCGCGCCAGCCCGGTGCGGATGGCCGCGAGATCCCGCGGTCCGCCGCGCTCCAACACCAGGCGAGAGAGGGCCCGCTCGATCTCCGGCACCTGGGTCAGGGCGGCGCGGAGCTGGGCGAGGAACTCGGCATCCTCGGTCAGATGCTGCACCGCATCCAGCCGCCGGGCAATCTCGCCCGTCTCCGTCAGCGGCGCGGCGAGGCGGGCGGCCAAGAGGCGCGCCCCGGCCCCGGTCAGCGTGCGGTCGATGGCGTGGAGCAGGCTGCCCTGGCGCTCTCCCGACAGGCTGCGGGTCAGCTCCAGGTTCCGGCGCGTGGCCGCATCGATCCGCATCGCGCCCTGGCCGGTCTCGCGCAGGGGCGGCTTCAGCAGGGGCAATTTTCCCTTTTGCGTCAGCTCGATGTAATCGGCCAACGCACCGAGGGCCGCCACCTCCACCCGCTCGAACTGGCCAAAACTCTCCAACGTGGCGACGCGGTAGAGCGCGTGGAGCCGCGCCTCACCGGCTGTCGAGTCGAAGCTGGCGGGGCCGAGCGGGGTGACGGTGGCGCCCGCCTCCTCGATCTGCGCACGGAGGGTGGGGTCCTCCTCGACCTGATCGCGGATCAGCACCTCGCGGGGGGTCAGTCGGGCCAGCATGGGGCCGAGCCCCGCGCGGGCAATCGCGGCGACCGCCAGCTCCCCGGTCGAGACATCGGCCCAGGCGAGGGCACAGGCGCCCCGGATCTCGGCAAAGGCGGCCAGGAAATTGTTGCGCCGCGCGTCGAGCAGCGTCTCCTCGGTCAGCGTGCCGGGGGTGACCAGACGCACCACCTCGCGCCGGACGACGGATTTCGAGCCGCGCTTCTTCGCCTCGGCCGGGTCCTCGGTCTGCTCGCAGACGGCGACGCGAAAGCCTTTGCGGATCAGGGTCAGGAGGTAGCTTTCGGCGGCATGCACGGGGACGCCGCACATGGCGATATCCTCGCCCAGATGCTTGCCGCGCTTGGTCAGCGCGATGTCGAGTGCGGCGGCGGCAGCGACCGCATCGTCGAAGAACAGCTCGTAGAAATCGCCCATGCGATAGAACAGGAGCGCATCGTCATGCGCCGCTTTGATCTCGAGATATTGGGCCATCATAGGGGTGACAGTGGCAGGTTTTGTGGTCACGCGGCGCGGCTCGGGGTCTGGTTGGCGGGTGGTTTTCGGATAGCATGGGGGGCGCACGGATCAAAGGGGGGCGGTTCGGTCCTCAGCAACCTTGCCCCTCTTCCCTGGCTGGACCAAGCCGGGGGCGCCTGTCACGATTTCTCAGTGTTTCGAGGTCAAGAAGACGCTTGCGCGCCCCACCTCTCTGGCGCATGGTATACCAGATACACGAGAATCGGCCGCGGAGAACGGCGGATCAGGGGAGACGACGTGGCGACTGGGCTTCAGCTCAAACCGGTGGATGGGTCTTTCAGCTTGAAAGACCATATCTATGACGTGCTGCGCCAGTCGATCATAGATCTGGACATCTATGACCCCTCGACCAATCTGAAGATGGATGAGCGCGGGCTGGCCGAACAGCTGGGGATCTCGCGCACCCCGGTCCGCGAGGCGATCATGCGGCTGGAGCAGGAGGGCTTTCTCGAAACCCGCCCCCGCCGCGGCGTCTTCATCAAACGCAAGACTCTGCCCGAGATCCTCGAGCTGATCCTGGTCTGGGCCGCGCTGGAGACGATGGCGGCGCGGCTGGCCTGCTCGGTCGCCAGTGATGACGAGATCGCGCAGCTCCGCCGGATCGGCACCCAATTCGACGAGGATGCCGCCAAGGCCCGGCTCAGCGAGTACTCGGAAGCCAATATCGACTTTCACTTCCACATTATCGCCATGTCGAAATGCCGGGCGATGGTGGATATCGCGCAGGGGGTCTTCACCCATCTCAAGGCGGTTCGCCGCCGGGCCCTGCGCGCCGATGAGACCCGTACAGAACGCTCGCTGGCAGATCACATGCATATCATCGAGGCGGTCGAGATGCGCGATGCCGAGCTCGCCTCGACCCTGGTACGCGAGCACACGATGCGCCTGCACGGCTATATCCGCCGGACCTGGGTCGACATGCCCGACCCCGCTGCGCCC
>JBCBIS010000323.1:0-2988 GCA_038524325.1 Pseudomonadota bacterium
ACCGAGCACTGGAGGCGCGAGAAACAACAGGGTCGTTGGTTCTGATCCCCTGACGAGACGGATCAGGCGTTCATACTGTCGAAAAATTCCGAGTTCGTCTTCGTCTGCTTGAGCTTGCCCAGCAAGAACTCGATGGCATCTGTCGTGCCCATCGGGTTCAAGATCCGACGCAGAACAAACATTTTGGTCAGATCCGTTTTGTCCACCAGCAGATCTTCTTTCCGGGTTCCGGATTTCAGAATATCCATCGCTGGGAACACGCGCTTGTCGGCGACCTTGCGGTCAAGCACGATTTCCGAGTTACCCGTGCCCTTGAACTCCTCGAAGATCACCTCGTCCATCCGGCTGCCCGTATCGATCAGCGCCGTCGAGATGATGGTCAGGGAGCCGCCTTCCTCGATATTCCGCGCCGCGCCAAAGAACCGCTTCGGCCTTTGGAGCGCATTGGCATCCACACCGCCGGTCAACACCTTGCCCGAGCTCGGCACCACCGTGTTGAACGCCCGCCCCAGCCGCGTGATCGAGTCGAGCAAGATCACGACATCCCGGCCATGCTCGGTTAGCCGCTTCGCTTTCTCGATCACCATCTCGGCAACCGCGACGTGCCGCGTCGCCGGTTCGTCAAAGGTCGAACTGACCACCTCGCCCTTCACCGAACGCTGCATATCCGTGACCTCTTCCGGCCGCTCGTCGATCAGCAAAACGATGAGATAGCATTCTGGATGGTTCGCCTCGATCGAATGCGCGATGTTTTGCAGCAGAACCGTTTTACCGGTCCGCGGCGGCGCCACAATCAGACAACGCTGACCTTTCCCGATGGGCGCGACCAGATCGATCACCCGCGCCGAGCGATCTTTGATCGTCGGATCTTCGATTTCCATCTTTAGCCGCTGATCGGGATAGAGCGGCGTCAGGTTATCGAAATGGACCTTGTGCCGAACCTTCTCTGGATCATCGAAATTGATCGCATTGACCTTTAGAAGCGCGAAGTAACGCTCCCCATCCTTCGGGGCGCGGATCGGTCCATCGACTGTGTCCCCTGTCTTCAACGCGAACTTCCGGATCTGGTTTGGCGAGACGTAGATATCATCGGGCCCGGGCAGGTAATTTGCCTCTGGCGATCGGAGAAAACCGAAGCCATCCTGGAGAACTTCCAGCACGCCTTGGCCGATAATCTCGACCTCCCGCTCCGCCATCTCGCGCAGGATCGCGAACATCATGTCTTGCTTGCGCAAGGTCGAGGCGTTCTCCACCTCGAGCTCCTCCGCCAAGGCGAGCAATTCGGTTGGCGATTTGGCTTTCAAATCAGAAAGTTTCTGCTCGGTCATATCAGTGTCCAGATCAGGCGCAGGCGGGGAGAGTGAGTAGCGGCCGAGGTCGAGTGGATCGAAAACTCGGTCTTCAAGAGACCGCTGGCCGCTCGGACCAACGAAGACGCGGAACATCTTTGAATTTCAGATAGAAGTCAAGGGCTTTCAGAAAGGTCTTACAATGACCATCAGAACGATGACGATCATCAGAATCGTCGGCACCTCGTTCATGAGCCGGTAGTATCGGCCATCGCGCGCATTCGCATCTGCAAGGAAGAGCTTCCGCCACGCCATCAGTTTGTGATGGAACCAAGTCATCGCGATCACTGCCGCCGCTTTGACCCAAACCCAGCCCTCGCTCCAATCGATGATCCCGGGGGTGAATGCCAGCAACAGGCCGGCGATCCAGGTGACAACTCCAGCGGGATTGATGATCACCTTCAGGAGTTTCTGCTCCATCACCTTGAAGGTCTCGCTCAATTCCCCACCGACTGTCGCGCGCTCGGCATGGTAGACATAGAGCCTTGGCAGATAGAACAGCCCCGCCATCCACGAGATCACCGCCATGATGTGCAGTGATTTTGTGAACGGGTAGAGCCATGCGAGCCAGTCACCCACGCACCGCCTCCAAGAGCTGATCCACATGTTCCGGCCGCGCATCCGGCGTGATGCCGTGGCCCAGATTGAAGATATAGGGATGGCCGCGCATCTGCTCGACCAGGCTCCGGGCAGAGCCTTTCAAAGGCGACCCGCCAGCGACCATCAGCATCGGATCCAGGTTACCTTGCAGCGGCATCTCCGGCATCGCCTCACGCGCCCAGGCCAACGGCACTGTGCTGTCCAGAGCCAGTCCGGAAACCCCGGTCTGACGAGCAAAACCGGGTAGAGACCCGCCAACCCCTCTGGGGAAGCCAATGATTGGGAGACCACCATGGCGGGCGCGCAATTCGGTGACGATCTGCCGTGCCGGCTCGATGGCAAACCGTTGGAACATGTCGGGCGCCAGCGCCCCTGCCCAACTGTCGAAGATCTTGACGACCTCCGCCCCTGCCTCGACCTGTTTCGAGAGGTAGTGAATCGTCGCCTCGGTGATGCGATCAATCAATGCGCTGAAACCGTCCGGATCCCGGTACATCCACAACCGAGCAGGCGCCTGATCGGTCGTTCCCCGACCTGCAATCATATAGGTCGCAACCGTCCAAGGCGCACCGGCAAACCCGATCAGCGTCGTGCTCTCCGGCAGAGAGCTCGACAAGCGCCGAACCGTTTCATAGACAGGTGCCAGCGTAGCATCGATCTCATCGATCGGCTTCAGCTTACCCAGATCGTTGCGTTCGGAGAGGGGATCGAGCCGTGGGCCCTCCCCCTCGACAAAGCGCAGGTTTTGACCCAGCGCATGGGGGATCAGAAGGATGTCTGCAAACAGTATGGCGGCATCAAACCCGAACCGCCGGATCGGCTGAAGTGTGACCTCCTCGGCCAGCTCCGGATTGTAGCAAAGGTCCAAAAAAGACCCAGCTTGTGCGCGGGTTTCGCGATACTCTGGCAGGTACCTGCCTGCCTGTCTCATTAACCATATCGGCGGTGTGTCCAGCGCTTCCCCGTTCAACACCCGTATGACCGATTTCATCAGTGACCTGCCCGTGTTTCTGTTCTTCCAAAAAAAGGAAGTTTTTAA
>JBCBIS010000324.1:0-2961 GCA_038524325.1 Pseudomonadota bacterium
CCTATGCCGATACGGGCGGGGCCGGTGCGCCTCTGCTCTGCCTCGCCGGCCTGACCCGGGACAGCCGCGATTTCGGGCCGTTAATTCCGCATCTGGCGGGCGCTTACCGGCTGATCTCGATGGATTACCGCGGCCGAGGCCAGTCGGATTGGGCCAAGGACGCGGTGGTCGAATACCAGATCCCGGTCGAGGGCCGCGATGCGCTTGAACTGCTCGACCATCTCGGGATCGAGCGGGCGGTTCTGGTCGGCACCTCGCGCGGTGGTCTGATCGGGATCGATCTCGCGACCCGGCAACCGGAGCGCCTCAGCGCGCTGGTGCTGAACGATATCGGGCCGGTGATCGATCTCGGCGGCATCCAGTTCATTCTCTCCTATCTCGGACGGCCGCTGGAGTTTGCCGATTTCGGAGCGGCCGCCTCGATGCTGATGACGGTCTACGGCCCCAGCGCGCCGGATCTGTCCCATGCCGACTGGGTCGCTTATGCGCGGCGCAGTTTCGCCGATGAGCAGGGGCGCCCGGCTCTGTCCTACGATCCAAAGCTGCGCGATGCCGTCGAAGCCTCAATCCCGGATGCGCCGCCGGATCTCTGGCCGCTGTTCGACGCGATCGCCTGCCCGGTCCTGACACTGCGGGGCGCCAATTCGAACATTCTCACGGCCGAGACCTTCGCCGAGATGCAGGCCCGCAAGCCCGGGATGTCCGCGGTCGAAGTGCCGGATCGCGGCCATTGCCCCTTGCTGGACGAGCCGGCCTCCCTCGCCGCCCTCCGCGCGTTCCTGGAGAGCCTGACATGACCCGTGCTGCCCCCTACAACGCAACGGGCGAAGCGATTACGGTCGACGATATCCATGCCGCGCGGAAAAGGCTCGACGGTGTTGCCCGCGTCACGCCGCTCCTCGAAAGCCCGTTCCTGAACGAGCTCGCGGGCCGCCGGGTGCTGGTCAAGGCCGAGTGTCTGCAGCGAACCGGCAGTTTCAAGTTCCGCGGCGGCTGGTCCGCCGTCTCGGAGCTGCCTGAAGCCGCCCGTGACAAGGGGGTTCTCGCCTACTCCTCGGGCAATCACGCGCAAGGCGTCGCCCATGCGGCCGAACTCTCTGGCATACCGGCGGTGATCGTGATGCCGGCCGACGCGCCGGACCTGAAAATCGCCAATACCCGGGCGCATGGCGCCGAGGTCGTGCTCTATGATCGTAGCGGCGGTGAAAGCCGCGAGATCAAGGGCGCGGCCCTGGCCGAGGAACGGGACCTGACCGTGATCCGTCCCTATGACGAGCCGATGGTCCTGGCTGGTCAGGGCACTTGCGGCCTGGAAATCGCCGAACAAGCGCGGGCTGCCGGGGTCGAGCGCGCCGATGTCCTGGTATGCTGCGGCGGCGGAGGGCTCTCGTCGGGCATCGCGCTCGCTCTGGAAGCCACGCATCCGGGCTTACGCGTGCGCCCGGTCGAGCCGGACAGCTCCGACGACATGGCCCGCTCGCTCGAAGCCGGGGAGCGGCTGTCGAACGAGGGCCCGATCCGGTCGATCTGCGATGCAATCGTCACCCCGACTCCGGGCGTCCTGACCTTCCCCATCCTGAAAAGACTTGCCGGAGCGGGCCTCACGGTCACCGATGACGAAGCGATGATGGCCATGGTCCACGCCTTCCTCCGCCTCAAACTGGTGGCCGAGCCCGGCGGCGCCGTAGCACTTGCCGCCGCCCTGTTCCGCGGCGATCGGATCGAAGGAGATGCGGTGATCTGCACGATCACCGGCGGCAATGTCGATCCGACCCGGTTTCAAGATGCCCTCGCCCGATTTGCCTGATCCTCTCCGCTGGCGCCCCTCCCCTTGGGGAGGCCGGGAGGGGGGCGAGCAGCGCCGGAGGCGCTGCGCAACACAAGATATATGCGGCGCCAGCCGCATGCCGTTTGGGGGCGCCGCGGCATGACCCGCCACAAGGTGACCCTGATCAACCGCGATCGCGCCGTGCTCGACGTGGCGGAGGATCAGACGATCTACGCCGCTGCCCTCGAGGCCGGCGTCCAGCTTCCCATCGCCTGCGCCTATGGGGGCTGCATCACCTGCGCGGCGCGGAAGCTTTCGGGCAAGGTCGTCCAGCCCAAGGGCACGGCCCTGAACCGCCGGCAATCCCAGGCCGGCTATATCCTGTTATGTGTGGCCCGCCCACGCTCGGATATCATCCTCGAAGTCGGTGTCGAGAGCCATGGCGACCTTTATCAAAACCCCTTCGCCATGGGAAAGCCGAGCAGGCTGCCGCGGTGAACTGGATGGTCTGGCTGATGCGGCTGTCCCGCTGGGCCCGCCATCCTCCGCCCAAAGGCCGGGTCCTGATGATGTTGGGCCTGCTCGCCGTGATTGGCGCCATCGCAGGACTCGAAGCCTTTGGGCTTTGGCCGGAGGCGCTCAGCCTCGACCGGTCGCCGCAAGCCCCCCGCCTCCCCCGTTAGCGCGGCTTGGGCCTTCCCGGCGCCTGCCGGGCCGGGCGCTCAGCTTCCCCCAGGCCCCACCTCTGCGGCGCAGGCGCGCGGTGGCAGTGCCAGCACCCATTCGGCCACATCCTGCCAGACACGGCGCGCCTGAAGATCCCGAAACAGCAGATGCCACCCGTCAGCATAGCGCCGCGTCTTCCGCGGCCGGGGCAGCCTCGCATAAACCCGCTCGACCGCACCGACCGGCAGGATCTGATCTTTCTCGCCCAGGAGCAGAAGCGATGGCAGACCGGTCCGCTCCGCACTCTCTGCCGCGGCGTCGACAACCCGGACCAAACCGAAGATCTCCCGGGCCGAGGGGGGCGAGAGATAGAGCGGATCGCGCCCCAGCCGGCGCAGCGCCGCGATATTGTCGCTGGCCTGGATCCGAACGACCCCCTCGCCGGTAAAGCGCCGCTCGGGCACCAGCGCTGCTGCCGTCCAGGCCGCAACGCGGTGGAGCGGGTTGAGCGCATCACCCCCCCAGAT
>JBCBIS010000325.1:0-2947 GCA_038524325.1 Pseudomonadota bacterium
CGGAATGGCCGCCTCCATCTGCTGCGCCCGTTCGGGGTTCGAAGCATTGCCGTCATGCGCCCGGCGGACCACGCCTTGCAGGATCGCGATCAGGCGAAAGAAGGAGAACGCGAGATAGAAGGGCCAGTTCCCGACCCCGGGCAGGCCACGCCGTTCGCAATACTGTGCCACATAGGCGGCCTCGTCCGGCAGCCCCTGCGCTGCGCGGTCGATGCCGCCCAGGCCCCGCATCGCCCCGGCATTGGGCAGGCGCCATTGCATGCATTGATAGGCGAGATCGGCAATCGGATGGCCGAGGGTCGAGATCTCCCAATCCAGCACGCCGATGATGCGCGGCTCGGAGGGGTGGAACATCAGATTGTCGATCCGCCAGTCGCCATGGACCAGGCTGACCACGCCGTCATCGGGCGGCATCGCCGTGCCGAGCCAATCCATCAGCCGGTCCATCTCGGGCCGGGGCGTCAGTTCCGAGGCGCGGTACTGTTTCGACCAGCGCGTGAACTGCCGCTCGTAATAGCTTCCCGCACGACCATAATCCTCCAGCCCGACGGAGACGATATCGACCTCGTGGAGCGCCGCCAGCACCCGGTTCATATCGCCATAGATCGCCGCCCGCTCGGCGCGCGGCTGATCTGGCAGGGCAGGATCCCAGAAGATCCGCCCCTCGAGAAACTCCATGATGTAGAATGCACGTCCCAGCGGACTGTCGGCCCCGGCGAGGTGGATCATGCCCGGCACCGGCACGTCGGTTTCCGCCAGGGCCCGCATCACCCGGAACTCTCGGTCGACCGCGTGGGCCGATTTCAGCAACACCCCCTTGGGCTGCGCGCGCAGCACATAGCGCCCGGTGGCGCAATCCAGCCGATAGGTCGGGTTCGACTGGCCCGTGCCGAACTTCTCGATGCCCGTCAGGTCGCCGCAATCCGGCACATGCGCGTCGAGATAGGGCGCAAGGACCTCCCGCGTGATATCGGGCTGCGATCGGGTCTCGCTGTCTTGTGTCGGCTGGTCAGTCATCGGCCTCTGGGCGCTGCGTTTGCGCGCGACTGTGCCGCGAGAGGGCGCGTTCTGTCCAGAATGACGTCGTGTCAGCTTGCCGAGATCGCAGTGCGGCGCGGGGCGATTGGGCCGTCAGCCGGCCAGGATCTCCGCCATCTCGCGCAGCGCTGGCAGGAGGCGTTCAGGCGTCTCCCACAATCGGCGGTCAGGGACGATGAAATCCGCCGTCTCGGCCAGCCGGCGGGCTTCCTCGGGCCCTGCGCCACCCTCGGCGACCACCGGGGTCTCGATCATCTCGGACCACCACGCGAAGAGGTCATCCGGTGCCGTCTCTCCGCCCCCCAGCGCGCCGGTCTCGCCCACGGGGCCCAGGCTGACATAATCGGCCCCCGCTTCGGCCAGGGTCATCCCGGCATGGCGCGATGCACCGGCCGCAGCGCCCAGGATGGCGTCCTTGCCCAGCTCCTTGCGCACTGCGCGCACCGGCGGGCCGCCTTGGGCGAGATGCACGCCGTCCAGGCCCAGCGGCTGCACCAGCCGATAATGCTCGGCGATCACCAGCGGGACATCGGCCTCGTGACAGACCGGCATCAGATGGTTGGCCATCCGGCGCCAGTCGTCCTCCTCGGCCACCGCGCCCAGCGAGAGGCGGATACAGGCGACCGGCACCGTGTCGAACAGCCGCGCGAGATCCGCGGTGAAGGCGTCCGGCTCGAACCGCTCTGGCGTGACGAGATAGAGCCTGGCATCCGGCGCGGCCTCCATCACGCTTTGGGTCGGATCTTCATGCCGCCTGCCCGGTTGGTCGGCGCGGGGCCGGGTGCCTTGGGCGCCATTCCCGGCTGCGCTGCGCCGAGCGGCCTGCCCATCTGTTGCTCGAAACCCTGGCGATTCTGCTCGAAGACCGTCAGCATCTGGACGAATTCCGCCTCGGTCATAGTGATATCCGCCACATCCTCGGGCGGCGGAACCTGCCCTTGGCCCGTGGGGCCGCGCCGGTCCTGCAGGGTGAAGCTGACCATCCCGCCCTGCACCGCGAAATTGGCGAGCGCGTTCACGAAAATTCGGGGCATCCGGTCTTTTTCTCCACAAGCAAACGGGCGGGCCGGCGGGCTTCGGCCTCGGCGAACATCGGTGCCACATTCCGTCCGAACGAACTCACATTGTCAACCTGTGCGAAATGACGTTTGAGGGCCGGGGTCATGGCGGCTTCGACCATCCGTGGCTCGGTGTCGGGATCGGGGAAAGTCAGCCAGAGATAGGCCATCGGATCGCCGCGTCGCAAAACCCATTCGCGCCCCGGGTCCTGCCATTCCAGAACGGCGTTCAATGGCCGGGGCCAGGCGCGCAGCGGGAAGCGCCCGGAGACAAGGCTGCCGGGCCAGTCGCGATATCCCGGCGCCATGAAGGGTGGGGTCAGGGTCAGCACCGCCTCGGCCTCGGTCACCAGCATCAGGTTGAGGCTGATCTGCACCGCGGGGCGGGCGGGCGCGCGCTGGGCTGTCGGGTCGATTGGGGTGACAAGACCGTCAAATCCCGCCTGGCTCAACCCGGTCTCGTTCGGCACCCGCTCGAACCGGACCGGCACCATGCCGGAGGGTGAGCGGCGGATCGTGAGGTCGTACGGGCAGCGCACCTGAAAGATCCTCTGCGCCAACCCGCCCGCCGGGGCGAGCGGTGGCAGAGCATCGGCCATCGAGGCCTCCAGCGGCTCGGGCGGGAAGAAGGCGAGGGCGGCTTGCGGGCTGCAGGGGCGCCAGCCGATCAGGGCCTCAGGCATGGAGGGGCTGGGCCTCACCCGCCTCGGCCTCGGCCAGCGGCACGCGGTCTACGGGCAAGGGCGTGCCGTCCTCGGCCTCGAAGAAGGGCAGGTCCCGTTCCGGCCCCAGGTGATAGACCTGCCGCCCGACGGCGCCGGCGGCCAGCGCCGCCTGCGCCGCGTCGCCCG
>JBCBIS010000326.1:0-2873 GCA_038524325.1 Pseudomonadota bacterium
TTCTCGCCGTCCTAGCCGACTTGATGGTGAGACGAGGTGTGCCGGGCCACATCCGATCTGATAACGGCCCAGAGTTCGCTGCCCATGCTGTCCGGGAGTGGATCATGAAGGTTGGCGCCAAGACCCTCTTCATTGAACCCGGCAGCCCATGGGAGAACGGCTACAACGAGAGCTTCAACGGCAAACTCCGCGATGAGTTGCTGAATGTGGACTCTTCAACGATCTGCGGGAGGCCAAAGTTCTGATCGAGCAATGGTGGAAGCACTACAACACGATCCGTTCGCACACATTCTTAGGCTATCAGCCACCAGCCCCCGAGACGATCGTCTCGGCCGATCTGGCCTCCACTGTATGGAGGCTCTGGCCAGATCAGCCTTACATCGGGAGAACCACCATGCTTCCATAGGAAGCGGCTGTGACCTGAGCCCCTGGATCTCCTCCACGAAATGGTAGAGTCCTCGCAAAGGAGAGAACTGAGAATAAGCCGAGAGTCACCGACGAACAGTTCATCCAGATGATCAACGAACAGTAAGCTGGCGAGCGGACTGCAGATGTTTGCCGCCGCTAAGGGATCAGCCAGGGCACCTTCAACAAATACAAATCCAAGTATGGCGGGAGGGAGCCATCTCATGCCAAACAAATGCTACCCCAAGGATGCTTGTTTAACGCAGCGATCCCGTCGAACTGCCTTTGGTCGAGGCCGTGCAGGTCATCGGAGTCAGCGGGGCAGCCGACCTTGATTATTCGCCAATTGATCGCTATATTTTCGTCACATGACGAATTCGACGGTGTATCTTTGCGAGGAACCCAATGTCTGATCTCACCTTCTATACCGATCCTGCCGAGATTCCGGCAAGCGTTGCGGCCCGGGTTGGGCGGCTCTTGGACCTGGACGGTGAGGGGTTGACCGATATCTCGCTTGCGCGGCGGATCTCGGCCGGGTTGCCGACAGGGGCTGCGACTGCCCTCGGCGCCGTGTTGGGGCAGGGCAGGGTGATCGGCCCGCTGATCCCAGAGGCGACCTTCCGCCGGACGGTCAAGGCCAGCAAACCGCTCTCGCGTGAGCTGAGCGAACGACTTTATGAGGTCGGCCGTGTGGTCGATGCGGTGAGCCGCGTCTATCACGGCGACAAAAGCCTGGTGGAGGCGTTCCTGACCCGGCCGCACCCGCTTCTCGACGGCGACAGCCCGCTCGAGATGGCGAGTTCCTCCTCGGCGGGTGCCGATGCGGTTCTCAACTTGATCCAGGGTGTCGAGGCTGGATTTGCCGTCTAACACGGGCGCCGGCCACCGCCGCCTGACCGAGCCGATGACCGCCTGGCGGATTGGTGATCCGGCTGGCCGCTTCCCGGTCTGGAGCGCCGAGGGCGCCCGCCTCGCAAAAGGCCGATGGCACGAGGCCGGGGCAGCGGTGATCTATGCCGCCGAGTATTTTTCCACCGCGATGCTCGAGAAACTCGCCCATGCCAATGGTGTCATGCCCCCTAATCAGCATAGCCTCAAGATCACCCTGCCCGCGGGGCTCAGCTATGAAGTGGTGAATGCCCACAAGATCCCCGGCTGGGACAGCCGCGACGGCGAGGCCGCCCGCCTGTTCGGCCGAAGCTGGTATCGCGAGAAACGCAGTGCCACCCTGTTCGTCCCATCCGTTGTCGCCCGGGGTGAACGCAATCTCGTGATCAATGCCGACCATCCAGACTTCGCAAAGATCAAGACCAGCCTGGAGACCCCAGTGGCCTGGGACCTGAGGCTGTTCACAACCTAGCCTGATTAGATTAAGCTCCGTTTTAGTTGATCCCGGATTGAAGCGTGCTCAATCCGCCATGATCGGATTGACCTAAACACTTTCTGAACGTGGTCAGGTCGGTGCAGCACCAGACTTCAAGCAATCAGGTCAATTTTCTGAGGCGCTTTAAGAACGAATCATCTCGAGCAAGTCATCAGCCACACGCCCGATGCACCCCAATGACTGCGGGAGCGCGAGCTGTAGGTTTTGTCCGCTACCTACTCTCGATCTGCGATTTTAGACGGGCCTTAAAGGCGAAAATTTTATGAAAATAAACTTATTGGTTGCGCGTTCGCCGCCCTCGTCTGAGACTTTTATCCAAAGAATCAACTCTTGATTAAGGTAATTTCAATGGATCAGACGCTCAAGGGCACAGCGCTCGACGACATCCTCACTGGTGACAGCGGCAACGACCTGATCACAGGTCTCGGCGGGAACGATCGCCTCGATGGACAGGGCGGCGATGATCAGATCGATCTTGGCGAAGGCTCAGATGTTGGGTTCGGTGGGGACGGCTCCGATACGATCATCGGCGGTTTGGGCACAGACACACTCTTCGGCGGCCTTGGTTCTGACAGTCTTGATGGCGGGGCGGATGCGGACTCGCTTTCTGGCGGCCTTGGTTCTGACAGTCTTGATGGTGGGGCGGATGCGGATTCGCTTTCTGGCGGCGATGGGAATGACAGTCTTGATGGGGGGGATGGGGCTGACAGTCTGAGCGGGGATGCCGGGGATGATGTGATCTCTGGCGGGCTTGGCGATGACACGATCTCGGATAGCTCGGGTACCAACTCGATCTTCGGCGGCGATGGGGCGGACCGTCTGGTCACCGTCCGCGGCAGCCTGATCGATGGCGGGGCGGACAATGATACGATCCGCTATGACGTGAATATCGGCGCGGATGCGACGGTGCTGGGCGGTGACGGGGATGATCGGCTCTATTACGGCAGTTCCTACTTTGCGAGCAGCTACAGCATCACTCTCGATGGCGGCAGTGGCAACGATTATATCTCAGGAATTAGGAGACTAACTGGCACTGCGGAGCTTCATCTGATTGGCGGGCTCGGCGATGACAACCTGAGAGGCG
>JBCBIS010000327.1:0-2795 GCA_038524325.1 Pseudomonadota bacterium
CGAGGAGGAGGCCGCCCCCGAGGAAACGTCTGAAGAGGCCGCAGCCGCCAGCGACGACACCGCGGCCGAAGCCGTGACAGACGCTGCCGACAGCACTGCAGCAGCCGTTGAAGAGACCGTGGAGACGGTCGCAGAAGACGTCACCGCAGCCAGCGAAGAGACCGCTGAGACCGTCACGGAAGCGGTTGAGGACACGGCCACAGCCGTTAGCGACGCCGCCTCCGATACCGCCGCAGCCGCGACCGAGGACGCCGCTGAAGCCGCTGACGCAACGACCGAGAGCGTTGGTGACCTCGCCGCCGCGGCGGCCGATGCGGTCGAGGAGACTGCGCCGGCGGCTGCCACTGGGCCTTATGCCGCTCTGCTGGCCGCCGCTGATGCCGGCGCCGGCAAGAAAGTGTTCCGCAAATGCCGGGCCTGCCACAAATTGGAAGACGGCAAGAACGGTGTTGGACCGCATTTGTGGGGTGTGGTCGGTCGCGACCAGGGGTCGGTCGAGGGCTACAACTATTCAGATGCGCTTAAAGGTCTGGGCGGCAGCTGGACGCTGGCAGAACTCGACGCGTTCCTCGAGAAGCCCAAATCCTACGCGCCTGGGACCAAGATGGCGTTTGGCGGGCTGAAGAAGCCGGAAGATCGCATCAATCTCATCGTCTATCTCAACGAGGAAGATGGCTCGCCCGAGCCGCTGGAGTAAGCTCGGGTCACAGCTTTGTCACCGACACAGACAGGGGCCGTGCAGCGCGCGGCCCCTTTTTGCGCCAGGATCGACTGGTCATCGGGTTGAATCCGCCCCAGCTTACCCCTACCCATTAGTTCAAGCAGGGAGATGCCAGGATGGCCAAGACCGGGACGACCCGCACGACAGTTGTGAAAGGCTTGACCCGGCGCGCGTTCGGCGGTCTGGGTCTTGGGGCTGCGGCCGTCGGGGCACTGCCCGGCATGGCTTTTGCCAATACGACGGTGGCGCATGGCATCTCGGCCTTCGGAGATCTGAAATACGGCGCCGGCTTCCCGATGTTCGACTATGCGACGCCTGAGGCGCCGACGGGCGGCACCTGGTCGACCGGCGTCTCGGGTACCTTCGACAGCCTCCACCCCTTCATCCTCAAAGGCAATCCGGCGAGTTTCACGGCGGCGACCCGCGACACGCTGATGACCCCGGCGGATGACGAGGCCGACAGCCTCTATGCCCTGCTGGCGAAATCGATCGAATACCCCGAGGACCGGGCCTGGGCGGCGTTCGAGCTCGATGAGCGCGCCCGTTTCGCCGATGGCAGCAAGGTCACCGCCGAGGATGTCGCCTGGACCTTCAATACCCTGCGCGAGCAGGGCCACCCACAATACCGCGTCGTCTATGCCCCGGTCGAGAGCGTCACGGTCGAGGGCCCGCTGCGCGTCCGCTTCGACTTTGTCGCCGATGCGCCGAAACGCGACCTGCCGATGCTGGTGGCCAATTTCGGCGTCTTGTCAAAGGCGTGGTGGGACGGCCGCGACTTTACCGACAGCACCATGGAGGCGCCGCTCGGCTCTGGCCCCTATATGATCGAGCGGGCGGATGCTGGCAAAACGCTGATCTATCGCCGCCGTGAGGACTACTGGGGCTGGGACCTGCCGGTGAACAAGGGCCGCTGGCATTTCGAACGCATCCGCCTGGAATATTTCCGCGACCGCGCCGCCAGTTTCGAGGCCTTCAAGGCCGGGACCTTCAATTTCTACGAGGAATTCTGGTCGAAACAATGGGCGACCGGCTATGAACCCGCCAATTTCCCCGCCATCGGTGCCGGCGAGGTGGTCCGCGATACCCTGCCCGACAACCGGCCGGCAGGCAGCCAGGGCTATTGGTTCAACCTTCGCCGCGAGAAGTTCCAGGACCCCAGGGTGCGCGAAGCGATCGCCATGTGCTTCGACTTCGAATGGTCGAACCGGACGCTGTTCTTCGATCTCTACACACGCACGGACAGTTTCTTCGAAGGTGGGCCGATGCAGGCCGAAGGCGCTGCAACGCCGGGGGAATTGGCGCTGCTTCGCGAGATGGAGGCGGATTTGCCCCCGGGCGTGCTGGACACGCCCGCCTATGTGCCTCCTGCCACCGATGGCTCCGGCAAGAACCGCCGAACCTTGCGCGCCGCAGGCCGCTTGCTGGACGAGGCCGGCTGGACCCTGCAAGACGGGGTGCGCAAGAATGCTGCGGGCGATCCGCTGACGGTCGAGGCCCTGTTGGCCGGTGTCGGTTTCGAGCGGATCACCAACCCCTATTTCCAGAACCTCAAGCGGCTCGGAATCGAGGGCACGGTGCGCACGGTCGATGCCGCGCAGTACAAGCGCCGGCTCGATGAGTACGATTTCGACATCACCGTGGACCGTAAGGGGATGAGCCTGACGCCGGGTGTGGAGCTTCGGAACTATTTCCACTCCTCCAGCGCCGATCCGCAAGGCACCGAAAACCTGGCGGGCGTCAAGCACCCCGCTGTCGACCGGCTGATCGACGCGATCGAACGGGCAGAGAGCCGCGACGATCTGACCAACGCGGTCAAGGCGCTCGACCGGGTGCTGCGCGCCCTGCATATCTGGGTGCCACAATGGAACAAGGGCAGCCATACCATCGCCTATTGGGACCTGTTCGGCAGACCGGACCCGGCGACAAAGCCGGCCTATGCCCGTGGCATCCTGGACCTCTGGTGGGTGGATGCCGAGAAGGCAGCGGCCTTGTCTGATAAGGTGAAGGGCTAAGCCTTGGGCGCCTATATCCTGCGCAGGCTGGCTCTGATCGTGCCGACTTTGTTCGGCATCAT
>JBCBIS010000328.1:0-2785 GCA_038524325.1 Pseudomonadota bacterium
GGCGCTGGACATGAAGACGCCGACAGAGGCATTCAAACTAGCAGCTTAACCTGAGCAGATTCCGCTGGGTCGATACAGCGAGCGCCAAATTATAACAGTCGCCAAAGATCGCGGTTAATTGACTTTAACGCGACATATGTCTGTCGATTTTGTTGTGCGGGTCACGCGACACATTCGCGGCTCAGCGGGCGGCGTTCGCGTTTGCGGTTCAGCTCCAGATGGCCCAGCGGGGTCCAGCCGACGAGTTGGGTCTCGACCGGGTCGCGGCGCAGGGCGGCCTTCAGCACCTCCTCGATCTTCTTGCGATGCATCTTCTTAAGTGGCGCAAAATCCACGACAATTTGCCCTCCCAGCCCACGGAGGCGAAGCTGGCGCGGCAACTCGCGCGCCGCCTCGACATTCGTCGTCATGGCCGAGCCGTCCGCCGCGTTCACATCCACCGCCACCAGCGCCCGGGTCGGCTCGACGATCATCGAGCCGCCAGAGGGCAGGGCAGCCTCCGCCCGGCGCAGCCCGGCCACCGCCTCCCACACGCCGAACCGGTCGAAGGGATCAGGCTCGGCCTGCGTTAGGTGATCTGCTAATTCACCATATTTATCAGATACTTGCACAGGAAGGCCATAGGCGTGGATCGCGTCCGGCACCGGATCCGTCCACTCGTTCAGCGCCGTCTCCGCCCCGGTGAGATGCCACAGCCGCCCCTCCCCGCCCGCCTCGATCCGCCGCCATTCCGCGAGGAGACCGGCCGCCTCGGCGCTGAGAGCTTCCGGCGCCGCCACCCGCGCCGCGCTGCGCAGGATCAGGCCGATTTCGGCCGTCTCCCAGGCCACCTGGCCGAGCCGCTCACGCTGCTCCAAGTCTTTGATTGCACGAGACATATTCACTCCCGGCGCGCCCGGGGTCAGGATCACGCCGCGGCTTTTCAACAGCGGGCGGCGCGCGACCGGAAGGGCCTTGCCCGGCTCGGCATAGCCGGTGACCTGGACCAGCAGGTCCTGCCCCGGCTTCACGCCTTTCGCCTCGCGCAGATAGCCCTGCAAATCCGCCCCCAGCCGCAGAAACGCGCCGCCCATATTGGGCATCAGCCGGTCCACCCGAGCCCGATAGATATCGCCGGGAGCGGGCGGGGCGGAGGCCTCCTCCAGCAGCAGATCCTCCAGCCGGCCATCGATCAGCAAGGCCGCGCTGCCCCGGTCGATCAACAGCACACGCCCCTTCACAGGTGGTAACCCATGGCCTGCAACAGCCCCGCCGTCTCGGTCAGGGGCAGGCCCACGACATTGGTGTAACTGCCAGATATCTCTGGGATAAACATGGCGGCCCGGCCCTGGATCGCATAACCACCGGCCTTGCCTTGCCATTCCTCGCCAGCCAGATAGGCGGCAATCTCGGCGGCGCTGAGGCGCTTCATCTTCACCCGTGTCTCGACGGTGCGCTGGTGCAGGACATCCCCGGAGCGCAGGCAGATGCTGGTGGTCACCCGGTGTCGCCGCCCGCTGAGCAGGCGCAAAAACGCCCCGGCCTCGTCTGCATCGGCAGGTTTGCCCAGGATGCGGCGCCCGGCACTGACCACCGTGTCCGCCGTCAGCACCAACGCGTCCTGCTCCGCGGCGACGGCATGGTTTTTCTCCAACGCCATACGTTCGACATAGACCCGCGGCACCTCCCTCGGACGCGGTGTTTCATCGATATCCGCCGGGCGCACCGCATCCGGCACCACCCCGATCTGCGCCAGCAGGTCCCGCCGGCGCGGCGAGGCGCTGGCCAGGATCAGCCGCATGGCCACAGCGCCATCCGCCTGCCACAGGCCTGCGCGCGCAACGGTGCGGGGCCGCCCCATGCGCTCCGGGTCGAGGCGCGCGTGGGCGGGTGGGTGGGCGCGGGGCTCGGGCCGGAGCGCATGGGGCGGCCCCTCCCGGTGATCTTACTTGAAACGATAGGTGATCCGCCCTTTGGTCAGGTCATAGGGCGTCATCTCGACCTGGACCTTGTCGCCGGCCAGAACCCGGATCCGGTTCTTGCGCATCTTTCCAGCGGTATGGGCGATGATCTCATGGCCATTCTCGAGCTTCACCCGGAACGTCGCGTTCGGCAAAAGCTCGGAAACGACCCCGGGGAATTCGAGCATCTCTTCCTTGGCCATGGTCTCTCCTTGGCTGATCCTGACAGGCGCGGAACATGGCGCGGGACCCGTTTGATTTCAAGCATCAGATTACCCCGGGACGGTCAAGCGGGGGGAGATTCAAACCAACCCGCCGGGAAATCTCGCTCGGTAAGCGGGAAATTGTGTCATACTTTCTCCCGTTGGGGGTGCGAGGCCCCCGGCATGGCCGCATTGGCCGTCGTTGCAGAACGCAGCCCCTGCCGGAACCTTGCGAGGCCTGAAGGGGCGCAAGTCCAAGAATTGGGGGGCCTATCCATGATTGTCACACACCCTGCCGCGCTGGCGCGCGTGGCGGCCATTGCCACCGTCTCGCTCGGGGCGCTGGCCGAGGCGCCGGAGGCATCGGCGCAGGAACGCCTGATCGGAGAGATCTTCATCGTCGGTGAGACCTTCTGCCCGCGCGACAGCGCTGATCTCAATGGCCAGATTCTGTCCGTCAATGAGTTCACGGCGCTGTTCTCGCTGTTGGGAAACCGGTTCGGCGGCGATGGGCGCACGACATTCGCGCTGCCTGATCTGCGTGGCCGCACTCCGATGGGCGAGGGCAGTGGCCCTGGCCTGCCGCCGGCGACGCTCGCCGCGAGGGGTGGCGCGGAAACGGTCACGCTCGACAGTGCCCAG
>JBCBIS010000329.1:0-2723 GCA_038524325.1 Pseudomonadota bacterium
CGCTCTGCCCGCCGGGCGCGCTGGGCGACAACCCGGATGCGCCGGAGCTGAACTTCCGCGAGGAGGCCTGCCTGCAATGCGGCCTCTGCGCCAATGTCTGCCCCGAGAACGCGATCACCCTGGTCCCGCAGATGGACCTGAGCGACCAGGCCATGCGCCAGCGGGTGCTGAAGGAAGAGGAACCCTTCGCCTGCATCGAATGCGGCAAGCTCTTCGGCGTGAGATCCACAATCGAGCGGATCACCGAAAAGCTCTCATCCCACGCGATGTTCACCAATTCCGACAATGCCCGGCTGATCCAAATGTGCGACGATTGCCGCGTCCGCGCCCAATACCACGCCGAAGCTGCCCCGTTTCAGGGCGGTCTCCGCCCCAAGGTGCGGACCACGCAGGACTATCTGGACGAGCGGGAAGATTAAGAACCGCGCCCTTCTGGTGGAATGATGGCGTAGTCGGGGTTGATGATCCCGTCCCAACTGTCGTCACCGAACCTTTCTTCGGGATCGCTGCCGAAATGGGTCACCAGATAGGCGAGAAATTCGGCCAGGCTGTCGCCCAGGACGTCACGGGTGTCTTCGTCATGGTATTGCGAGATGATCTGGCCAACCTGCCCTGCAGGCCCGGGATCCAGATCGATGCAGAGCGAATCGCCCATTCCGTTTGCAGCAAAGGGGATCCAGGCGAGCCGGAAATGCTCGTCCTGTTTGATCCGGTCGGACTGGCCTGTCACAGCCTCCGGGTCGCGCATATAGTCTTCGTCATGCAGATCGGCCCAGATTTTCCACGACGCCGCAACCTCTGCCGCCGGGTTCAGCACCCAGGAGCCGGGGAAGACCACGAGCAGATGCTCCGCCGCGCCGTCATTCAGCCTGAGCAGGGTCTTCAATTCCTCGGGCAGCGCACGCCCGATCACCGCCTCGGCCGCCGCTAACTCCGCCGCGCCCGCGCCGGGCCGCAGCGCATCGCGAAATCCTGGAATATGGCTGTCGCAGCGCGCGACGTAGCGGACCCAATTCTCTTCGATCATCGGACAATCCGGTCTGAAACGTGCGGTGGAACTATGCCTGGGTCACAGCTTCCTGGCCAGCCACATCCCGCTGGCTGGAATTTCCGCGCTCTCCCTTGACAAGGCGGGGCGGCCCACCCACTCAGCAAGGAAGAACTCAGGGAGGCAAAATGACCGACGACGCGTTCAACATGTCGATGCGCAAGTTTCTGAAGCAGGTGGGGGTGACCTCGCAGCAGAAAATCGAGGAGGCGGTGCGCGGCTCGGGGGCTTCGGGCTCGGTCAAGGCGCGGGCGGTGATCACGCTGGACGGCATGGACATGGAGCATGTGGTCGAGGGTGAGATCGACCTGCCCGGAGGCGGCTCGTGAGCGTCACCCGCGAGGAGGTGCTGGCGGCGCTGGGCAAGATCGTCGATCCGGGGCAGGGCAAGGACATCGTCTCGGCCGACATGGTCAAGGCACCGACGATCTCGGGCGGCAATGTCTCGTTCCTGATCGAGGTGGACCCGGCCAAGGGTCAGGCGATGGAGCCGGTGCGGGCCGCCGCCCAGGCCGCGGTCGAGGCGCTGCCGGGGGTCGAGAAAGTCTCGGCCATCCTGACCGCCCATTCCGCGACCCCCAGCCAGCCAGCAGCCAAAGGCCCGCCCCCCGATCTGAATATCGGCGGCAAGCGCAAACCGGCCGAGCCGGCGGATAAACGCATCCCGGGTGTGGACAAGATCGTCGCCATCGCCTCGGGCAAGGGCGGGGTCGGGAAATCCACGGTCAGCGCGAACCTGGCGGTCGCCATGGTGGCCCAGGGCAAACGCGTGGGCCTCTTGGATGCGGATGTCTACGGGCCGAGCCAGCCCAGGATGCTGGGGATCACGGGGCGGCCCTCCTCGCCCGACGGGACCCGCATCCTGCCGCTGCGCAATCACGGGGTCACGGCCATGTCCATCGGCATGATGGTCCCCGAGGGCGAAGCGGTGATCTGGCGCGGCCCGATGCTGATGGGGGCCTTGCAACAAATGCTGGGTCAGGTGGAGTGGGGGCGGCTGGACGTGCTGCTGGTCGATCTGCCGCCCGGCACTGGGGATGTGCAGCTCACGCTCAGCCAGAAGGCCGAGATCACTGGCGCGGTCGTCGTCTCCACCCCGCAGGACATCGCTCTGCTCGACGCGCGCAAAGCTCTGAACATGTTCGAGAAAACCGAGACCCCGGTGCTGGGCCTGATCGAGAACATGTCCACCCATATCTGCTCGAATTGCGGGCATGAGGAGCATATCTTCGGCCATGGCGGCGCACAGGCGGAGGCGGAGAAGCTCGGCATCCCGTTCCTGGGCGAGATACCCCTGGACATGTCGATCCGGGTCGCCGGCGATGGCGGCGCGCCGATCGTCGCCCAGAACCCGGCCAGTCCGCAGGCGCAGGCCTTCCTCGACATCGCCGCGCGGCTTGCCGATCAGGACGCGATGCGGTGAGCGGCGCGCCGCTGTTTCCACCTCTGCTGACTGGGGAAGAGGTGCCTGGGGGGCAGGACCCGTTCTCAAAAGCGGTCGCGCAGGCGGCGATCGGCTGTGAGTCCGGGCTAATCTGTTGGCACTGCGCGGAGGACAGGCTGGACGCCGCGGTGGTCTTCGCGCCGGAGGAGCCGCTGGCGGATGCGATGACGGTGGTCTTCGCGGTGACGCTTGGCCTGGGCGATGCCTTGGGCGCGCTCGCCCCGCCCGAGG
>JBCBIS010000330.1:0-2670 GCA_038524325.1 Pseudomonadota bacterium
GGTGGTATTTCATCACCGTCGGCGCGATGGGGGGCGGCACGGTTTGGCTGGTGATGGCAAGTCGGGGCACCGATTGGCAGATCCTGAAAGACTACCAATACCGCCGGATCGAGACCTTTCTCGACCCGTCCTCGGATCCGCTGGGTGCCGGATATCACATCACGCAGTCGAAGATCGCCATGGGCTCCGGCGGGATATCGGGCCGCGGCTTCATGCAGGGAACGCAATCGCGGCTGAATTTTCTGCCAGAGAAACATACGGACTTCATCTTCACCACGCTCAGCGAGGAGTTCGGGTTCTTCGGCTCGCTCTCGCTCCTCGCGCTCTATGTCGGCGTGGTCGTTCTGGGATTTGTCTCGATGGCGCGGAACGCCCATCGCTATGGCGCTTTGCTGACGGGCGGATTGGTCGCGACCTTCTTCTTCTATTGGGCGACGAATATGGCGATGGTCATGGGTCTGATCCCGGTGGTTGGCGTGCCGCTGCCGCTGGTCAGCTATGGCGGCTCGGCCATGCTGGTCTTGCTCATCGCTTTCGGTCTGATACAGAGCGCACATATCCACCGGCGCTGAGGACACTCCATGATCACCGTTCTGTTTTCTGGCGATGCGGCCAAGCGGCCGCTCTATGACCCGGCCTTGCGCGAGGCGGCGGAGAAGGCGGGCCTGGCCATGCAGTTGCACCTCGATCCGGAGGCGGTTCAGCCCGAGGAGGTCGATTACCTTGTCTATGACGGCAACGGGCCGGTCCAGGATTTCGCGCCCTATACCGGGCTGCGCGCCGTGCTCAACCTGTGGGCCGGGGTCGAGGCTGTGATGCGCTGCAATCCGCGCCCCGATCTTCCAGTGGCCCGCATGATCGAGCCCGGGCTGACCGAGGGCATGCGCGATTACGTGATCGGACATGTGCTGCGCCACCATTTGGATATCGACCAGTATATCGGCGCGGATCCGATCACGGAGTGGGAGCTGACCTTCCCACCGCTGTCGCGGAACCGCACAGTGGGTATTCTGGGCCTCGGAGCGCTGGGCGCCGATTGCGGCGCGCATCTAGCGCATCTGGGCTTTCAGGTGCTGGGCTGGGCCCGTTCTCAGAAGGAGATCCCAGAGGTCACCTGTTTCAGCGGTGCAAACGGCCTGAGCGAGCTGATCTCGCGCGCCGAAATCCTGGTCCTGCTGCTGCCCCATACCGAGGAGACGGCCCGTCTGTTGAACGCGGAGCGGATCGCCGCGCTGCCGGAGGGCGCATGCATCGTCAATGCCGGCCGTGGTGCTCTGATCGATCACGAGGCGCTGCTAGAGGCGCTCAACCGCGGTCATATCCGCCACGCGACCATGGATGTCTTCGATGTCGAGCCGTTGCCCGCCGACCACCCGTATTGGGCGCATCCGAGAGTGACGGTGACGCCACATATCGCCTCGGTCACCCGGCCGGAAACCGCTTCTGAAGCAATTGTCGCCAACATCCTGCGAGATCAGTCCGGGGAACCCATGTTGGGCATTGTGCGCCGCACACTCGGATACTAGGTTTTTCGCGGAACAGAGCCCAGCGGGGACATATGGCAGACCAGCGCCGCAGCAGCGACACGGGACAGGAGAGCGCCAAGACCCAGCGCAGCTCGAAAAAGAAGTCCAGCTTCTTCCAACGGATGCGGGCCAATTTCCTCACCGGGCTGGTCGTGGTCGCGCCCTTGGTGATCACGATCTACCTGACCTGGACGATCATCACGTTCATCGATGCGCAGATCGTGCCGCTGGTGCCGTCGATCTACAATCCCTCGACTTATGTCGAGTTCGACATCCCGGGTTTTGGCGTTCTGGTCTTCCTGATCGTCACGGCCCTGGTCGGCACGATGACCCGGCGGGTCTTTGGCCGTCAGTTGATCCGTTGGGGCGAGAGCCTGATCGACCGCACGCCGGTGATCCGCTCGATCTACAACGCCATCAAGCAGATTGCCGAGACGGTATTCAGCTCTAGCGCGTCCAGTTTCTCCCATGCCTGTCTGGTCGAATATCCCCGGCGTGACATCTGGGCGGTGGCGTTTGTCTCGACCGAGACGAGGGGCGAGATTCTGGAGAAAGCGGATGAGGGGGCGATGATCTCGGTCTTTCTGCCGACCACGCCCAACCCAACCTCAGGCTTTTTGCTGTTCGTGCCAAAGAAGGATGTGCGAATGCTGGATATGACCGTGGAGGAAGCGGCAAAGCTGGTGATCTCCGCCGGTCTGGTCACTCCGCCGACCAAGGCCGAGCGGGAGGCGGAGCAGTTGCGGGTCGAGACCCGGAAAAAGGCCCTCGCCGCCCGGGCCTTGTCGCGCAATGGCAATGGCAACCGCAAAGGGCGCTGATCGCGCTCAGTTCCCCTCCTCCGCCCACCACCGCGCCGGGCCGCTGCCCCATCCCCACCAGCCATAGAGCGTCTCGCTCTCAGGGCGGCGCAAGCGGCTGGTATGGATGATGCGATCCTCCGCCAGAACGCCGAACGGGATGACATAGATCCCGGCATTCACCGCCCGGTCGAGCGCGCGGACCGCAGCGCGAAACGGCTCGGGCTGCGCCGCTGCGAGAATGGCATCGATCGCCGCGTCGATTGCAGGTTCGGCAGCGCCCATGTAGTTGCGGGTGCCGGGAGCGTCCCGCCCCGAGGAATGGAAATAAAGCCGCTGTTCGG
>JBCBIS010000331.1:0-2661 GCA_038524325.1 Pseudomonadota bacterium
ACGAGGCGCTCGACCGACAACCATCGCCCGAGCTGCGCCCGGCCGACACCCCGCCCGGCCTGCCCTTTGCCGATCTGGACATCGACGCGACCGGCGGAGCGTTGGAATGGCCGCCGCTCCTCTCGGCGATGGAGCTGCCCGAGGTGAAAAGCGATACCGCCCGGGCGCTGATGAACGCCTCGCTGTCGGACCGTCTGGTGGCCGAGACGGTGCGCCTCGCCGGGCAGGTGCAGGAGGGGCTGGCCGAGGAAGGGCTGTTCCTGCAGGACCTCGCGCCGCGCCATGCCGCGCGGGCGACCTGGATGGATTATGCCAGCGGAAAGCGCAGCAAGGCCATCGCCCGCGACCTCTCGGGCATCACCGACGATGTCGCGCTGACACTGGGCCGGACCCGGCTGCGCAGCGAGGCCGAATTCCGCGATATCGCCCTGCGCTTCGTGGCGAGCTATCAGCGCCTGATCGCCCGGGTGGCCGAGGAAACCGGTGCCGAGACCCGCCTGATCGAATTGGCCGAGACAGCGGGCGGCCGCGCCTTTTTGCTGATGGCCCAACTGACCGGCGCCTTCGAGCAGCCTCTGGACCCGGCAGACGCGTAAGCCCGTGATCAGGGGGTGTCAGCCCGCCCGACGCAGGCCGGCCGTCTGCCCCCCGACGGGCTCGGTCTGGAAGAACCGGGTCTGATCGGCCAGCGCCCCCGCCTCGGTCAGCAGGGCCTTGGCGCGCAGCAGACCGTCTTGCGCCATCTCGGCGGTCATCTGGTTGGTCTTGTCGAGCATGTTCACCGCCTGCGAGATATCGGCCAGCCCTTGGGACTGCTCCTCGCAGGCGCCGGTGATCTCGGAGATGTCGCGCACCATGGTCGAGATCACCTCGTCCACCTTGGACAGGACCGATCCGGTCTCGCGCACCAGATGGGCGCCGCTTTCGACCTGGGTCGAGGTCTCCTTGATGAGCTGCGTGATGTCCTTGGCCGCCTCGGCCGAGCGCTGCGCCAGCGAGCGGACTTCGGAGGCGACCACCGCGAACCCCTTGCCCGCATCCCCGGCACGGGCGGCCTCGACCGCCGCGTTGAGGGCCAGCAGGTTGGTCTGGAACGCGATTGCGTCGATCACGTCGATGATCGCGGTGATCTTTCCGGCACTTTTCTCGACCCCGTCCATGGCGTCGATGGCGGTGCGCACGACCTCTTCGCCGCGTTCCGATTGCGCCGAGGCCCGGTCCGAGGCCTGGCGGGCCGAGCGGGCCTTGTCGCTGGTCGCCTCCACCGCGGCGGAGATCTCTTCCAGCGAGGCCGCGGCCTCCTCCAGCGCTCCGGCCTGTTCTTGGGCGCGTTCGGCGAAACTCGAATTGCTCTGCATCAGGGTCTCGCCCTCGTCAGAGATGCGCAGGCCCCCGCCCTTGATGCGCCCGATCACCTCGCCCAGCCGCGCGAGGCTGGCGTTGAAATCCGCAACCAGCGGTTCGAACAATGGATCTGCAGGCGCCTCAATCCGGTTCTGCAGATCTCCCCCGGACAGCGCCTCGAGGCCAGCGGCGACATTGGCAAGGCATTGGCGCATCTGGGTGATGTCGGTGGCCACCTTCACCACCTTGACAACCACCCCATCGGCGCCGAACACCGGGTTGTAGCTGGCCCGGATCCAGACGTCCTGGCCCGCCTTGTCGCGACGGCGAAAATCTCCGCCTTTGAAGTCACCCTGTCTCAAACCCTGCCAGAACGCCCGGTAAGCACTGTCAGCGGCCTCCTCCGGATCCATGAAGATCCGGTGGTGCTTGCCCTTGATCTCGGCCAGCGTATAGCCCATCGCGCCCAGGAAATTCTCGTTCGCCGTGAGGATGTCGCCATCCGGCGTGAATTCGATCACCGCCTGTGCGCGGGAGATCGCCTCGATCTGCCCCTGTGCATCCAGGGCGTCCATCTTCCGTTGGGTGATGTCGCTGGCGATCTTGACCACCCCGGCAACCTCTCCCTTCGCGTCGTGAAAGGGGCAGTAACTCGCCTCAATCCACACCGTCCGCCCGCCTTTGCCACGGCGCGGGAACTCTCCCGTCGCGTGTTCACCGGCGGCAAGCTTGCGCCAGAAGGCCTGATACTCGGGCGCCGTTGCCATCTCGGGCGTCACGAACATCCGATGATGCTGGCCGACGATCTCGGCGGCGGTATAGCACATCGCATCGAGGAAATTCTGGTTGGCCTCGCGGATCGTGCCATCGACGTCGAACCAGATGATGGCGTTGGATCGGTCGAGCGCTTCGACCAAGGCGCGGTCGGTGATGGAGAGGGCGTTCGATTGACGCCCTCCAAAGAGCCGGCTGAGGGCCATCGACATTGGCAGGGTCCTCTGACGTGGATCACATGCCTGCCGGTTACGCCTGCGGGATTAAAGTTCTCAAAACGCGCGGCCCATCGGCAGCGCGGGGCCCGCGTCAGCCGTCTTGGCGCATCAGGCCGAGAGCCGGCCGTTGATGACGTAATCCAGGATGGCGACGACCTGTTCGGGCGTCTCGGCCACGGCCTGGGCGGCCTCGTCGACCTCTTTCAGGGCGTGCTGATGCTCGGGCGGGTGCAGCACCACCAGGCTCTTGCCCAGGGCCGCGGCATAGCCGGCATCGAAGGCGGCGTTCCATTGCTTGTATTTGTCGCCAAACCGGATGACCGCG
>JBCBIS010000332.1:0-2650 GCA_038524325.1 Pseudomonadota bacterium
ATGACACCATCAAGCGCATCGATCTCTCGCACCAGGTGACCCTTGCCGAGCCCACCAATCGCCGGGTTACAGGACATCTCGCCAATTCGGTCGAACCGATGCGTAACAAGGCAGGTGCGCGCGCCCATCCGTGCTGCCGCATGCGCTGCCTCGCACCCGGCATGGCCACCGCCCACAACGACAACGTCGAAACTCCGATCAGAGTGTTTCACGTGAAACAATCCTCCTACTTCCCAAGGCAAAAGGATGAGAACACCTCGCCCAAAACATCCTCGACACCCGTTCGACCCACCAAAACATCCAAACTATGCAGAGCTCCTCTGAGGCTCTCTGCAACCACTTCCAGGTCATCGCTGCCAACCCGATCCAGAGCATCCTCGCAGAACCGGACTGAGTCCTCCACAGCCATGCGCTGGCGGTGATGCCCGATCAAACTCATGTCCTCTCGATCGCGGACCCGCTTGTAGATCTCGTCTAGCATTTCAGGCAGGCCTTCTCCAGTCACTGACGATACCGACAGACCAGATGTGCCGCCCGCCAAGTCCGCCTTCGTCGCCACAACCAAATCGCCCACTTGCCTATCGACGCCTTCTGCCTTTCCAACATCAGGAGCCTTCAGGAAGACCCTGAGGTCCGCCTTCGCCGCACGCTCGCGCGCCCGTCTGACACCTTCCTGCTCCACCGGGTCACTGGCCTCCCGCAATCCTGCAAGATCGAGGAAAACAATCGGCAAACCCTGCAGATCGTAGCGCAATTCCCCCACATCCCGGGTCGTGCCCGCAAAGGCCGAGGTTATAGCTGCTTCACGACCCGCTATCTTATTGAAAAGACTTGATTTTCCAGCGTTCGGCGCACCCACCAAAGCCACTTCGAACCCGGTTCGCAACCGCTCCGCCCGGTCTGCACCAGCCAACTGCTCCCGCATTTCTGCCAAGGCATCGGCAACCAAATGCGAAACCTCCGGCTGGACATCCTGTGGCACTTCCTCATCTGCCCAATCTATCGTCACCTCGATCAAGGCGAGCGCCCGCAACAAGTCCGACCGCCACTCTCCGGCGCGGGACATCAATGCGCCTTCCATCAAACGGACCGATTGCTTTCGTTGCGCCTCCGTCTCCGCTGCCAGCAAATCACCCAAAGCCTCGGCCTCTGGCAACGAAAGGCGCCCGTCTTGAAAAGCCCTCAACGCGAACTCCCCAGGCTCTGCCAATCGGCAGGCCGGCCTCGCACTCAATGTCTTGAGCAACAGAGATACGACCGCCGGGCTCCCGTGGCAGTGAAACTCCACCAGATCTTCGCCTGTGAAACTCGACCCGGCCGGAAACCAGACGACCAGGCCTCGGTCGATCAACTCGCCCTCCGCTGTCCGAAACGCGCGCAAAGCCATTGCTCTCGGCTCTGGCGTCACCCCCGCGATCTCATTGAGAACTTGGAGCGCATCCCCGCCGGACACCCGCACCACTGCTATGCCAGCGCGTCCACTTCCACTCGACAGTGCAACAATCGTGTTCCGCATCCGGTCTCGCACCTTGACCCATGCTCCTTCCCGAGATCTCCTTCCGCCAGGCCACTGGAAGGATCCAACATGAACAAAATCCCTGCCATCCGCATCGCTCAACCTGGCGGCTCAAAGACGCTTACACTCCAGGAGGTCGATAGTCCGACTCCGGCGGCTGACGAGGTGCTCATCCAACATGGGGCGATTGGAGTCAATTTCATCGACACCTATCACCGCTCCGGTCTCTATCCCCTCGAGATGCCCTCGGGGATTGGGCTGGAGGCCGCTGGCACGATTGCGGCCATTGGATCAGAGGTTGACGGCTGGGCTATCGGGGACCGGGTCGCCTATTGCTCCGGTCCGATCGGCGCCTATGCCGCCGAACACTGTGTTCCTGCCGACCGGTGCGTCCGCTTGCCTGACACGATCCCTTTCGACGCCGCAGCAGCCATGCTCCTGAAGGGACTCACCGTCCAGTATCTCATCCGCCAGATCTACCCCGTGACCGAGAAGGACACAGTCCTTTTCCACACCGGGGCCGGTGGCGTCGGACAGATCGCACTTCAGTGGCTTTCCCATCTCGGTGCAACATCGATTACCACTGTCTCCACGACCGAGAAGGCCGAGATCGCTAAGAGCCGAGGCGCCAGCCATGTGATCCTGTCGAAAGACGAAGACATCACGGAACGCGTAAAAGCCATCGCACCCTCCGGCCTCCCGGTCGTTTTCGACGGGGTTGGCAAAGACACTTTCATCTCGTCCCTCGATTGCCTGCAACCCAAGGGTCTTCTTGTGAGTTTCGGGAACGCATCGGGCCCGGTGCGGGATGTCGATCTCGGCATCCTCGCGGCGAAAGGGTCTTTGTTCGTGACCAGGCCGACACTGTTTCACTACGTTGCGACACGAGACGCTCTGCAGGCTGCCGCAGACGATCTTTTTGCCACGATCGACGCTGGAGGCATCGCGCTGCCCGAACCCACCAAACTGCCCCTCGTTTCCGCCGCCGAGGCTCACCGAGCACTGGAGGCGCGAGAAACAACAGGGTCGTTGGTTCTGATCCCCTGACGAGACGGATCAGGCATTCATACTGTCGAAAAATTCCGAGTTCGTCTTCGTCTGCTTGAGCTTGCCCAGCAAGAACTCGATGGCATC
>JBCBIS010000333.1:0-2591 GCA_038524325.1 Pseudomonadota bacterium
GTGAGCCTGCTCGACCGGCCGCATATCCTGGTCGAGAGCGCGATCTACCTGGCACTCGGGGTCGTCTGGGCGCTGCCATTCCGCGCCTTGTTCCGCGGGATCGGGCGCGAGGACCCGGACCGGCAGGAGTGAGCCTGCGCCGCCCGTCAGGTTTGTGACAAGGCGGCGCTGTGCCGGTCGCGCTCTTCCTGGCTCAGCGCGAACAAGCCATCGCCGACAAGCACGAGTTGCCCGTTGCGGACCAGCTTGCCATAGCCTTTGATCCGCGCCTCCAGCGAACGTGGATGTGCGCCGGGCAATGCGTCGAAAATCGTCATCACCTCGCGCCGCGTAAACCGGTTCTGATCCTTCACGAGGGTCAGATAGGCGGCAGAGGCGGTCAGAAGTTCCGGCACCGTCTCGGCGCCCGAGGCTGACGCGACATCGCCGGGTTCGATCTGCGCCCCGCCGGGGGCCACCTCATGCGGTGGCGCCTCGGAGGGCACGCCCATCATGGCATTGCTGCGATAGCTGGTCTCCAACGCGTCCTGCCTTGTGCCGCTCTGCGGTGCGGGAGCTTCGGGCGGGGGGGCGAAAATGTTCACCGGCGCGGCGGGCGGCTCTGCCGGCGCTGGCTGAGGGGGCGGTGCCGCGGCGACGGGTTCCTCCCCCGGGGGCGGCGCGAAGATGTTGATCGGCGCCGCGGGTTCCGCCGCGGGCGCAGGGGTCGGGTCGGGGGTCGCAGCCGCCGGTTCCAGCTCCGGCTCGGATGCCGCCGCAGGGGCGGTCTCGAACTCTTTCGGAGGCGCGAAGATATTGATCGGCTCGGGCTCCGCCGCCGGTTCTGCGGGTGCCTCGGCAGCGGGTGCCGCGTCGCGCGGGGCCAGGTCCGCTGGCCGCTGACGCTGGATCGCCGAGAAGATATCCTGCGGGATCATGTCGAGATGTGGCGGCGGCGCGGCAGGCGTGTCCTCTTCCGGGGTCGCCTCGGCAGGAGCGGGCGCACTGGCGGCCGCGTCCTGGGTCAGGGACGGCGCCTCTTCCACGGGGGCAGGGGCGGGCTCTTCGATCTCCATCGGTTCCTCCGACAGCGACGCGGGTGCCTCTGGGGCGCCCTCCGCGGCAGAGGTCAGAGGGTCGGCGGGCGTCGGTTCCACTGCGCGTCCGGTCTCTCCTGGCAGGACCACAGTGTCCTCCGATCCGGTCAGCTCGGCGAGATGTTGCGCGCCGAGAGACGGGGTGGGAGGCTCTTCCGGCGGCGGCGACAAATCCGCCGCCTCTGCCTGGCTCTCGACTGCCTCAGCCGCTGCTTCCGCGGGCGCGCTGTCGGCGAGGTCTGCACCGGCCGGCAGGTCGATCGGATGGCGCCCGAAGATGCGCGGCACCCCGCCCGGCGCGGTCTCGGCGGCAGGCTCTGATTGGGGTTCGGGTTCGGCGGTCTTCGGCATGTCGGGCGGAGCGATCACGTCGCTCTCCGGCGCTTCGGGCGCATCCGGCAGGGCGTCCGGTTCTGGAGCTTCGGGCAGCGCTTCCTCGACCGCAAGCGGCGCCTCCTGCGCCACAGCCTCGCGTTTGATCAAGACCAGTCCCGGGATGGCCTCGAACTCAGCGTCCTCCGCCGCGGCCTCTCGCTGCAGCTTTGCGAGCAGGTCGGTCACCGCCTGATCGTCCAGCCCGATGCTGACATTGGCGAATTCGGGCGTCTCCTCCAGCGTTTGCTGCACCGAGCGCAGCAACATCCGGATCGGCCGGGCGGGGTCGTCGAACCCCTCGGCAGCAATGGCAAAATCACCGACACGCAAGCTTAGTCGTCGCACAGGATCGGTCATCGTGGCGGTCTCCCTCGCGCTGGACCCGAGCCTGAACCTCTCCGATTTACCTCCACCGGTCAAGGCGATGGCGGCCAAAGCTGAGTGGAAGAGGTGCCGCGGCGGAGATGCCTCTTGACGCAGGTGGCAGGCTGCGGGAGGTGAGGGCGATGAACAAGCCCGGTCCCGCCCTGCCCCTGCGGTTCTCCGGCCCCGTCACGCTGGTCGGCGGCGGGGCGCTCGACCGGGCAATGCTGACCGAGACCCGCGCCTTCGCGCCGACCCTGATCGCAGCCGATGGCGCGGCCGACCGTCTGACCGAGTGGCACCTGCCGGTCAGCGCGGTGATCGGCGATATGGACTCGATCGAAGCCACAGGACGGCTGGCGCCCGAGACATCATTCGTCCCGCTGCAGGAGCAGGACAGCACGGATTTCGAGAAATGCCTCTACGCGACCGAGGCGCCGTTCTACCTGGCCGCCGGGTTCACCGGACGCCGGGTCGATCACATGTTGGCGGTGTTCAACGCCATGCTGCGCCGGCCCGAGCCCCCGGTGATCCTGATCGGCGAAGCGGAAGTCATCGCCCTGGTTCCCGCGGGTGAGGTCCTTCGCCTGCAGCTCTGGCCTGGGGCGCGGGTGTCCTTCTTCCCGCTCTGCCCCGCCAGAGGGGTTCTGTCCGAGGGGTTGGAATGGTCGGTCGCGGGGCTCGAGATGGCGCCGGACGGGCGCGCTGGCACCTCGAACCGCGCAACCCAGGCCAAGGTCGCGGCAGGGTTCGACCGGCCGGGCGTCCTGGTCATAC
>JBCBIS010000334.1:0-2586 GCA_038524325.1 Pseudomonadota bacterium
GTGGCTGAGACGATAGAGCGGAGGCTGCGCCAGATAGAGCCTCCCTGCACGGACGAGTTCGGGCATCTCTGCGAAGAACAGGGTCATCAAAAGGGCCGCGATATGGGCGCCATCGACATCCGCATCCGTCATCAGGATGATCTTGTGATAGCGCAGTTTGGTGATGTCGAATTCGTCGCGCCCGATCCCGGTGCCCAAGGCCGTGATCAGCGTCCCGATCTGCTCGGACGAGATCATCCGGTCGAACCGCGCGCGTTCCACGTTCAGCACCTTGCCCCGCAGCGGCAGAACCGCCTGGTTCTCGCGCGACCGGCCCTGTTTGGCCGAGCCGCCTGCCGAGTCCCCCTCGACGATGAAAAGCTCTGACTTGGCCGGGTCCTTCTCCTGACAATCGGCCAGTTTCCCGGGCAGCGAGCTGACCGACATCGCCGATTTCCGGGTCATCTCACGCGCCTTGCGCGCGGCTTCGCGGGCCAGGGCGGCCTCGACGATCTTGGCGACCACCGCGCGGGCTTCGGACGGGTGCTCCTCGAACCACTCCGCCAGTTTCTCGTTCATCAGGCTTTCGACGACCGGGCGCACCTCGGAGCTCACCAGCTTGTCCTTGGTCTGCGAGCTGAACTTCGGATCGGGCACCTTGACCGAGAGCACGCAGGTCAACCCCTCGCGCGCGTCATCGCCCGAGAGGGTCACCTTCTCCTTCTTCGCGATCCCGCTCGAGCCGGCATAGTTGTTGATCGTCCGGGTCAGCGCGCCGCGAAATCCGGCCAGATGGGTACCGCCATCGCGCTGCGGGATGTTGTTGGTGAAGGCCAGGACATTCTCGTGATAGGCGTCGTTCCACCACATCGCGACTTCGACCGTGATCCCCTCGCGCTCCCCGCTGACGGTGATCGGGTCGGGGATCAGGGGCGTCTTCGAGCGGTCGAGATAACGCACGAACGCCTCCACCCCGCCCTCATAGAACAGCTCCACCTCCTGCGCCTCGGCATGGCGCTGATCGCGCAGATGGATGCGGACGCCGGAGTTGAGAAACGCCAGTTCCCGCAAACGGTGCTCTAGCGTCTTGAAATTATACTCGGTCATCGTGAAGGTCTGGGCCGAGGCGTGGAAACGTACCAGCGTGCCCTTATGGTCGGTGTCGCCGGTCACCTCCAGGGGCTTCACCGTCTCACCATGTTCGAAGCGGCAGACATGCTCCCTGCCATCGCGCCAGATCGTCAGCTCCAGCCAATCGCTCAGCGCGTTGACCACCGAGACACCCACGCCGTGCAGACCGCCCGACACTTTGTAGGAGTTCTGGTCGAATTTCCCCCCGGCATGGAGCTGGGTCATGATGACCTCGGCGGCCGAGATGCCCTCCTCCTCATGGATACCGGTCGGAATACCCCGGCCATTATCGCTCACCGAGACCGAGCCGTCCGCGTGCAGGATCACACGAACCAGGTCCGCATGGCCCGCCAAAGCCTCGTCGATGGCATTGTCCACCACCTCATAGACCATGTGGTGCAGCCCCGAGCCGTCATCCGTATCGCCGATATACATGCCCGGGCGCTTGCGCACGGCCTCCAGCCCCTTCAGCACCTTGATGCTGTCGGCACCGTATTCGGGTTCGTGATCGGGGGTGTCCAGCTCGCTCATATGATTTCCTTATGTCGCCGCGATCGCCACACCGGCGCCGGTGAGGAGGCCGCCAGAGACTTGATCGACCCGGCGGGCGGCTTTGCGATTTGCCAGGAACCGGCCTGCGCGGGCGGCGGCCCAGACATAGGCGAGGTCATTGCCCAGCCCAATGGGAAATGCCACCACAAGGATGATCAGCCCATCGATCCAGGTCAGCGCGGCCATGTCGAAAAACCCGGGGAAGACCGCCATGTAGAACAGCGCCGCCTTCGGGTTGCCGAGATTGAGCAGTGCCCCACACGCAAAAGCCCGCCACAGCGGCTCTCGCCCCGGTGCGGCGCCCGGTTTGATCATCGTCTGCCGAGCGGTCAGCAGGTTGATCCCGATCCAGATCAGCCAGGCGGCGCCGATAAACTTCAGGATTTCGAGCGCCCAGCCATTGGCCACCGCGATGGCGCCCAGTCCCAGAAGGGCAGCGGCGATCCAGATGCTTTCGGCGAGGCTCGCGCCGACCGCCATCGCCGCCCCGGATCGGGGCCCGAGCGCGGCAGATCGGGCCGACAGCGCCGCCACGAACGGGCCGGGAGAGGCGACCAGCACCAACATCGCCACGGCAAACAGGGCCAGCTCGGACAGCGTGATGGTCATGCCGGAACCAGTGCCGAGGCACCGGACGCCTCGACCACCGAGAGGCGGAGAGCGGAGGGTGGCAGCGCCTCGAACAGCTCCGCCCCCGTGCCGGTCATCCAGGCTTGGCAGCCGAGCGTCTCGATCTCGGCATAGAGCGCGGCCCGGCGGTCGGCATCGAGATGGGCGGCAACCTCGTCGAGCAGCAGGATGGGCGGTGTCCCCTCCGCCGCCAGCGCGCGGGCATTGGCGAGGATCAGTGAGATCAAAAGCGCCTTTTGCTCGCCGGTCGAGCAGGCCCGCGCCGGCATCTCCTTGGCGGCATAGACAGCCTCG
>JBCBIS010000335.1:0-2576 GCA_038524325.1 Pseudomonadota bacterium
CAATATCCGCCTCCCGCTCGCTGATCAGCGCGTTGCAGATCAGGTCATCCCAGGTGCCGTTGAAATTGCCCCGGCGGTAGAGGAGGCTGTCCGTGGTCCCGATCACCTCGCGTAGCTTGGCCTCGAAGGGCGCGCGTTGGGTGTCGACCAGGGCCGCCATCTCCGCATCCGGCGCGATCACATCCGAGAAGATCGGGATCAGCTTGTGCCGAACGCCCTGCATCGCGCCGTCGCGCACATCCAGATCGATCCGGCTGAGGAACTTGCCGTTCGAGCCCGAGGCGATCAGCAGGGTCTTGCCCACCTTCACCGGCTCCGGCAGCGCGTCATGGGTATGGCCGCAGAGGATGACATCGATGCCCTCGACCTGTGCCGCCATCTTGCGGTCGACATCAAAGCCGTTATGGCTGAGGACCACCACGAGATCGGCGCCTTCGTCGCGGACCTCCTGCACCATCTCGCGCATCCGCTCCTCGCGAATGCCAAAGCTCAGCGAGGGGAACATCCAGCGCGGATTGGCGATGGGCATGTAGGGAAAGGCCTGGCCGATCACCGCGATCTTCGCGCCGCCACGCTCGAACATCTGATAGGGCTCGTAGGCCGGCTCGTCCCATTCATTGTCGAAGATATTCGCGCCGAGGAACGGGAAATCGAGGCCCTCGATGATTTCATCCACCCGGTCCTTGCCGAAGGTGAATTCCCAATGCGCGGTCATCGCGTCGGGCTTCAGCAGGTTCATCACATTGACCACATCCTGCCCGGCCGTCTGCTCGGCGGTATAGGAGCCATGCCAGGTGTCGCCGCCATCCAGGAGCAACGCCTCGGGCCGGTCCGCGCGGATGGCGTTGACGACTGTGGCGACCCGGTCCATGCCCCCCATGCGCCCATAGCCCCGCGCCAGCGCTTCGAAATCGACATAGGTCAGCGCGTACGCCTCGGGCGAGCCGGGGGTGAGGTTGAAGAGCTTCAGGAAATCCTGCCCGGTGACATGGGGCGGCAAGCCGTTCACCGCGCCTACGCCCAGGTTGATCTCGGGCTCGCGGAACCAGATCGGCTTCAGTTGCGCATGGAGGTCGGTCAGATGGATCAAGGTGACATTGCCGAAGGTCTCGAATTCCAGCAGTTGATCCTGGGTCAGCGCCTGCTGTGCTGCGATCTGGCTCCACCGGCCGATGCCCGACCCGCCGACAATCGCCGAGGCTGCCACTGTCGCCTGCAAAAAGTCACGCCGCGAGATCATCTGTCTCTCCAAGTCGCGCACACCGGTCCCGGCCGCACCGAAAGGCGCGCAAAAGACCACTGTGCAAAGGATCCAAGTCACTGCGTGCCCCGGAGGACCGGGACACGCGGTAAGGGTCAGTTCCGAACTGCAGGGGTCTCGATCCCAAGACCGGCCCCACGCGAGGCGAGATAAGCCTCAAGCGCCACAAATTCGTCCGATCCTCGTTTGAACGGAGTCGCCCGGATGTTCTTCATGCAGCCCGAGAACCGGCGGTGCAGCGAGCCGAGCCCCTGCCATTTGAACCGATAGGTCGGGAAGCCGTTGATGTTCCCCTGGCTGAGATGGTCTGCCCGGATCATGTTGCCGTAGTTGTCCTCATGGCATTGCGAGCAGGACATGTCGAGCTGGCCGACACGGGTGTAGTAGAGATCCTTGCCCTTCTCGATCCAAGAGGCCATCGGCCCGTCGGTTTGCACGCCCATGGGCATCCCACGCGACTGCATCCCGATCAGCGCGGTCATGGCAAGCATCTCCGGGCTTTCCCATTTCCAGGCCTCGGCTTCTTGATGCCCGGTGATCGAGGCGTTGATCAGATGCTCCAGGCTTTCCGGCTTGCCCTTGGCCTCGTTCCAGCGGGGCATGTTGGCGCGAAGACCCTTCATGCTCTCCACATCGCCATGGCAATCGGCACAGGACTTGGCCGAGGCGCCTGCCGGGGTTTCCCACAGCTCGATGCCGTATTCGACCGCGACCATGGCCGGGTTCTCGAAATCATCCGCTTCCAGCGCCTGAGTTTCGTCGGTCCGGAACCGCCAGCCGGAATAGATCGTGTCGAGCGGATGGCCTTCGGGTGCCTTGACCTCGGTAACGATCTCGACCCCTTCGATCACCAGCTTGTCTTGATCCGGCCCCGGCCCGGCCATTGCCGTCCATGAGACCGCAGTCGCCAGCGCCGTCAGCCCGGCAAGTTTCGCAATAGTCTTCATCCTATCCTCCCTTCGGCGCCGGGCCTATGCAGCCGCGATCTTCTTTTCGAGATCGTAGACGGTGCCATCATCGTCGGTCCATTCGAAGCGAACCGTGCCCGCGCCGGGAAACGTCATATCGAACTGGAAATACGGGTTGGCCGAGACGGCCGGCTCGATGCCGACATTGACGACTTCCTCGCCCTCGAAACTGACCACGAACTTGTTGATGATCTTGCGCGGGATCAGTTCGCCGGTCTTGCGGTCCTTGCGCTGGCCCGACTCCATCGGATGGCTGATCAGCGATTTGATGGTGATGACATCGCCTAGGGTCGCCTTTTTCGGGACCTTCACGCGGGGTTTGACTTTAGCCATTTCTCTGTTCTCCG
>JBCBIS010000336.1:0-2543 GCA_038524325.1 Pseudomonadota bacterium
GCTGACCGGCGCCGAGATGGCCATGAAAGACGTGGGCGTGAACATCGAGCTCGGCTCGGGCGTTGCCGCTGCACAGGTGGCCGATGCGGAACACGCGGCCCGCGACTTTGGCCAGCCCGACGCCCAGCGAGAGCTGATAGCGGTGGAAGGCGCGCTGGACCACTTCGTTCGAGTCGAAGCCTTCCGGGATCATGATCGCCGAGACCGTGTCCGAGTGCCACTCGGGCCCATCGGCGCAGAGACGGCAGCCTTCCCACGCTTCAACCGCCTTGCGGACCCCTTCGGCGAGGAAACGGTGGCGGGCGAAGACCTGCTCCAGCCCTTCTTCCTCCAGCATCTCGCAGGATTTCTTCAGGCCGCGCAGCAAGGTGGTGGCGGGGGTGTAGGGGAACCAGCCATCCTTGTTCATCTTCATCATGTCGTCCCACGAGAGGAACGTGCGCGGCAGCTCGGCGGTGCTGCGCATGGCCAGAGCTTTCTGGCTGACGCAGATGATGGCCAGGCCGGTCGGCAGCATGAAGCCTTTTTGCGACCCCGAGACGCAGACATCCACGCCCCATTCTTCCATGCGCATGTCGATCGAGGCGACCGAAGACACCCCATCGACCAGCAGCAGCGCCGGGTGATCGGCGGCATCCAGCACCTTGCGCACGCCGGCGATATCCGAGGTCACGCCCGTTGCCGTCTCGTTCTGGCAGGCCAGCACGGCTTTGATCTTGTGCTCTTTGTCGGCTTCGAGATGCTTGGCATATTCCTCGAGCGGCACGCCCTTGCCCCATTCCTGATCGACCGTGATCACGTTCAGGCCCCAGCGCTGGCACATGTTTGCCCAAAGCATCGAGAACTGGCCGAAGACCGAACACAGGACGGTGTCGCCCGGGCTCAGCGTGTTGGCGATGGCGCTTTCCCAGCCGCCGGTGCCCGAGCCTGGGAAGATGAAGACCTGACCGGTCTCGGATTTGAAGATCCGCTTGACCTGCTCGAACAGCGGCAGGGTCAGGTCGGGGAAGGTCGGTGCGCGCTGATCTTCCAGCGGCACTTCCATCGCCTGACGGAGTTCGAACGGCATGTTGGTCGGGCCAGGGATGGCGAGCGTGTGAAAGCCAGTCTTCATCAGGGGTATCCTCCAATTTGCCCGTCGCGGGGCGTTCTGGAGCGTCAGATGCGTCAGCCCCCTTGCGCAACAAAGGCAAAATTTTTTCTGCTGCCTTAAATTTCAGGAAAGAAGCGCGGCATTTACCGTCACTGGCAAGAATTATGCTCTGGAAATCAGAGTAAGCCTCTCTTTTTAAATGAGTTTCCTTTGGGAAACTTCCGCCCTGCCGACTTCCGCGTAATGGAAATGGTCATTCGCAACTGATTCATCTGGGCTGATCGAAGTATTGCGAGGCCGGCAGGAACTTCGCAAACCGCGCGGATTCGGCCCATTCCCGCTCGACCGGGCGGGTGCCGATCAGCACCACCTGATCGCCTGCCAGACGGTCGGGCGACAGCAGGCTGCGCAAGCGCGTTCTGGCATGGGCGAGGCTGGCATCCACACGCGGCCCTTGCCCGATCCGGTCGATCAGGCGGCGCGCGTCCTGCGCGGTCAGAGCGGCCTCGGCCGTCAGCGGCGCCTCGGCACCGGCGTCCTCGGGCACCATCAGCAGCCGGCCAACCGAGGCCAGGCCGGCCAGCCTGTCGCGCGTGGCATCGGGGATCGGCCGCGCCCCGGCCCGCTGCAGGCGCAGGCCCAGTGCCTCGCAGGTGAACAGAAAGGCCACCACGTCCCGTCCGCTCCCAAGCAGGATCGAGGCGTAGTGCGGATAGGCCAGGCCCAGCTCCCTCGCCCGGGCGACCCGGCGCTTGAGGATCTCGAGCGGCAGCCGCGGCATCAACTGCCGGCGGGCTTTCTTCCAGGCATGCACCCGAAACCCGTGCCCGGCCTCCATGGGTGGACCTTGGTTGTGGCCGATCCCGGGCAGGCGTTCCCCGGCAAAAGCGGTGAGCGGAGAGCGCGTCATGGGCGCAGCAAGATCTTGCCGCGGTGCTGTGCCGCTTCCATCATCCCATGGGCCTCGGCGGCCTGGTCAAGCGGCAGGACGGTATGGGTGACCGTCTTCAGCGTGCCATCGGCAAAGAGCGGCCACACCTCCTCCTCCAGCGCCCGGGCGACGGCGGTCTTGAAGGCCTCGGGCCGGGTGCGCAGGGTCGAGCCGGTATAGGTCAGCCGCTTCAGCATGATCGGCATCAGGTTGATCTCGACCTTCGAGCCTGCGTTGAACGCAAGCTGGATGATCCGGCAATCCGCCGCCGCCGCCTTGATGTTCTGGGCGATGTAGTCGCCGCCGATAATGTCGAGGATGACACTCGCCCCGCCGCCCTCGCGCGTGATCGCCACGAAGTCTTCGCTGCGGTAATCGATCACGCGGTCGGCGCCGAGCGCTTCGCAGAAGTCTTTCCCCTCGCCCCCCTCGGTCGTGAACACGCGCAGCCCGCGTGCCTTGCCGAGTTGAATACAGGTCGAGCCGATGCCACCGCCGCCGCCATGGACCAGGAACAGG
>JBCBIS010000337.1:0-2420 GCA_038524325.1 Pseudomonadota bacterium
CTGGACGCCGTTGAAGCCCGGCTGGAACGCGCCGCTGCCGACAATCTGGGTCTGGCCCTGGCGCTGCGCCTGCTGCGCCCCGCGCAGCGCCGCCTCGCCATAGGCGGTGGCGGGATAGAACACCCCGACCTGGCCGCGGCCCTGGGCCCGGGCATAGGAGAGGATCCGCTGCGCCTCCATCTCGGGCAGGAAGCCGGTCAGCCAGACGCCGTTGCTCGCCGCCGAACTGTCGGTCGAGAAGGACAGCACCTTGATCCCGCGCGGCGCGGCCACCTGGGCCACCGATTTGGTCGCGGCGCTGAACAGCGGGCCGAGGATGATATCCGCGCCCTCGGCAATCGCCGCCTGGGCCTGCTGGGCGGCACGGGCCGGGTCGCCGGCCGTGTCATAGACCTTCAGCGCCAATTGCCGCTCGCCCAGGTCGACCATGCCCATGCGGGCGGCGTTGACCAGCGCCTGGCCCAGCGCTGCTGCGCCCTGGTTCGGGCTGGATTGCGGGCTCAGCAGCGCCATGGTGACCACTTCGCCGGGCTGGAAGGTCGGGCCCTGGACCCGCGGTGCCGAGGCGCTGCCCGAGGGCCCCCGCGCCCCGGGTGCACAGCCCGCCACCAGCAGGCTAAGGGCCGCGAGGCCCAACAAAACGGGCTTCAGAAAAACGGGCTTAAAGCTCAAACGGAACATTTTATCCTCTCATCTCCCCCGGATGCGATATTCCGGTTACCGGACAGTTACGCCGAGGCCGCCCCCGTGGCCGTCTCTCTCAGTGTCGGGCGGACCCTATGAGTGACCATGAGGAAAGTAAACGTGCCCATCCCGGCCCCGCTGCACGGACGGGCAAAGGTGTAGTGCCCGGGCCACGGGAGGGGGCGTGGGAGGGGGCCGCGCTGGCACCGGGGCTCTATCTGGTGGCCACCCCGATCGGCCAGGCACGCGATATCACTCTGCGCGCGCTCGACGTGCTGGCCGGCGCCGATGCGCTGGCTGCCGAGGACACCAGACAGACCCGTAAGCTGCTGGATATCCATGGAATTGCCCTGGCGGGCAGGCCCCTGGTCTCGTATCACGACCAGAACGGGGCGGCGCGGCGGCCGCAGATCGCGGGTTGGCTCCGGGACGGGATGGCGGTGGCCTATTGCGCGGATGCCGGGACGCCGCTGATCGCCGATCCCGGCTTCCGTCTGGCGGAACTGGCGATTGCGGAAGGGCATGCTCTGGTTGCAGTGCCGGGCGCCTCGGCGGTGCTGACCGGGCTGAGCGTGTCGGGTTTGCCGAGCGACCGATTCCTCTTCGCCGGGTTTCTGCCGCCTCGCCAGGGGGCGCGGCAAAAGGCGCTGGCCGAGCTCGCCGCGGTGCCCGCGACGCTGATCTTCTACGAAAGTCCGCGGCGGCTGGCCGAGAGCCTCGCCGATATGGCGGCCATGCTGGGCGGAGACCGGTCTGCGGCCGTCGCACGCGAGCTGACCAAACGGTTCGAAGAGGTGCGCCGGGGCAGCCTGGCGCCTCTGGCGGCGCACTATCGGGAGGAAGGCCCGCCCAAGGGCGAAGTGGTGGTCCTGATCGGCCCGCCCCCGTCCCGCCCCGTCGGCGCGGAAGATCTCGACCGGGCGCTGGTCGAGGCGCTGGGAGGGCTCTCCGTCAAAGATGCGGCACGCGAGATCGCGCAACGCCTCGACCTGCCCCGCCGCGACGTCTACGCCCGGGCGCTGGCCCTATCGCAAAGCGCGCGAGAACCGCCGGAGGAGAACGGGGATTGACGGGGATGGGTGTTTTCAGGTATGGAACAAAGCATGAATATGATGACTGCCCAGATCGAACCGCGCATCCCGCCCACGGTCCCCGGCTGGGGGCGTCAGACGGGGTTACCTCCGGCTGCACCTCCGGACGGGCGACGGCGACGGAGCGGCCGTCGCCACTATGGGGGTCTGGCCGCCGAAGCCGCCATTGCGCGTCACTACGAGGCCCGCGGCGCCGAGGTGCTCGCGCAACGCTGGCGCGCCGGGATGCAAGGCGCGGGCGAGATCGATCTGATCGTCACCTGGCCCGGGCTTTTGGTTTTCGTCGAGGTGAAGGCGCGCAAATTCCTTGGGGCCGACAGCCCGATCTCAGAAAAACAATGGCAGCGCTTGGGTTTGGCCGCCGAGTCGTATAGGATGCTTCACGCAGAGAGGACGGGTGCGATCCCCGATTGCCGTTTCGACGCCGCCCTGGTCGGCCCGGATGGCTGTCTCGAGATCATCGAGAACGCCCGCCTCGGTTGACGGCAGTAACAGGCAAACCGGCCCCGGCCGGGTCCGAGAGATCGGATATTTGCGGATCCTATTGGAGCGGAGACGATGCACTCGTTGAAATCCCTGGCGGGCCTGACCATCCTGGTCATGGCCGCAACAGCGTGTTCCCCGGTCGGTGTCGCGGTCGGAACC
>JBCBIS010000338.1:0-2372 GCA_038524325.1 Pseudomonadota bacterium
TGCCGGGGTGAACATGACGCCCAGCATCTCGTGGGCGCAGGATATCCTGGGCTATTCCTCGGATGCGCAGTTCATCGAGGGGCGCACGTCGCTCGGGTTCGGCCTCGCCTTCGATTACCTGAATCGGTACAGTCTGGCGTTGAATTACACGACGTCTTTCGGGGGCACGTTCAACGGGTTCGATGACCGCGACTTCGCGTCTGCCGTGGTCTCGATGCAGTTCTGATCCGCCAACACAACGACATGTAACGGGAGGAAAACGATGAAGTTCCCCATGTTTTGGAAGGCGAGTGCGGCAGCACTCGCGCTCGGCCTCGCTGCCGGCGGCGCCCCTGCCGGCACCTCGTCCTCGGACCTTGCCCGGCTGGGCAATGATCTGACGCCCACGGGCGGTGAAAAAGCCGGCAATGCCGATGGCTCGATCCCGGCCTGGACCGGCGGGATTTCGGCCTCGACCAGCGATGGACGGCGCCTCAAGAACCCGTTCAAGGGCGACAGCATGATCCTGAAGATCGACCAGTCGAATGTCGATCAGCATGCCAGCCGCCTCTCGGCCGGTCAGGTGGCGATGATCAAGCGCTATCCGACCTATTTCGTGCCGGTCTACCAGTCCCGCCGGACCTATGCCCTGCCGGATGCGGCGGCCGCGCTGATCAAGAAGGAGGCCGGCAATATCGAGTTGACGGGCGGCGGTCAGGGGCTGTCGGGCCTCAACCTCTCGCCGGTCGCGTTCCCGGTGCCGAAATCCGGGGTCGAGGCGCTGTGGAACCACATCGTGCGTTATCGCGCCTCCGGATTCGAGCGGACCTATATGCAGGCCCCGGTGCAGTCGAACGGCGCGTATACGCTGCAGCGTCTGCGGGACACCACGATCTTCCGTCCGACCCTGACCAAATCCTCGGGAAACGAGAACATGCTGCTGAAGTTCATGCAGGAAATTCTCGCCCCCGCCCGTCTTGAAGGGAATGTGCTGCTGGTCCATGACTATATCGACCAGGTGAAGGATCCTCGCGCCGCCTGGGTCTATAACGCAGGTCAGCGCCGGGTGCGCCGTGCGCCAAACATCGCCTATGATGGCCCGGGCACCGCGGCTGAAGGCATGCGGACCACTGATGATTTCGACATGTTCAACGGCTCTCCCGACAAGTATAACTGGGACCTGAAGGGCAAGCGCGAAATGTTTGTGCCCGCGAATAACTTCGCTCTGGCCGATCCTGGGCTGAGCTATTCCAATTTGCTGGGCGAAAAGCACATCAACCAAGAGCATACGCGCTATGAACTGCGCCGTGTCTGGGTGGTCGAAGGCACGCTCAAATCCGGCGAGCGCCACATCTACGGCAAGCGCACCTATTACCTCGACGAGGACAGCTGGTTCATCGTGCTGGGCGATCTCTATGACAGCCGGGGCGAGCTGTGGCGCGTGCGCGAGGCGTTCAACGGCATCGAGTCGAACAGCAAGGTGCTGCTGCCATTGGGTGAGCCGGTCTACGACCTGCAAGCCGGTCGCTATCTGGCGCTGAGCTTCCTCAGCGAGGAGAACCCGCAATTCTCCTTTGATGTCGATCTGGACGATGGCGACTTCACCCCCTCGGCGCTGCGCCGCCGGGGCCGTAAGTAACCTCCCAGCCCCTGTGCTCCGCCCTACTTGGGCGGAGCATGCTCTACCCTCGGCCGCCGGGATCGACGGCCCTCATGCTCCGGAAGTTTTGACATGCGTTTGAGCCGATCCGTTCTGCTGGTCGCGACTGCCGGTCTGGTGGCCTTCCATGGGCGCTCGGCAGAGGTGCCCGATCAGCTCGAGACCGCCGCGATCCCTGCTGTGAAAGCGCAAGAGGCGGCTCTGCTCGACATCGTCGAGAGCCCGGGCGGCGCCGTGGCGGTCGGCGAACGCGGGATGATCCTCGCGCTGGACGCGGATGGGTGGCAGCAGGCGATCGCCCCGGTCAGTTCCACGCTGACCGCCGCGGCCTTCTCGGCGGCGGGGGTCGGCCTCGCGGTTGGCCATGACGGCGTCATCCTGCGCCAGGAAGCGCCCGGTGGCGCGTGGGAGAAAGTCGCCGACGGGAACAGTCTGTTCCCCATCGTTATCGACGCCGCCCGCAGCCGCCACAAAGCCGCTGAAGCGGAGCTGGAGACGGCCACCGACGCGACCCGTGAAGATCTCGAATTCGCCCTAGAGGACGCGCTTTTCCGCCTGGAAACCGCCGAGCAGAGCCTGGCCTATGGCCCCGCCTGGCCGCTTTTGGATGTGGTCTTCACCGATGCCAGCACCGCCTGGGCGGCGGGCGCCTATGGCATGTTGTTCCGCTCGGGCGATGCCGGGGCCACCTGGGATCTGGTCTCCGACCGGCTCGACAATTTCGAGGATCTGC
>JBCBIS010000339.1:0-2356 GCA_038524325.1 Pseudomonadota bacterium
GCCACGCGGACCCGCTCGAAGATATCGCCGAACAGGTCGAGATATTCATAGGTGTTCCGGGCCGAATTCTCCTGCGCGAAACTCGAGGTGATCACATGCGGCGCCAGGGCCCCGATTGCAACGCCTGCCGTCAGTGCCAATACTGTCTTGCGCATGCCGGGCCTTTCCTTTCGATCTCTCATCCAGTCTATGGATCATCCACTGGTCTGGAACCAGGGCGCAGGATCGACTGGATCGTCGCCGCGCCGGATTTCTATATAGAGCGTTTCTTCAGCAATCTCGCCAGCCTGATTGTCCGCCTCAAGTAAAAATTCTTCACTTGTCGGCAAGGGGCCGCCCAGATCGCCGATCCGCTCACCCGCCAGAACCGTCTCACCCATCACCCGGTCCACGGCGCCAAGGCCGGCGAGGACGATCATCCAGCCGGCTTCCGGTTCCAGAATGGCGACGGTGCCATAGCCCTTGAGATCGCCGGCATAGCGGATCGTGCCTCCCACCGGCGCGATCACCTGACCGAAGGCGGGGGCGACCAGGGTCAGGCCAAAGCCGGTGCGCCCCTCGGTGCCATAGCGCGAGGCGATCCGGCCCGAGACCGGCAATGGCAGAGTTCCACGCAGGCGGTCGAACTGTTTGACATTACCAGCGCCACCAGGCGTGCGGCCGAGCGCGGCTGTCAACTGGCCCAAACTGCGCGCCTGCTGTGCCGCGGCCTCGGCCTGGGCGGTGATGTCCTGCGCCGGGATCGACTTGCTGCGGCTGCGCAAGATCTGTGCGGTGCGGGCGCGCAGCTCCTGCAGCCCGGCCAGGGCGCCCTTGGCCTCGACCCGCGCCGTGTCCTGCTGAGCGCGGAGGCGGCGGATTTCGTCAAGGCGGCGGCGGATCTCGGCGCTCTCGGCTTCGAGCCGGGGGGTCAGCTCGCCCATCAAGGTCGCCGCCCGGGCCGCGCGCACCGGACCGCCGGGGAAGGCCAGCAGGGCCGAGCGGGGCGCCTGCGAGAGGGATTGCAGGGCGCTCAGCACCTCGGTCAGCCGGGCGCGGTCGCCGGCAAGTTCCCCGCTCATCGCCTGCTCATTCCGTGCCATGCGGCGCAGCCCCTCGCGCAGAGCCGCCAGCGCGGCCTCATGCGCCTTGACGGCCTGCCCCAAGGCGGCAAGCTGCATCTCCTTCGGGCCGGTCGCCGCGCGGGTCAACGTGGTCTCAGCCTGCCGCAACAGCATGCGGGCCCGATCCAGGCCCGCCGTCTGCGCGCTTGCGGTCCAAGCGCAAGCGAGGCTGAGAAGACATGCTGCGGCGGCGCGCCTCACCTGGGCACCAGCAGCGAGCGCCCTGTCATCTCGGGCGGCTGGTCGAGGCCCATCAGCGCCAGCAAGGTCGGGGCGAGATCGGCCAGCCCGCCATCGGCCAGCGCATGCGCGGCATCGCCGACCAGGATCACCGGAACCGGATTGGTGGTATGGGCGGTGTGTGGGCCGCCGCTGTCCGGATCGATCATGACCTCGCAATTCCCGTGATCGGCGGTGACGAGCATGGCGCCCCCTGCTTGCTCCAGCGCGGCCAGGGCCTGGCCCAGCCCGGTATCGACAGCCTCGCAGGCCGCGATGGCCGCCTCGAGCGAGCCAGTATGGCCCACCATGTCGGGATTAGCAAAATTGGCGATGATCAGATCATAGTCCGCGCCGATGGCCGCCGAGAGTGCGCGGGCAACCTCCGCCGCCGACATCTCGGGCGCCAGATCATAGGTCCGCACTTTTGGGCTGGGCGCCATCTGGCGATCCTCGCCAGGGTCCGGCTCCTCGATCCCGCCATTCATGAAGAAGGTGACGTGGGGGTACTTCTCGGTCTCGGCCACCCGGAACTGCCGCTTGGCGTGACAGGCCAGCCATTCGCCGAGCGTGTTGATAATCTCCTCGGGCGGGAACATCGCGGGCATCCAGGCGTCGATCCGGTCGGAATAGGACACCATCCCCAGTGTCGCCGAAAAACGCGGCGCCGCCGCCGTGTCGAACGCCGAGAAATCCGGGTCGAGCAGCGCCTCCAACAGTTCCCGCTTCCGGTCGGTGCGAAAATTGGCCGAGATCACGCCGTCTCCATCCATCATGCCCGGATAGTCCGCGACACAGGCCGGCTCGATGAACTCGTCGGTCACATCGCCGACATAGGCGGATTCGATCGCTGCGAGAGCGCCGTCGAATTGCAAGCCCTCCCCATCGGCGATCAAGCGGAAGGCACGCTCCACCCGCTCCCATCGCTGGTCGCGGTCCATCGCAAAGAACCGCCCACAAACGGTCGCCACCCGAACACCTGGCATCGAGCCGATATCCTCCAGCAGAACCGCCATCGCCTGACGGCCCGATTT
>JBCBIS010000340.1:0-2314 GCA_038524325.1 Pseudomonadota bacterium
ATAGATCGGCAGGACGGTGAAGGGCAGATGCACATAGACCAGACCGATGATCACCCCCATCTGGGTGCCGAGGAACTGCACCGGCTGGAAGGGGCCGATATCGAGGCCGACCACACTCAACACCCCGCCTGCCCCGTCCCAAAGGCCGCCGAGCACATCGTTCACCCTGCCTCGCGTACCGAGGATGTTCAGGAGCGCATAGGTGCGGATCAGCAGATTGGTCCAGAAGGGCAGGATGATGATCAGCAGCAGCCAGGGCTTCCAGCGCGGCTCGGCCGTCGCGATCACCAGTGCGGCAGGGTATCCTATGGCAAGGCAGATCGCGGTGGATAACCCCGCCAGCCAGAGCGAGCGCCAGAACAGGCTGATGATCTCGGGCTGCCCGATTCTGGCATAATTCGAGAGAGTCCAGGTCGTCTCGATCTCGGTCAGCGAGACATTCTCGCCAAAACTGTAAACCCAGATGATCCCCAGCGGGACAAAGAAGAACAGCAGCACCCAACCGAAGGTCGGTCCGAAGAAGGCGAGGAAGGTCCTTATGTTTCCGCGAAAATCTTCCAAATCGGTCCTCAAATCGCTCCCAGGGGCCTCGATCTCTGGGCAATGGATCCAGGCGGGCGGGAGGCGCCCGGAATAGGCGCCCTAGCTGGACTGCGGGCGCTGACGCCCGCAGTCCGTTTGCTCACCCAGCCGCTTTGATCCGGGTCCAGGCGGCGTCGATCCGGCTCACCGCCTCCTGCCCGGGATAGATCGCGGCTTCGGACTTTGCCACAGCCTCGGCCGGCGGGAAAATTGCGGGGTTGTTCTGATACTCGTCCGAGGTCAGCGCTTTGGCCGCGGCGTTCGGCGTGGCGTAGAAGATGAACTCGGCCAGGTCCTTTCCCACGTCCGCGTCGAGCAGGAAGTTCATCATGGCATGGGCATTCTCGACATTCGGCGCCCCCTTCGGGATGGCCAGCGTATCCTCCCACAAGAGCCCGCCCTCCTTCGGGATGACAAAGCCCAGATCGTCGTCCTCGTCCATCGCCTGCAAGATGTCGCCATTCCACTCCATGGCCAGATCCACCTCGCCTGCGAGCAGCAGGTCCTGGCCGTTATCCGGCGCGAAGGCGGTGATGTTCTTCTTCTGCGCGATCACCATCGCCTCTGCGGCGGCGACATTCTCCTCGGACCAGTCGTTCAGAGACTTGCCCATCAGCTTCAGCGCCATGCCCAACACGTTCTGGCCATCGCCCAGCATTGAGATGCGCCCCGCGTACTCCTCGGACGTGTAGAGATGTGCCCAGCTGTCTGGAACCCCCGAGACCTTCGACTTGCGATAGCCGATGCCGATCGAACCCCACATATAGGGCAGCGAGAATTTCCGGCCGGGGTCGAAGGCGGGATCCATGAATTGCGGATCGATATTCTTGGTGTTCGGGATCTGCGTCAGGTCCAGCGGCATCAGCATGTCCGCCGAGACCATCCGCTCGACGTAATCATTGGTTGGCACGATCAGGTCATAGCCCGGGTTGCCGTTCTTCAGCTTGGCGAACAGCTCATCATTATCGGCGAACAGATCATATTGCACTTCGATCCCGGTCGCCTTGGTGAAGTCTTCCAGCGTGGTCTCGCCGATATACGTGTCCCAGTTGTAGAAATTGACCTGCCCGCCGGCGGCGAGGACCCGGCCCGGGAGGTTCAGGGACACACCGATGGCGGCGATCCCGGTCAGCGCGTGGCGCCGGTTCATGCGGAGGCGGGGTGGCTTGCTCATCGTTCGGTCTCTCTCCTAGTCGCACAGTCGCGGGCGCTGAGGCCCGGAATTCCGTCCGGCCATCTCCGAGCCGGTACTCGATGCGACTCTAACCAGAACCCCCTGCGGTGCAAACGCTGAATCGGCCTCGCAGGCCGCGCGTTTTGCACCCTGTCACGGAGCCGGCGCAGGGTTCGGCGCGGGCGGCCTTCCGACCACTGTCGCAGTTGCGGGCCTCCCGCCCACGATCATAGCCGTCGGGCTGGCCCTGGTCAGAGAAATCGACAGGGGCAAGGGCGTGTATTTCTGTTGGGGCAGGGTCCAAGTGCCAAAGGTGCTTGCACTGTTCCCGCCAGCCGCCCAACCTGTGATCACCGCCGTGGTCTGAGGCCGCACAGCCGCGACGCCACTGTGGAGAGGCTGCCGCCATGGTGCAGGAGGAGGGTCCGATCATGGCAATGGGGATGGTGCCAACCCTGTCGCTCGCCGAACTCGCCGCAGAGGTGCCGGACGGTGCCTTGATCGGCGTGCCGGCGGATTATTCAGGCGTACCGATGGCGGCGAGTCTGGCTCTGATCG
>JBCBIS010000341.1:0-2304 GCA_038524325.1 Pseudomonadota bacterium
GCGCGGGATCGCATAGGTCGCCTGCGCATGGGCGACCGGCTGCGGGTCCTCGAGACTGCGCAAGGTCACGTCGCCGGTCGCCAGGGTCCGGCCCAGCTTCAGGATCCGCGCCTCGCCCAGCAGATCCCCGGGCGCCGGTTTGCGCAGGAAGTTGATGTTGAGATTGGTGGTCACCGTCAGAGGCTCGCGCCCGATCATCGCCAGAACGGCGGCATAGAAGGCCAGATCGGCCAGCGTGAACATGGTGGGGCCCGAGACGGTGCCGCCCGGGCGCAGATGCTGCTCGGTGATGAAATAGCGCATGGTGGCGCGCATCGGGGCCAGTTCGGTGATTGCGTAAGTACCGGAGGTCTGAGGGAACACCTCGGTCAGAAAGGCGGACAGCGCGTCCTTGTCGAGCTGCAACCCGCTCATAGCAGGCCCTGCATTCCCATGCCCTGCTGGCCGAACCGGGCATCCTCGCCGATCAGCGCGACCTGCCAGCGTGCGCCGTCCGGCTGGATATAGAGCGCCATGGCGTTGGGCATCCGGTCGATATCGGGCTCCATGGCGAACAGGCTGCGCGCGGCGTACCACAGCCCGCCATGGGCGACGATCAGCCGGTTCGGCCCCTCGGCCACGATGCGGCGCATGGCGGGGACGACACGGGCGCGGAACTGCCAGAAATCCTCGCCGCCCTCCGGCGCGTAATCGCCCTTCCAGTAGTCCGGCAGCCAGTCCTGATAGGGCTCGCCCTGGTGGATGCCCAAATGGCATTCCATCAGCTCGGGATCGGTCGCGATGGTCTCACCCCTTGCCGCGGCCACCGTCTCGGCCGTGATCCGCGCGCGGCTGAGCGGGCTGGCGACGATGGCGCTGATCGGCTGATCGCGCAGCGTCTCGGCGGCGCGGGCGGCCTGGGCCAGACCGGTCGCGTTCAACTGGCTGTCGGTCTGCCCCTGAAAGCGCCGGGCGTGGTTGTAATCCGTCTCGCCATGGCGGAGGAAGAAGAACGGGTGCGGGAAGGGCGTCTCGAGGGTCATGCCGCTTCTCTCGCCCGGGCAGCGGCGGAAGGCAAGGCGACAAATGGACGAAGTGCAGACGGTCGTCATCGGCGCGGGCGTGGTCGGGCTGGCGGCGGCCCGGGCGCTGGCGCTGACGGGCCGTGAGGTGGTGATCCTGGAGGCGGAGGATCAGATCGGCGCGGTCACCTCGGCGCGCAATTCCGAGGTGATCCATGCCGGCATCTACTATCCCCCCGGCTCGCTGAAGGCGCGGCTTTGTGTCGAGGGACGCGATGCGCTCTATCGCTATTGCGCGGACCGCCACATCCCCCACCGGCGCTGCGGCAAGCTGATCGTCGCGGTCGAAGAGGCCGAGCGCCCGGCCCTGGCCGATATCGCCCGGCGCGCCCGGCAGAACGGAGTGTCGGATCTGGTCGAAATTTCGGGCCCGGCGGCGCGCGAGATGGAGCCCGCACTGGCCTGTGTCGCGGCGCTCCATTCGCCAGCCACCGGGATCGTCGACAGCCATGCCCTGATGCTGAGCCTATTGGGCGAGGCCGAGGCGGCGGGGGCGATGCTGGCCCTTTCCACCCCCGTCACCGCGCTGAAGCCAGGCTTCGAGATCGACACCGGCGGGGCCGCGCCGATGCGGCTGCGGGCGCGCGAGGTGGTGAATGCCGGCGGGCATGGCGCGCCCGCGCTCTCGGCGGCGCTGACCGAGCAGGCGCCGCGGGGCTATCTCGCCAAGGGGAATTACTTCACCCTGACCGGCCCCGCGCCGTTCCAGCGGCTGATCTATCCGGCGCCGGTGCCGGGCGGGCTGGGCACCCATCTGACGCTGGACTTGGCCGGGCAGGCCAAGTTCGGGCCGGATGTGGAATGGGTGGATCGCATGGACTACGCCGTCGACCCCGCGCGGGCGGCCCGGTTCTATGCGGATATCCGCCGTTATTGGCCCGGCCTGCCCGACGGCGCGCTGGCCCCCGGCTATTCCGGCATCCGGCCAAAGATTGTCCCGGCCGGCGTCCCGGCGGCGGATTTCCGGATCGAGAACCACCGGGTGCCGGGCTATGTCGCGCTCTATGGCATCGAGAGCCCGGGGCTCACCGCCTGTCTGGCGCTTGCCGAGGCGGTGGTGCAAGACCTCTCCCGGCCTCGCTGATCAGATTTGGCTGATCGTATCGAAGGGCAAAGCCCGGGCGCGGCGCTGCCCCCGGGCCTTGCATCTTGTCGCTTTTACTTCCGCAGAACGCCGAGCTGAGCCTGCAATCGATCCGCGATTTCTTCGCGATGCTGGTGGCCGATCTGCGGAAGTAAAAGC
>JBCBIS010000342.1:0-2295 GCA_038524325.1 Pseudomonadota bacterium
TGGCCTTTGACGCGGGTCGAGCCGATTCAGGCCACGCTGCCCCGGCCTTTGCAGGCCGAGGCCGTTCTGGCGACTTCGGCCCATGGCATAAGGGGCTTTGCTGCCCTGTCCGAGCGCCGCGATTTGCCGGTGTTCTGCGTCGGTGACCGCACCGCCGAGGTGGCCAGGGGTCTCGGCTTTGGTCTCTGCCTCTCGGCAAGCGGGCGGAGCGCGGATCTGATCCAGCTCGCCCGTCAAAGCGGGTTGCGCCGGTTTATCTATCCCAGGGGGCGCGATGTGTCGGTCGATCTCGCGCAGGCGTTGGAGGCGGCGGGGCACAGGGTGCATCAGGCGGTGGTCTATGCCGCCGTGCCCGCCGGCCCCCCGCCCGCGCCGGTCGCGGCGGCTTTCCGCGCCGGAGAGATCCCGGTCGTGACCGTCTGGTCGGCCCGCAACGCCTCGGTCCTGGCCCGATGGCTCGATGATTCGGGGCCGTTTCCTCTGACGTCGGCCACATTGGTCGCCATCTCCCGTGCCGCATCACAGCCAGCGGAAAACTCGGGTTTCGGTCACATAAGCGTCGCCGAAAGGTCAGACGCGGCGGGGATGCTTGCGGCTGTCAGGTCGGCGCTGCCGGCAAAATGAGGCCCCCGCGCCCGGCCTGTCTCATTGACCAAGTCCATTGGGTTGTGCACCACCCCCCCGCTTCGTAGGATGCGCCGGGGCCGACTCTCTGACCTGTGGTGTCACACCAATGCGGAGATCGGCCAAAAAAGAAGGGCGAGAGGGCCGGAGATGAGCAAAGGCAAGACACCGGATAAGGCCGAGGACGCGCCGTCCAAGGTCAATGAGACCACCACGGAAACCGATGCCGCCAAGGCCACCGAAACGCCCGAAGTCGAGGCTGTCGAGCCAGCTGACCTGGCCGAGCGCGCACCGGTCACTCAGCATGAGGAAGCGGTGGCCGAAAGCTCCGGCTCCAGCTTCGCCTCGACGGTGCTGATGCTGCTCCTGCTGATCCTTGTGGTGATCGGCCTGACCCTCTGGGCCGGGCCCAAACTGGCACCGCATGTGCCGGCGCCGGTCGCGCAATATCTCAATCCGATCCCCAACAGCACAGCCGACAGTATCGCGGCGCTGGAAGCCCGGCTGAAAGAAGCCGAAGATCAAATCCGCGCCAATGCGGCCAGCGCCGCGCAGGGGCTGGAGGACACCGTCACCGCGATCGAAGGGCGGGTGGCGGCACTGGAAGGCGGGGCAGGGGCCGCCGATGCGATGGCCAAAGCCTCCTCGGTTGAGACGGCCCTCGCCGAAGCAACCGATATCGCGGAGGGCGCCGCCACCGCAGCGACCGCCAATGGCCAGACGCTGGAGGGCATGAAGACGCAGGTCGCCGGGCTCGAGGGCGAATTGCGGGCGCTGACCGCCGCTCTGACGGCGGGACAGGAAGGTGAGCCCGTGGCGGCGGAACTGCAGGCCGCGATGCAGGCCATGCAGTCGCGCGTAGACACCCTGGCCGCCAGTGTCTCGGCGGCGCAGGCCGCCCTCCCGGCTCTGTTGCCACGCGGCGAGGCAGAGGGGTTCGCCTCACAGGCAGCATTGGCGGAGCTCTCCGGCGCCCTCGATGCTCAGATTTCCGTGGTCCAGGCCGATCTCGGCGCACAGATCGCTGCGGTGGCGGAGCAGGCCGAGGCCGCGAAGCTGACCGGGTTCGACGCGCTCGAACAGGCTGAAACCGCGGTCGAGGCCGCGGCTTTGCGCGGCGCCGAAAGCACGCTTGCCAGCCGGGTCGCCGGAGGGCTGCCCTATGCAGGTGCATTGGCCGAAGTCGTGGCGCTGGGTGGCGCGGCGGCCCCTGAGGCGCTGTCCTCGCTGGCCGAGACCGGGCTGGTCAGCCTCTCCGATCTTTCCGGTCGTCTGCCGGCCGCCGCACGGGCGGCGATCGATGCGGACAGGCGCGCCGAATTGGGCGACGGCACCGGCGCGCAAATCGCCGCCTGGTTCGACAGCCAGGTTCAGACCCGCCCCACGGTCGCGACCGAGGGCAACGACACAGCCTCGATCCTCAGCCGGATACAATCTGCCGTCGGAGCCGGCGATCTGCCCGTCGCTTTGGGCGAGGCTGATCAATTGAGCGACCCTGCCAAGACCGCGATGGCGGATTGGCTGGGCGATCTGGCCAACCGCGTCGCGGCCGAAAAGGCCCTGGCTGCCTATCTCACAACCGCCGCTGGCGCGGAATAATCGGAAGGACACGGCCATGCTCGGCTCGCTCATTCGTATTCTGATCTTCATCGCGCTGGTGGTGGCGGCGAC
>JBCBIS010000343.1:0-2274 GCA_038524325.1 Pseudomonadota bacterium
GGCGAGGTTCTCGCCCATCTCGACCCAGCTATAGCCGAGGTAGTTGAGAACCAGGGGCTGATCGGGCTCGAGCTCCAGCGCTTTGCGGAAATCCGCCTCGGCCTTTGGCCATTGCTTCGACCGCTCGAAGGTGATGCCGCGTTGGTAGTAAAGCACCCAGTGGCGGTTCTCCGGCGTCTCGATCAGGCCGACCGCGCCGTCATAGGCCTCGGCCGCTTCCTCATAGCGCATCGCCTGGCGTAGCATATCGCCTAGAGCGGTATGCGGCTCGATGCTCGCGGGATGGGCTGCGACGAGTTCGCGGAGGACGGTGAGCCCTTCTTCCAACTCGCCGGCATCCTCCAGGGCTTGGGCCCGGCCGATCTCGGCATCCAGTTTTTCGGGAGCCGCCTCGGGGATCCGGGCATATGCCTCGATCGCCAGGCCGAATTGTTCGTCCTGGCTGAGGATATCCGCGATGAGCAGTTGCGCTTCAACCAGGCCGGGATGGAGATAGGCGGCCAGCCGGGCATAGGCCAGACCGATCAGCCGGTTGTTCCCGCGAGAGACATAGCCGGACACGGCAAACAGCGCTTCCGCTGCGCCTTGCTCGCCCGTGGTGATCTGAGGGGCCGGCGTCTCGCCCGCCTCCAGCCGCTCGGCAAGCATTTCCAGCCGGCGGTCGGCCAGGGTCAGCGAGAGACGTTCCTCGACTAGGTCCAGTGCCTCGGTCCGCGCTCCGGTCCTGGCCAGCACGCCGGCGCGTTGCCGGATGAGCCGGGACGAGCCTCCGCGGTTCGAGGCATCGGCTGCCGCCGCGAGCGCTGTTCCAGCCGCCGCGTCATCGCCATTCGCCGCCTCGATCAAACCCAGATGCTGGGAGGTCAGGATTTTCCCGACCGGGCCGCCAGCGCCCTTTTCCTCGAGCTCCGCCAGCAGCGCGCGGGCGCCATCCAGGTCGCCCATGCCGAAGGCGGCCCAAGCCTGCATGATCGGGCCCACGAAAGGACCGCCATTCGGCCCGCCCGTCTGCAGCCGGTCATGCGCGCCGGCATAGTCTGCATTGCGCATCGCGTCGGCGGAGAGCACCAGCACGCCCAGATGGTGCCCTGGCTCGACCTCTTCGAGCTTGCGCGCCACGGCCACTGCCTGGGCGATCTGCCCAGCGGCGACCTGGTGCAGCATGGTTTGCTCCATCAGCTCCACATTGCCCGGATCGCGAGCCAAAACGCGCGCAAAAAGACGCGACGCCTCGGCAATATCCCCGCGGCGCGCGGCATGTTCTGCGGCCAGATAGGGGCCGGCGAGCCCCTGAGCCGCGGTCGGCGGCGCCGTCAGGGCGGTCGCGGCGGCCAGGCTGACGCCGACAACGATGCCGAGAGCGGATCTGTGGGTCACAAGCTATCTCCCTGGAGCTGATCTCGGCTCAACGACGCCGAAGTTGCAGATGGTAGGCGCGGTTCGGCAGATTTGAAACCTCCCGCACACAAAAGAATGCGAGGACGTGACGTAGATGTCGCGATTTTCCTGTCTTCACGCCGGCAAATCCTTCAGCCATGTGGCGAGCGCTTCGGCAACCCTGTCCTTGCCCCGCCTCGAGACCATAACGCCGATATGTCCGGTTTCGGTCTCGACCGACCGATAGAGCCCTGGGCGGAGGTGGGTCTCCAACGCGCGGGAGCATTCTGGCGGCACGATATGATCCCTGCGGCCGATGATGTTGAGCACCGGGCATGTGATCTCGCCGAGCGCGACGGGCCGGTCTGCGACCCGGAACGCGCCGGCAATCAGCGCATTCTTCTGGTAAAGCTCGACCAGCCATTCGCGCGTTGCGACACTCGGGTGATTAGGCCGGTCGGCCAGCCAGGCCTCCATCGCCATGAACCGTTCCAGACCGTCGGGATCATGCGCCAATTCTGACAGGCCGAGGCTGTATTTGACGAAGGTGCGCCCCGGTGTGATGGCCTGGAAGAGCGCGCCGATCAGCGCGCCGGGCAGAAGGTTGCGCGGAGCCATCAGCTCCTCGATCACATCGCGTGGTAGCGACCGGGCCAGCCGGTTAAGCGCCCCCTCCCGCGCCGAGAGGTCCGCGTGAAAGTCGACAGGCGTTCCCGTCAGCGCCAGCCCGGCGACCGCTTCCGGGTGATGTGCCCCATGGCAGAGTGCGAAGACCCCCCCCTGGCAGATGCCGAAGAGCGCTGGGCGCCGCCCGGTCATGCCTGTGACTTGTGCGACGATCTCTCCGAGCCAAGTCTGGGCAAAATCGGTGAAGCCCAGGCCGCTTTCCGCCGCTTC
>JBCBIS010000344.1:0-2252 GCA_038524325.1 Pseudomonadota bacterium
GACGATGGGCCTGACCTTCGCCCGGTTTTATGCCGAAATGGCACGCGGGCGCCGGCGCCTGGTGACGGCGCGGGAGGAGATCGCAACCGGTGCCATCTCCGGCGCGGTCGGCACCTTCGCCAATATCGACCCGGGCGTCGAGGCGCATGTCTGCGCGCAACTTGGCCTGGTGCCCGAGCCGATCTCGACCCAGGTCATCCCCCGCGACCGCCATGCGGCGTTCTTTGCGGCCCTCGGCGTGGTGGCGAGCTCCATCGAGAACATCGCCACCGAGATCCGGCATATGCAGCGCACAGAAGTGCTGGAGGCCGAGGAGTTCTTCTCCAAGGGCCAGAAGGGCTCCTCCGCCATGCCCCATAAGCGCAACCCAGTCCTGACCGAGAACCTCACGGGGCTGGCGCGGTTGGTGCGCATGGCCGTGGTCCCGGCGATGGAGAATGTCGCGCTGTGGCACGAGCGGGACATCTCGCACAGCTCGGTCGAGCGGAATATCGGGCCGGACGCCACCGTGACGCTGGATTTCGCACTGGCGCGGCTGACCGGCGTGATCGACAAGCTGGTCGTCTATCCCGACAACATGATCGCCAATATGAACAAGTTCCGCGGGCTGGTGCACTCGCAACGGGTACTGCTGGCGCTGACTCAGAAAGGGGTCAGCCGCGAGGATGCCTATCGCCTTGTCCAACGCAACGCGATGAAAGTCTGGGAGTATGGCGCGGATTTCATGGCGGAGCTGAAGGGCGATGCGGAGGTCACCGCAGCCCTGTCAGAGGCCGAGATCGAGGAGAAATTCGATCTCGACTATCACACTAAACATGTCGACACGATCTTCGCCCGTGTGTTTGGGAGCTGACTGACCCTGCGCCGCGGTTCCAGATTGCGTTTGCGCTGCGCGCTCACACGGCTTGTGTTGCGCGTCTCCTCCGGAGCCGCTCGTGGCGCCTGGGAGTATGGGTGCCGCTCTGACCCGGCGGAGGGTCAGGAGGCGAGCTTTTCCATCACCTCGTCGGACATTTCGAAATTGGCGGTGACGGTCTGGACATCGTCGTCGTCTTCGAGAGCGCCGATCAGCTTCATCAGGGTCGCGCCGGAGCTTTCGTCGACCTCGGTCAGGGTCTGCGGTTTCCAGATCAGTTTGGTCGAGTCGGCCTCACCCAGCACGCCTTCGAGCGCGGTGGAGACATCGTTGAGATCGGTCGCCTCGGTGTAGATCACGTGGCCGTCTTCCGAGCTTTCGACATCCTCGGCGCCGGCCTCGATGGCCGCTTCCATCACGGTGTCCTCGTCGCCCGCATCGGCGGGGTAGAGGATTTGGCCCTTTCGGTCGAACATGAAGCTGACGGCACCGGTCTCGGCCAGGTTGCCGCCGTTTTTGCCGAAGGTCGAGCGGACGGTCGAGGCGGTGCGGTTGCGGTTGTCGGTCATCGCCTCGACGATCACGGCGACACCGCCGGGTCCGTAACCCTCGTAGCGGATTTCCTCGTAGTCATCGCCCTCGCCCGCCTGGGATTTCTGGATGGCGCGTTCTATCACATCCTTGGGGACCGAGCTCGATTTGGCCTCTTTGACCGCCAGACGCAGGCGCGGGTTCTTGTCGGGATCCGGGTCGCCCATCTTCGCAGCGACGGTGATCTCTTTCGCCAGTTTCGAGAAAAGCTTCGAGCGGGCCGCATCCTGCCGCCCCTTGCGGTGCTGGATATTGGCCCATTTGGAATGGCCTGCCATGGGTCTGTGCCTCGTCGGGTTCTGGGATCTCGCCCGCGTTATAGGAAAGCCGCCGGGCCGGGGCAATAACGGCTGGCCCCGGCGATGTCGCAAGGCTGACGTTGCTCTGTCATTCAACTGTGCTCTTTGCGGAATAGCCAATCACGGCGTTAGGGGGAGACATGAGCGCAATCGCCGTCACAGGCCTGTCGAAGACGTTTCCTGGCGGGACCCGAGCTTTGAAATCTGTCAGCCTGGAGATTGCTCCTGGTGAGATGGTGGCGCTGATCGGCGCCTCGGGCTCGGGGAAGTCCACATTGATCCGACATATCTCGGGCTTGATCCTCTCTGATCGCGGCGCTGCTGGCGGTGCCGTTGCGGTACAGGGCCGGCCTGTGCAGACAGGCGGACGCATCGCGCGCGAGATCTCTGTGACCCGCACCGAGATCGGTGTCATCTTTCAGCAATTCAACCTGGTCCCGCGGCTGAGTGTTCTGGTCAATGTGCTGGTCGCCCGCCAGCGCGGTGCGCGGCCAAGCAGGCCGACC
>JBCBIS010000345.1:0-2162 GCA_038524325.1 Pseudomonadota bacterium
CGCCCCGGAGGGACGACCGAGGTCACCGTCGCCTCGCGGCCATGGGTGTGGTGGTACCCGACCAGGGCGCTATGGTGCGTTGGAGACAGTCGACGGCGAGGTGCAGCGCTTTACCGAGAAACCCCCCGGTGATACCGGCCGGATCAATGGCGGCTTCTTCGTGCTCAACCGGCCTGTGCTGGAGCGGATCGAGGGCGATGCGACCCCGTTCGAATGGGCGCCGCTGGAAAGCCTGGCGGCCGATCGGCAGTTGATGGCCTATAACCATGACGGGTTCTGGCACGCCATGGACACGCTGCGCGACAAGAACCACCTGGAAGGTCTGTGGCAGGCCGGCAATGCGCCCTGGAAGATATGGCCCTGAACCTTGAGATCTGGGCCGGGCGGCGGGTCTTGGTGACCGGTCACACCGGCTTCAAGGGCGCCTGGGCCGGGCATTGGCTGGCGCGGCTGGGGGCCGAGGTCACCGGTTTCGCCCTGCCGCCGGAAGCGACGCCGGACCTGCATTCGCTGATCGGCTTTCCTGGCCTATCGGTGCTGGGCGATCTGCGGGATCGCAAAAGTATCGAGACGATGCTCGCCGTCGCCCGGCCCGAGATTGTCCTGCATATGGCCGCGCAGCCCCTGGTCCGGCGCTCCTATGTCGAGCCGATCGAGACCTTCGCCTCGAACGTCATGGGCACGGCGCATCTGCTCGAAGCGCTGCGCGGCTGCGAGGGGGTGCGGGCCGTGTTGGTCGTCACCTCCGACAAGGTCTACGAGAACGACGAGAGCGGTCGCGCCTTTGCCGAGACTGATCCGCTGGGCGGGCATGACCCCTATGCCGCGTCGAAGGCCGCGACCGAGATCGTGGCGGCCTCCTATCGCCGCTCCTATCTGGCGGCGCAGGGCGTCCGGCTGGCCACGGCGAGGGGCGGCAATGTGATCGGCGGCGGCGATTTCTCCGAGGACCGGCTGGTGCCCGATATCGTCAGGGCGATCCGCGCCGGGCAACCGGTGGAGCTGCGCAATCCCGGCGCCACCCGCCCCTGGCAGCATGTGTTGGATTGTCTCTCGGGGTATCTGACCTTTCTCGAGGCGATCCTGGCCGGCCCCGCGCCCGAGGCGCTGAATTTCGGCCCCGCCGATCCCGCCGACGCGCTCTCGGTCGCCGAGGTCACCGCGGCGATGCAGAGCGCCATGGGCGCAGAGACGACCTGGCAGCAGGCCGCCGATCCCGGCCCGGTCGAGATGGCGAAGCTCGCCATCGACGCCACCCGCGCCCGCGAGACCCTGGGCTGGCAGGGCCGCCTGTCGTCGCGCGAGGCGATCCGTTGGACCGCGGACTGGTATGGCGCCTGGGCCAATGGCGGGGATATGCTGGCCCGGACCACCGATCAAATCGCTGCCTTCGAGGCCCTTTCATGATTTGCCGTTTCTGCAGGGCCCCCCTGAACGTCACCCTCGCCGATCTGGGCGCGACGCCGCTGGCCAATTCCTATCTTCGAGGGCCGGAGGCGGTGGCGGCCGAGCGCCGCTTTCCCCTGCATGTGAAGGTCTGCATGTCCTGCCATCTGGCCCAGACCACCGAGACGGTGCCAGCGGATGCGATTTTCGATCACGACTATGCCTATCTCAGCAGCTATTCCAGCTCTTGGGTCGCCCATGCGGAACGCTATGCCGAGGCGATGATTGCCCGCTTCGCCCTGGGTGCGGACAGCAAAGTGGTCGAGATCGCCTCGAATGACGGCTATCTGTTGCAGCATTTCGTGGCGCGCGGCGTGCCGGTTCTGGGGGTAGAGCCGGCGGGTCACGCCGCTTCGCTGGCCGAGGCGAAAGGGGTGCCGACCCGGGTCGCCTTTTTCGACGGCGCGCTGGGAGCGGCGCTGAGGCAGGACGGCCATGGCGCGGATTTGATGGCCGCCAATAATGTGTTGGCCCATGTGCCGGATATCCGCGGCTTCGTCGCCGGCTTTGCCGAGCTTCTCAAACCCCAGGGCTTGGTGACCTTTGAGTTCCCCCATCTCCTCCGCCTGATCGAAGGGGCGCAGTTCGACACGATCTATCACGAGCATTACTCCTATCTCTCGTTGCTGGCGGTCGAGCGGGTGCTGGCCTCCGCCGGGCTGGCGGTGTTCGATATCGACGAATTGCCCACCCATGGCGGCAGCCTGCGGGTCTTC
>JBCBIS010000346.1:0-2141 GCA_038524325.1 Pseudomonadota bacterium
ATCCTCGAAGCCCGCCGGGTGCAAGTGCTCGGGCGCGAGCCGGTATTCGACCGATGTGACCGGGCACCCGCTCCGCGCGGCGATCTCGGCGGCGACATCGTCATGGCTATCGAGACCGCCCAAGGAGAACCCGCCGCCATGCAAGAACACAACCCGCGCCGCGCCGTTCGTGCCGTAATGGCGACAGGGGACACCCGCCACTGGCGCGTCCCGCACCTCCAGCCCCGCAGGCCGCGGCGCGCGGAAATGCGCCGCCATCGCATCGTAGAGGCGCCGCTGGCCTGCCACATCCAGGCTGGCGGTATCGGAGGGGTAGAGGCCTTCGACCTCGGCGATGAAGGCCAGGATCTCGGGATCCGTGATAAGGGTCGACATCCGCGAAACCTCCCGGCAGGGTCGCCGCGAGGGTAGAGCGTGCGGGGAGAGTTCACCATGGCCAATGTCGAGGAAACCCGTTGGATCGCGATGCGCGACGGTACCCGCCTCGCCGCCCGGGTCTGGTGGCCCGAGCAGCCCGGCCCGCACCCGGCGGTTCTGGAGTTCCTGCCCTATCGCCGTCGCGACGGGACGGCACAGCGCGACGAGGCGACCTATCCCGCCTTTGCCGAGGCCGGGATCGTGGGCGTCCGGGTCGACAGCCGGGGCCAAGGGGATTCAGAGGGGCTGTTCGACGACGAGTACTCACCCCAGGAACTGGCCGATTGCTGCGATGTGATCGCCTGGATTGCTGCGCAGGACTGGTCGAACGGGGCAGTCGGGATGATGGGGATCTCGTGGGGCGGGTTCAACGCGTTGCAGGTGGCCGCGCTGCGCCCCCCGGCCTTGAAGGCCGTGATCTCGATCGCCTCCACCGCCGACCGCTACGCCGATGACATCCACTACAAGGGCGGGTGCCTGCTGAGCGCGAATATCGCCTGGGCCGGCACCATGCTGAGCTATACCTCGCGCCCGCCGGACCCGGAGGTGGTGGGGGAGGCCTGGCGCGAGATCTGGCAGGCGCGTCTGGCGGCGATGCCTGCGATCCTCGACACATGGCTCGGGCATCAGCGCCGCGACACCTATTGGCAACACGGCTCGATCTGCGAGGATTGGAGCGCGATCCAATGCCCGGTCTTCGTGATAGCGGGATGGGCCGATGGCTATCGCGACACGCCCGCCGAGATCGCCAGCAACCTATCGGCGCCGGTGAAGGCGATGACCGGGCCCTGGGTGCATCTCTATCCCCATTTTGCAGTACCCGAGCCGCGGGCGGATTTCCTCGCGATGGCCATCGACTGGTGGCGGCACTGGCTGGCGGGGGAGGCGCGCGGCGTCGAGGCGTGGCCTGCCTATCGCGCATGGATCGCCGACAGCCCGCGCCCGGATGGCGACCGCTCGGTCGAGCCGGGCCGCTGGGTCGGCGTCGACTGGCCCTCGGCCGCGGTCGAACACCGGTCGATCCCGCTCGGCACCGATGGCCGGTTCGGCGGCCCCCGGGGCCCGCGCCGGATCGCCTCGCCCGAGACCTGCGGGACCATGGGCGGCGCGTTCTTCACGCAATCCACCCGCTCCGACCAGCCGGGGGATCAGCGCCGCGACGACGCGCTCTCGACCTGTTGGGAGGGGGAGGTTCTGACCGAGCCCTGCGACCTGCTGGGCCGGGCGGAGCTGGCGCTGACCGTCACGCCGGACCAGCCGCAGGGCCACCTGATCGCCCGGCTGGTGGATGTCCACCCCGATGGCGCCTCCCGGCTGATCGCGCTGGGCGCCTTGAACCTCGCGCATCGCGAAGGGCACGCGGCGCCGCGACCGATGGTGCCCGGCGCGCCGGTCGAGATTCGCCTCTGCCTCGACGAGATGGGATATCGCCTGTCGCCCGGGCACCGGCTGCGCCTTGCCCTCTCCACCGCCTATTGGCCGCTGATCCAGCCGGCCCCGGCGCCGCTGGGGCTGGTGGTCGAAGACGCGGTCCTGACGCTGCCCCGGTTGATCGAGGCGGCGGAGGCTCCGCCCCCGCTCCTCACCGGTCCCTCGCCCCTGCCCGCCTATCCCCGCGAGGCCCTGCGACCGTCTCGGCGCCACGAGACGCGCGATCTCGACACCGGTCGGGTCACTGTGAGCAGCGAGGCCGAAAGCGCCCGGACCACCCATCCGGGCCATCG
>JBCBIS010000347.1:0-2061 GCA_038524325.1 Pseudomonadota bacterium
GCCTTGCGCAATCGCTGGCGCCGGCAGCAATTGCCAGACAGTATTCGTGACGAAGTGAGCCCAAAAAATATCTTGATGATCGGTCCGACCGGTGTTGGAAAGACAGAAATATCAAGAAGACTGGCGAAATTGGCAAATGCCCCCTTCCTAAAGATCGAGGCGACTAAGTTCACTGAAGTGGGATATGTTGGCCGCGATGTCGATCAGATCATCCGGGACTTGGTCGAGAGTGCAATTGTCATGATCCGCGAGCAGTGGCGCGAGGAGAAAAAGGCCGCCGCCCATGCCTCGGCCGAGGACAGGGTGCTGGCGGCCCTGGTCGGCGCCGGCGCCTCCGAGACCACGAAAAACGCCTTCCGCAAGAAGCTCCGCGATGGGCTGCTGGACGATACCGAGATCGAGGTGGAGGTGGCCGACACCTCTAACCCCATGGGAATGATGGAAATTCCGGGCATGCAGGGCAATGCCGGCATGGCCAATCTGGGCGATCTCTTTGGCAAAGCCTTCTCGGGCCGGGTCAAGAAACGCAAGATGTCGGTGGCGGAGTCCTATGAAATCCTGATCGCCGAGGAGGCCGATAAACTGCTCGATCAGGAGGAAATCACCCGCGCGGCAATCACCGCTGTCGAGCAGCAAGGCATTGTTTTTCTTGATGAAATTGATAAAGTCTGTGCCCGTTCAGACGCCCGCGGGGCCGATGTCAGCCGCGAGGGTGTGCAGCGCGATCTGCTGCCCCTGATCGAGGGCACCACGGTCACCACCAAACATGGGCCGGTGAAAACCGATCATGTGCTGTTCATCGCCTCGGGCGCGTTCCATATCGCCAAACCCTCGGATCTGCTGCCCGAGTTGCAGGGCCGCCTGCCAATCCGGGTAGAGCTGCGCGCACTGACCGAGGAAGATTTTGTCCGGATCCTGACTGAGACCGATAATTCCCTGACAAAACAATATGTTGCCATGATGGAGACCGAGGGCGTCAGCGTCAGTTTCGCCGAGGATGGCGTTGCCGCTTTGGCCCGCATCGCTGCCGAGGTCAACGCTCAGGTGGAGAATATCGGCGCCCGCCGCCTCTATACCGTCGTCGAAAAGGTGTTCGAGGATCTGAGCTACACCGCCCCCGAGCGCTCCGGCGAGGCGGTCACCGTGGACGCGGCGATGGTCGAGGGCTCTCTGGGCGACCTGGCCAAGGCGGTGGATGTGAGCCGCTATGTGCTCTAAACCATTGAAAGTATGGTCAGAAATTCTGCGCTATCAGCTCCGGTCCAAAATCTCCGTATGCAGCGCGTTCACCTGGTAGAGGCCGGTGCGGAGCTTGCGCACGATCCGCTCCTTGAGCATCTGGGTCAGGGCGAAGGAGGCATAGCCGCGGGGGATGTCGGTATAGCCCGCCTCCTCCAAGGCCCGCTGGACATCCGAGACCTTCACGGTTTCTCCCGTGTTTTCAGCGAGATAGCTGAGGATCGTGTTGCGGCGGCCGCCGTCTTTGGCCTGTTTTCGCCCCCCCTGGCGCTGGGTTTCGGTCAGCGCAAAGATCCGGTCGCGCCAGGGGCTGCGCGCCTCGATCGGCAGGGCCAGATAGGTGCCCTTGAGGCCCGATATGAGGGTCGCGCGGCGCGCCTCGTTCTGGGCCAATTCTGCTTTTAAATCAGCGTGATAGGTGAGCTCGTCCTCAAGCTCGGCGACCAGCGCCGAGAGGGCGCTGTCCAGGATATGGTCTGTCATGGGATGTCTCGTGCTGTCGCGCGACGGGCTGCGCGACAGAGAACATGACAAAAGTGACTTAATTGTCGATTAACTGCGATCTATCGCGACAAACGCCTCAGCCGCCACCCCGCCCGGGCTCAGGCCAAAGGCGGGGTGGGAGAGGGCGGCGTCAGCCCGAAACTGGGGCGTGGCAGGGTGCCATCCCTCGGGCCGGTGCGCCCCCGGCGCCCGTCTGGTGAGGGCGGCGGCGCCGGGCGCATCTCGGGCCACCCGGCTCCCGTCGTGTTTGGTGGGCGCGCCGCGGGCGGATCCTACGCGGGCGCGCCCGCATGGATGAGCCGGGGGCGAGGGCGCTGT
>JBCBIS010000348.1:0-2056 GCA_038524325.1 Pseudomonadota bacterium
GTACCTCCGGCAGGTCGCGCCACCGCAGTTTGACCGGACCCGCAGGGTCCAGCAGCCATCGAGGCACGCTTTTCCACACACCCGGCATGCATTGCGGGACGACCGAGAAGGGCGAGATGACCCCCGCATTGCCATGGCTGGTCGCCTCGCCCGGCGCCAATCGGTCGACAACGCGCACGGTATAGCCACGCTCGAGCGCTGAGAGCGCACAGCAGACGCCGATGATTCCGGCGCCGAGGATCGTGACTTCTGGGGTCTTCCCCGCCACGGAGCTAGCCGGGAACCGCCGCCGCGGGCCGTCGCTTCGCCATTTGCCAGACAACCGCCGGCGCGACGCAGGCCAGTGCGACCAGGTCCGATTCCCAACTGGGAGCGATCGCGATCAGCCCGGCGATCGCGCAGAGGATCCGCTCGATCGCGTTCATCGGCGCGATCCAATACCCGACAACCGCGGCGGACAGGGCCACGACGCCCAGGATGGCCGAGGTGGCGGCATAGCTGAACTCCAGCGCGTCGAACCCGGTCGAGGACACGAATAGCAGCACCGGCGCATAGACGAAGGCCATCGGAGCGACGACCTTGCCGAGCCCCAGGGTAAAGGCCGAGATGCCAGTGCGGAACGGGTTCGAATTGGCAATCGCCGCGGCGGCATAGGCCGAGGTGCAGACCGGCGGCGTGATCTCGGCCACCACCCCGTAATAAAGGACGAACATATGACTCGCGATCGGCGGGATCCCAAGCTGGGCCAGGGCAGGCTGCGCGACCGAGACCAGCATGATGTAGAGCGCCGTGGTCGGGATGCCCGCGCCCATCAGGATACAGGCGACCGCGATGAGCAACAGCGAGAGGAAGAGCTGGAGATCGGCTTGCTCGAACAGATCGAAGGGGATCAGCGCGAACAGGGTCTCCGACATCGACAGCGCGCCGGAGGTCACCATGAATCCGATGCGGAACCCGACGCCGGTGGTGTTGATGACCCCCACCACGATCCCGACCGCGGCCGAGGCCGCACCGACCGCCAGGGCATAGCGCACCCCGGTCTCGACCGCCTCCAGAAGGCCCGGCAGTTTCAGCCGCTCCTGCGGGTTGAAGACGCCGAGGATCGAGCCCGCGATCAAGAGCCCGGCCATGAACGGGTCGAACCCGCCATCCGAGGCTTTCCACAGGACAAAGGCGATGAAGGCTGCCGGATAGACCAGGGTGGTCGGATCCCGCCACCGCGCCGCGCCGACGATCACCGTCAGGCTGATCCCGCAGAACGCGGACATATAGGGCGTGTAGCCCGAGAACAGCACATAGAGCAGGCCGATCAGAGGGATGATATTCGCCCAGCCATCCGCCCAGACCTGACGGAATTGCGGCAGCATCTCCTTGGACAGCCCCTTCAGGTCCAGCTTGCGCGCCATCAGGTGGACCACCGTGAAGACGCCAACATAATGCAGCAGCGCCGGGAAGATCGCGGCGATCACGATGGTGGTGTAGGGCACCTCGAGAAACTCGGCCATGATGAAGGCCGCGGCCCCCATGATCGGCGGTGTGATCTGACCGCCAGCGGAGGAGGCCGCCTCGACCCCTCCGGCGAAATGGCCGGGATAGCCGAGACGCTTCATATTTGGGATCGTCAGCGCCCCGGTCGACACTGTGTTGGCGACCGACGAGCCCGAGATCGTGCCGAAAAACGCCGAGGAGACGACCGAAACCTTGGCCGGGCCGCCGGTATACCGCCCGGCCAGAATGGTCGCATTGTCGATGAAGAGCTTCCCGAGCCCGGTCCGCTGCGCGATCACGCCGAACAGGACGAAGTGGAAGACGATGGTCGAGACGACCCACAGCGTGACGCCATAGATCCCCTCCTGCGGGAAATACATCGAACTCACGAAGGTCCGAAATTTCACGCCCGGATGCTGCAGGATGCCCGGGAAATAGGGGCCGAACAGCGCATAGCTGATGAAGACGCAGATGATCAGCGGCAAGATCCAGCCCAGAGTCCGGCGGGCGATGTCCAGCACCAGCAAGATGATGATGCAGCCGAACACCTATGACATGGTGTTCGGCT
>JBCBIS010000349.1:0-2024 GCA_038524325.1 Pseudomonadota bacterium
CAAATTCGCGGGCTACGGACTGCTGGCGCTGGCCATATATGGCACGCTCTCGGGCCTCTGGCTGGCCAATGCCCCGGTCTGGATGTGGCTCTCATTGGCCGTCTGGTGGAGCGCTCTGATCGCGGCCTTCGTGTACCTACAGCGGCTCGGGATGGCGGTCGATACCTATCAGGCGATCTGGGGCCCCGACCCCTCCCTCCCGGGCAATCAGCGAAAGCCGATCGGCTGGGGGATCACCCGGCCAAATCTCGATGCTGCGCCGGGCGAATAGTTCGCGGCCCTCAAGTCGTCAAACTAAACCGGGACCCCATCGGTCTCGCGCGGCGCGAAGTACTCCATCAACGCCGCCTGATCCGCATCGCCCAGACCGGCCGCCGTCAGCAGCCGGTGCACCTCGGCGCAAGTCGTGGTCAGCGGCATCGCCGTATCGGTCAGCCGCGCCAGATCCTGCACCCCGTTCAAATCTTTGACCATATTCGCGATCCGGCCCGTGGGTGTATAATCCCTGGCGGCCATCCGCGGCATGTATTCCTGTAGCAGGGCGCTGTCGGCCCGCCCACCTTTCAAGGCGACCGGGATCATGGCCGCATCGACGCCCGCATCCTGCGCCAGCCGCGTCGCCTCCGCCACAGCCAAAAATCCGATGCCGCAGAGAAGCTGGTTGATCAGCTTCGTCGTCTGTCCGGCGCCAGAGGGACCCATATGCGTGTAATTCTTGCACAGCTTCGACATCACGGCTTTTGACGCCTCGAAATCCGCGGCCTCTCCGCCGGCCATAACCGTCAGCTCGCCAATCAGCGCCTTGGGCGCCCCGCCGGACAAAGGCGCATCGACCCAGGCGAGCCCGCGCGCCGCCGCCTCCGCCGCCAGGGCCTTGGTCGCGGGTGGATCGATCGAGGACATGTCGATGATCATCGTCCCCGTGCTTGCCGCCTCCGCCACACCGCCATCTCCGAAGACGGCAGCGCGGACAATCGCGGCAGAGTTCAAAGAGGTGATTACAAAGGCCGCCCCCCGCGCCGCCTCGGCCGCCGAGGGCGCAGGGTTCGCCCCTTTCTCCACCAGCCGTTCGACTGCGTCGGGGTTCAGATCAAAGACTGCCAAGTCGCAGCCCGTTTCCAACAGCCGTGTGCCGATCGCCCCGCCCATGGCCCCGCATCCGATCAAAGCCGTCTTGGTCATCGACCCTCTCCTTCGTCGCGCATGGCTTGCCTCCGGGCCTCCGGCGCGGGTGGGTGGGTGGCGCCGAGGCCCGCCACCCAGCGATGCCCTCGCGTGGGAGCGCTGGAGGCCCCTGTCACAAACATGCGGTCATCCCGCCATCCACGAACAGCGTCTGACCATTGACGAAACTCGACGCCTCCGAGGACAGGAACACCGCAGCCCCGACCAGTTCGGGCAATTGCCCCCACCGACCCTGCGGCGTGCGCTTTGCGATCCAACCGGTGAATTCGGCATCTGCGACCAGAGCCGCGTTTAGAGGCGTGTCGAAATAACCCGGCGCGATGGCATTCACGTTCAGACCCTTAGGCGCCCAGTCTGTCGCCATCCCCTTGGTCAAATTCGCGACCGCACCTTTCGAGGCCGTATAGGGCGCGATCCCGGGACGGGCCAGGGCGGTCTGGACACTGGCGATATTGATGATTTTTCCGGACCTGCGTCCGATCATGTGCCGTGCACAGGCCTGGCCGACATTGAAGACCGAGGTCACGTTGGTCCTGATCAGCCGATCGAAATCCGCCGGATCGAACTCTTCCAAGGGCGTGCGGTGCTGCATCCCGGCATTGTTGATCAGGATGTCGATCCGGCCCTGCTCCGCCTCGAATCCATCGACCGCCGCGCGCACCGCGCCGTGATCTGTCACATCAAAGGCGAGCGTCAGGGCCGAGAGCGCCTCGGCCGCCGCCTGCAGCTTATCCGCGTCTCGCCCGTTCAGCACCACACGCGCACCCGCCGCGCGGGCGAGATGCTGGGAAAGCGGGTGTTGGTGACCGGCTGCGGCCCGATTGGTGTGATCTGCATCC
>JBCBIS010000350.1:0-2007 GCA_038524325.1 Pseudomonadota bacterium
CGGAAACTTCGTGAAGACCATGTTGCGGCTCGGGCGGGACAGGGACAAGCTCACCATCGTCGCCGACCAGATCGGCGGGCCGACGCCCGCGGCGGACATCGCCGGCGCCCTTCTGACGATCGCGCGCGCCTTCCACGACGGGCAGGGTCAGAGTGGGATCTACCATTTCTCCGGCGCGCCGGACGTCTCCTGGGCCGGTTTCGCCCGCGAGATCTTCGCTCAGGCAGGCCTCTCCTGCGCGGTCGAGGACATCCCGACCTCGGCCTATCCGACACCCGCGCAGCGCCCGGCCAACTCCCGGCTGGACTGCTCCAGCCTTGAGACGAATTTCGGTATCCCTCGCCCGGACTGGCGCACAAGTCTGGCCGATGTCCTTGAAGAACTTGGAGAGAGTGCATGACCCAACGCAAAGGCATCATTCTCGCGGGGGGCTCCGGAACCCGCCTCCACCCGATCACCCGGGCCGTCTCGAAGCAGCTCCTGCCGCTCTATGACAAGCCGATGATCTATTATCCGCTGTCCGTCCTGATGCTGACCGGCATCCGCGAGGTCGCCATCATCACCACGCCCGAGGATCAGGCCCAGTTCCAGCGCCTGCTCGGCGACGGGTCCCAGTTCGGCATCGCGATCACCTGGATCGTCCAGCCCTCGCCCGACGGGCTGGCCCAGGCCTACCTGCTGGCCGAGGATTTCCTGGCGGGCGCCCCCTCGGCGATGATCCTCGGCGACAATATATATTATGGCCACGGCCTGCCCGAACACCTCGCCTCGGCCGACAGCCAGACCAGCGGCGGTACGGTCTTTGGCTACCGGGTCGCCGATCCCGAGCGTTACGGCGTCGTTGCCTTCGACGAGCAGGGCCGGGCAAACAGCATCGAGGAAAAGCCGGAGAACCCGAAATCCGACTACGCCGTCACGGGCCTCTACTTCTTCGATGGTACCGCACCCGAGAAGGCGCGCAATATCATCCCCTCGCCGCGCGGCGAGCTCGAGATCACCTCGCTGATCGAGCAATACCTCGACGCGGGCACCCTGACCGTCGAACTGCTGGGACGGGGCTTTGCCTGGCTCGACACCGGCACCCATGACAGCCTGATCGAGGCTGGTGACTTTGTCCGCGTCCTCGAAAAACGCCAGGGCCTCAAGGTCGGCTGCCCCGAGGAAGTCGCCTTCCGCATGGGCTTCATCGACCAGGATCAGCTTCTGGCCCTGGCCAAGCCGATGATGAAGACCCAGTACGGGCATTATCTGACCGGGCTCATCCGGTAAGGCCCGCCGGCGTGCGAGAATCGAACCGCCGGATCAGGGCGGCGAACAGGGCGAGGGCGATGCCCGACAGCTCGATCAGGTCGGCGCCGCGGAACGGGCCATACTGCCCGGCATAATACGCCTCGATCCCTTGCAGGCTGATGCCCTTCAGCACGGTGAAGCCCAGCGCGATCGAGACACCCAGCACCAGCACGAAGCTGCGCAGAATGCTGCGGAAGAACCGGATCGCGACCGCCAGCAGGATCAGTCCCACCACGGCCGCCAGCCCGATCGCGACAAGCGTCTGCACCGCGTGGCGGTCCTGGTACCAACCCTGGGCATGGGCCAGGCAGCGCCCGGTCGTGAAGATCAGCGCATGGGCATCCAGATGCGTGTTGGCGACCTGGAACAGGAACAGAAATCCGCAGATCCGCCAGAGCCTGCGCTCGCGCCCGGCCGCGCGCCGCGCGCCAGACAAAATCAGCAGCGCCGCCGTCAAATAGCTGGCCATGAAGACGGTGCCCGAGATCGGCGGATCTCCCCACAGGTCCATCCAGTCCCGGATCCCGCAGGCCGCGGCCTCCGCAATCGTGCCGAGATCCCCCATCGCCCCCTGCGCTATTTCACCAGCAGGGTCACGACATTGTGGCGCGCCGCCCGGCGGTCAAAGGTATAGAGCGTCTCGCACCCCGCCCGCGTGGCGGCCGTGGCGATCATGTGATCGGCGAAATCGCCCACGCCCTGACCATAAGCCACCGC
>JBCBIS010000351.1:0-1994 GCA_038524325.1 Pseudomonadota bacterium
GGGTCTCAGCCGATACCGGGCAATCTGCGGTACAGAAACGCTGCCCGGAATCGGTCACCTGAAATCTGAAGTGGCATCTTTGCTTATCGAAGGCCTAACGACAGATGAGCTGCAGGAGAGGACGCACAATTTAATCAAAGAAGCCGCGATGTAGTTGCAAACTAGAAGTGGTGCCGGTGATAGGACTCGAACCTACGACCCCATCATTACGAATGACGTGCTCTACCAGCTGAGCTACACCGGCGTCCTTCTCTCTCATCAGCCCTACTATGGCCCTACTAGAACCTCAACCCGCCGATTAAACCACTGGCCTCAAACGTCAATCGCGAGTGGACCCACGCATTACAAATGACGTGCTCTACCAGCTGAGCTACAGCGGCTATCTCGAACCTGTTTTCGGCCTGAGGCCTTCTCATGTGCCCCGAAGCTTTCGGTTTGGCAAGCTTTTCTGAGAGGGCTCCGGCCGTTTTGGCGCCCAGGTAGCGGAGTGTTGGAGAGGCGACAGCCGTATATCCTGATTGGGATCGCCTGCGCCAGCACCTCTCGTGCTTTTGCGCCATGAGAAGTCCGCTACTGAACAGGATGGCAGGTCATCCTGAGAGGCGGCCTATCGCGCCCGGCTCAGGTGATCCGCTGTGCATCCCGCCGGCGAGCGCAGAGGAACCTTCGGTTCCCTGCGCCATGATGGACATCAGCAATTTCAGGCTTCGCGGGTTGCTTCAGGCGGGCGCCTTCTCGGGCTCGGAGGTCGGTGTGACGGGTTCGGCATCAGAGGTCTTGTTGTCGTCGGTCTCCGTCTTTGCGCTTTCACCGACCAGCAGCGGCAGCATCGCGGCCTGGGTCAGCCAGCCATCCTGCTCGGGCATCCGGGGCGCATCCAGCGCCTTGGCCAGCCAGCCGCGGACGACTTCTTCGGGCTCGCCCTCGCCCCGCGCAATCGTCGCCATGATGGCACAGGTCCGCGCCGAGGGGGTCTCCTCGTCGACCTTGGAGATGAAGCGGCGGGCCTCGCCCCAATCTTCGACACTCAGCGCCAGTTCGGCGCGCACCAGATTGGCCTCGGCCCCGGTCGCCTTTGCATCGAACAGCGTCTTGAAGCGCTTGAGCCGCACGTCCGGGCTTTCTTCGGGCTCCAACGCGGCGAAGGAGGCGGCGAGTTGCGGCGTGGGCTGGAAGCTCCATGCCTTGGTGATCAGCCGCGTCGCTGCGCGTTTCGAGCCGGCGGCGGCGAGATGCCTTGCGGCCGAGGCCACGGCCTCGGAATTTACTGGATCGAGCTTCGCCGCCTCGACCGACAATTGCCGCGCATGTTCGGTCTGGCCCAGCTCCTCGGCATCCTCGGCCTGGGCGAGGGCCAGCATCGCATCGCGACGGTTCGCCTCGGGTTTGGGCAGGAAGCCGGCGACCCGCTGGCGCGAGAGGGTTTTGCGCGCCCCTTGCCAGTCGAAGCTGCGGCTCTGGAGGGCATAAAGCGTCTCGAGCACCCATTCGTCCTTCGGGTTCAACTGGAAAGCCTGTTCGGCCAGCTTCAGCGCCTTGGTGTCGTCGCCCTCGGCCCGAGCCAGCTCAAGCAGGCCCTTCACACCCGCAAAGGAGGTCCGTTTATCCTCGGCCAGCGCCTTGTAATAGCGCTTCGCCTCGGCCTCGTTGCCGGACATCTCGGCGGCTTTCGCGGTGACGAGCCTTGTGATCTCGGGCCGATTGAGCAGATCTTCGGCCTTGGCCGCCTTGATGCGGGCCGTCCGACCGTCGCCGGAGGCCAGGGCTGCCATCGCTTTGCCGAGATAGTCGACCCCCCGACGCTCGCGGCTGCGGTCGAAATAGCGTGAAAACGCCGTCTCGTCGCCGCAGATAAAGCGGTATAGCGCGATCACCAGACCCGCCAGCTTGAACAGCAGCCACAGCGCGCCGAAGGCAATCACCAGGGCCGCAATGGCAGCGATGGGCGATAGGGTCACTTCCTGCCCCGCGAAGTTGACCGTCAGATAGCCGGG
>JBCBIS010000352.1:0-1992 GCA_038524325.1 Pseudomonadota bacterium
ATCCAGATATGGCGGCCCTGGCGCGCGAGGAGATCGCCGCGCTGGAAGCGGCGCGGCCCGAACGCGAAGACGCCGTCCGCCACGCCCTGATCCCGCGCGATGCGGCCGATGCACGCCCGGCGATCCTGGAGATCCGCCCCGGCACGGGTGGCGACGAGGCCGCGCTGTTCGCCGCCAACCTGGCCCGCATGTATGCCCGCTATGCCGAGGCCAAGGGCTGGCGGATGGAGGTGCTGTCCGAGGATCTGACCGAGCTCGGCGGCCTGAAGGAACTGGTCGCGGCCATGCGCGGCGATGGCGCCTTCGCCCGGATGAAATTCGAAAGCGGCGTGCACCGGGTGCAGCGCGTGCCCGAGACCGAGAGCCAGGGCCGCATCCATACCTCGGCCGCCACCGTCGCCGTGCTGCCCGAAGCCGAAGAGATCGATATCGACATCCCGGCCAGCGATATCCGGATCGACACCATGCGCGCCTCGGGCGCCGGGGGGCAGCATGTGAACACGACCGACTCGGCGGTCCGGATCACCCATGTGCCGACCGGGATCGTGGTGACCTCCTCGGAAAAGTCCCAGCACCAGAACCGGGCCCGCGCCATGGAGGTGCTGCGCGCCCGGCTCTACGATCTCGAGCGGCAGAAGGCCGATGCGGCGCGGGCGGCGGACCGCAAGGGGCAGGTCGGCTCTGGCGACCGGTCCGAGCGGATCCGAACCTATAATTTCCCCCAGGGCCGGGTGACGGATCATCGGATCAACCTCACCCTCTATCGGCTGGAGCAGGTGATGCAGGGCGATCTCGACGAGTTGGTCGACGCGCTGACCGCAGCAGATCAGGCGGCGAAGCTGGCCGAGATGGCCGAGACGTGAACGGCCCCAGGACCCGTGCCCAGGCGATTGCCGAGGGCATGGCGCACCTGTCCGCCGCCGCGGTGCCGGGGCCGGAGCGGGATGCGCGGCTGCTCTATCGCTGGGCGGCGGGGATGGATGGGGCGGCGCTGGCCGCCGCGATCAACGATCCTGCCGAGGCGGAGGAGCTGCGCCGGTTCCAGGGCGCCATCGCGGCCCGCGCCGCGCGCCAACCGGTCAGCCATATCCTCGGACACCGCATCTTCTGGGGCCGGCAGTTCCGGGTGACGCCCAATGTGCTCGACCCGCGGCCCGAGAGTGAGACCCTGATCGACACGGCCCTGGCGGAGCCGGCGGGGCGGGTGCTCGATCTCGGCACTGGCAGCGGGTGTCTGTTGGTGACGCTGTTGCTGGAATGGCCGGGCGCGACAGGGATGGGGGTCGATCTCAGCGCGGCGGCGCTCGCCATCGCCGGGGAGAATGCCGCGGCGCTCGGCGCCAGCCCCCGCGCCACGTTCCGCCGGTCGGATTGGTTCGAAGCGGTGGACGGCGTGTTCGACCTGATCATCGCCAATCCGCCCTATCTCAGCGCGGCGGATATGGCGGAGATTGCGCCGGAACTGCGCCACGAACCTGCGATGGCGCTGAGCCCCGGTGGCGACGGGCTGGCAGCCTATCGCCAGATCGTTGCGCGGGCAGCGGCTCATCTGACCCCAGGCGGGCGGCTGCTGGTCGAAATCGGCCAGCGAAACGGCTCAGATGTCAGCGCCTTGGTCGAAGCTGCCGGGCTGAGCGAGATCCGGGTCGTGCAAGACATGGATGGCCGCGACCGGGTGGTCGGTTGCCGGAGCGCAACCGAATCTTGACCCTGTCGGTTTAGCTGTTGTCGCGGACGCCAAAATGGCTATAACCATGAGGAGCCGTCATCAGGGTGTTTGACTGCCCGGATGGGTGGATACGGCTCATACGCACTCGCACAGATTGGTCCGCTCCGCAGGTTCGCGGATGTTGCGCCGGCCTAGAGGAGGCGTTTCCGGATTGAGACTGACCGGACAGGACAGGCCCGAACGAGGGGGCGCGTTTCGGTTCCACAAACAGATCAGGACCCTATGAGATCACCGCAAAAGAACAACCGGGCCCGGGGGCGCGG
>JBCBIS010000353.1:0-1979 GCA_038524325.1 Pseudomonadota bacterium
CGCAGCGCACGGCCAGGGTGTGAAAGGCCGGGATCTCGGGCGTCTCGACGGCCCAATCGGCCGCGACCCCGTCGATCCGACGCTCCTCTGCCCCGCCAAGATGGGCCAGGACATGCAGTTGCGAGGCGCCATAGCCCCGTTCCGTCAGCAACGCGGCGATCTCGCGCGGGGTCTCGGCCCCCGCGGTCAGGATCAGGAGCCGCGCGCCCGGCCAGAAGGCGGGCACGATTTGCGCTGCCGGGCGGCCATGCGCGGTCAGCGTCTCGACATCCGCCAGCGACCATCCCAGGCGGCAGGCGGCCCATTGAAAAGCCGAGAGCTGCGGGTGGAACACGATCTCCCCGGCCGGGATCGCGCGGGCGATGCGCGCGCCGACCGAGTACCAGAGCGGGTCGCCCGTGGCGAGGATCACCAGCGGCCGCCCCCGATGGGCCTCGATTTCAGCAATCATCGCATCGAAGGGCGAGGGCCAAGACAGGCGCTTCGCCGTGCTGACCTGGGTCAGATCATGGTGCCGATCGCCGCCCAGAATGGTCTCGGCCCCCGCCAGCGCGCCCCGGGCGGCGGCGGACAAACCGGCCACACCGTCCTCGCCGATGCCGACGATCTGCAACCAGGGGGTCATGGTGCGGTCCCTCGGGACGGGAGGGCCCCGCCGCAGCCTCCGAATGGTTCCCCTGCGCCGACGCGGCCCGTCATCCCGCTACCCGAACGTGTGGAGGCCAGGGCACCCATATTGCTCGCCAATTTGGCGGCCGGGGTGTTCAATGTGGCGGCGGAACAGCGGGCCGCACCGTCCTCGCCGATGCTGATGATCTGCGACCAGGGGGTCATGGGGCGGATCCTCGGCATGGGAGGGCCGCGCCGCAGCCTCCTCGCTGCCCGTTTGCGCCGAAAGGGCCGGTCATTGTGGCGCCGCCAGACCGGCGGCCAGGGCATTCACGGCGGCGGCGGCCATGGCCGAGCCGCCTTTGCGCCCGCGAAGGATCAGATAGTCGAGCCCGCGCGGCCGGTCCGCCAACTCGGCTTTCGACTCGGCGGCGCCGACGAAACCGACGGGAAAGCCCAGCACCGCGGCCGGGCGCGGCCAGCCCGCATCGACCAACTCGAGCAGATGGAAGAGCGCGGTCGGCGCATTTCCGATCGCAACCACGGCCCCCTCCATCCGGTCGCGCCACAGCTCGACCGCCGCGGCCGAGCGGGTGTTGCCGATCGCCTCGGCCAGGGCTGGTACATGGCCGTCGCCGAGGGTGCAGAGCACCTCGTTCCCGGCGGGCAGCCGATTGCGCACGACGCCCGAGGCCACGGCCTGGCAATCGCAGAGCACGGCACAGCCGCCGGCCAGCGCGGCGCGGGCGTTTTGCGCGAGATCGGGCGACCAGGCCAGCCGGGCGGTGATCTCGGGCATGCCGCAGGCATGGACAAGGCGGATGGCCACATCGACGAGATCGTTCGGCAGATGATCGAGCCGCGCCTCGGCCCGAACCGTTGCAAAGCTCTCGTCATAGATCGCTTGCGGGTCGCGGAGATAGGACAGGCCCCGGGCGGGCGCCTTCGGCGCCGGGGCGAGCGCGCCCGACCCGGGCGGAGCGCTGGGGCTCGCGGGCACCGCGCCGTCCTGACGGCCATGGCGCAACAGGTCCTGAGCGCCGGCCCCCAGGATCCATCCCTCTTCCTCGGCGACGATGCGCCGTTCCTCGGCATCCAGGCTCCAGGGGCCGAGAAAGAGCGGCGCGAGCCCGCCCTGGCCGTCGAGCCGGGCATAGGCATGGACCACGGCCTTGACCTGGCCGGCATCCTTGATCGGCTCGCTCGGGTCGGGAGGGATCATCGACGGGTAGATCTCGGCCAGCACGATCGGCTGTTCCGGACGCTGCAGGCCGCATTCCAGTGGCCAGACAGCGATGTCGCCGCCGAGATCGGGGTCGCCCCGCAGGCGTTGCAGGGCGAGCAGGCCGAGCAGCACCTGGCTGCCGACC
>JBCBIS010000354.1:0-1929 GCA_038524325.1 Pseudomonadota bacterium
CTGCGACCGAATCACGGTGATGTATTCCGGCGAGGCGGTGGAGGAAGGCGATATCGACACCGTCTTCAACAAGATGCAGCACCCCTATACCCAGGGCCTGCTCCGCTCGATCCCCGTGCCCGGCGCGGACAAATACGCGAAACCTCTCGTGGCGATCCCGGGCCAGCTGCCCCTGCCCCATCAGCGGCCTGTCGGCTGTAATTTCGGCCCGCGCTGCCCGCATTACAAAGACGAATGCAATGCCGGCCTGATCAAGATGCACGATCTCGGCAACCGCCACCGCTCGCGCTGTGTCCGCATTGACGAGATCGACTGGAATGCCGGGCCGGAAGGGGTGGAGGTCGACGAGGCGATCATTCCGGGCGACGTGGTCATCAATGTCGATCAGCTGAAAAAGCACTATAGCGTCTCCACCGGAATGTTCGGCGGCGGCGACACGCGGACGGTGAAGGCCAACGAGGATCTCTCCTTCAACGCCCGCGAAGCCGAGACCGTGGCGATCGTCGGCGAATCCGGTTGTGGCAAATCCACTTTCGCCAAGGTGCTCATGGGGCTGGAGACGGCGACCGACGGCAAGGTTCTGCTGGGCAATATGGATATCGGCGATCTCCCCGTTGAAAAGCGCGATGCGAAGACGGTCAGCCAGGTGCAGATGGTCTTCCAGAACCCGTTCGACACGCTGAACCCCTCGATGACCATCGGCGACCAGATCATTCGGGTGCTGGAGCAGTTCGAGATCGGCGCGAACGATGCCGAACGCGAGGAGCGGATGCTGGAGCTGCTCGATCTCGTGAAGCTTCCGCGCGAGTTCGCGGTGCGCATGCCGCGTCAGCTCTCGGGCGGGCAGAAACAGCGGATCGGGATTGCCCGGGCCTTTGCCGGGCGGCCCAAGCTTGTGGTGGCGGACGAGCCGGTCTCGGCCCTGGACGTGTCGGTGCAGGCGGCGGTGACCAAGCTGCTGACGGATATCCAGCGCGAGAGCCGCACGACCATGCTGTTCATCTCCCACGATCTGGGCGTGGTGCGGTATCTGAGCGACCGGATCGTGGTGATGTATCTCGGCCGGATCATGGAGCAGGGGAATACCGAAGACATCTTCGCCCCGCCCTATCACCCCTACACGGAAGCGCTGTTGTCGGCGGTGCCGATCGCGGACACCCATGTGAAGAAACGCCATGTGGTGCTGGAGGGAGAGCTGCCGAGCCCGCTCAACCCGCTGCCGGGCTGCCCGTTCCAGACCCGCTGTCAATATGTGATGCCGGGCAAATGCGACCAGGGCGCGGTGCCAGTGCGCGACATGGGCAATGGCCACCAAATCGCCTGCCATCTCTCGATGGAAGAGCTCAATGCCATGGAGCCGGTGATCGTGGTCGAGGACGCGACGACGGCGGCCGAGTAGCGCGTGGTCTCGATGGTCTGGCGCGGTCTGCTGGTTGCCGTCGTGCTGACCGGGTCGGCCTGGGCCGAGGAGCGCCCGACAGGCTGGGCGGCGTGCCAAGGCCTCGCCGCCGATCCCGCCATCTGGCCCGCCTGTGCCGAAGCTGCCTCCACCGATTGCGTGGTCCTGCGTGCGGCCGAGGGCGACCCGGCCTGGGCGGCGTGCCTGAAACGGCGCTCAGAGCGTTGGCAGGCCGCATTGGTGCGCGAATCCGAACGTTTGCGGGCGAAAGATCATCCAGAGGGCGAGGGCGGCATCCTGGCCCGCTGGCTTGGCACACGGGCGGCGGCCTGCCATCGCAAAGACCAGATCGCGGCGCTCACCGCCGAGTTCGGAGAAACCGCCGCCGCCGCCGCCGTGTTCCAATGCGAACTGGCCAGCACCATCCACGAGACCATGCGCCTCGCCGCCATCGCCCCCGACCGCTGATTTGGACGAAGACGCTCCGCCGCCTCGGGACTGCGAAGGCGTGGGGGATCGAGACACCCCAG
>JBCBIS010000355.1:0-1929 GCA_038524325.1 Pseudomonadota bacterium
GGCGGGCGGGTTGATCGCGCTGATGCTGCTGTTGAAGCCGACCTACGGGCTGGCAGCCCTTGGCATGGTTGCCGTCTCGGCCGTGCTGCAGCGGGGCCGCTGGCGTGACGCGGCGATCGCGGTGGGCGCGATGCTGGTGGTGCTGGCCGCACTTCAGGTGCTGACCGGACAGGTCAGCGGCTACCTTTCGGATCTGGGCGAGACGGCGCGGATGGATCAGACCGGGCTGCGTGGGATCAAACTTGTCCTGCAAATTGCCGAGGTCGGGCTGTTCCTTTTGATTGCATTGCTGGTGTTCTATATCGCCCAACTGCGCGATGCCCCCTGGCCCAGCCCGTATCTGTGGCGGCCCCTGCTGCTGATCCTGGCGGTCGGCGGGGCGGGCTGGATGGTGATGATGCAGAACCATCATGCGACCGAGGCGGCGGTTTATCTGCTGATGCCGCTTCTGGCGGCAGAGTGGTCCGGTCTGCTGCGAGCCGGTGCCACAGCACAGGTTTCGCGCAGTCGGATCGGCTGGGTGCTGCTGATCCTTCTGGTCACGCTGGCCCGGCCGTTGACAGATTCGGGCTTCGTGCTGGCACAGAATGCCCAGCTTGCGCGGCTCGAGCGCGACACACGCCTGGCCGGGGGGTATATGGATGACCTGATCGTGCATCGGCGCCGGCGCCGCATCGATGATTATCAGCGGATGCTGAGCGGGCTGGACCTGTTGCGGGCGAACGGCGCCGATGTGGCGGATGCCGGCACGGTTCTGGCTTTGAACTTCAGCAATCCGTTCCCGTTCCTGCTGGGCCGGCCCGCGCCGTCCGGTGTACCGATCTGGACCCATATCGGCCGCTCGATCTCAGAGCGCCAGCACCCTCCGGCCGGGGAGTTCTTTGACGGAGTCGGCTACCTGATGCTGGCCCGGGGCGAGTTGAGCGGCGAGGCCGTTGCCGACATTTATCGCGAGACGATCGCCGCTGAGTTTCAGGAGCAGGACGATGACGCGTACTGGCGGCTCTTCGTGCGCAGGGAATGAGCGGCACGGATGCGGCGCTTCTCGGTCTTCACGCTGATCTCCGGCACGGGATGGTTGATCGATCTGGGCCTGACGGTGGCGCTGGTGATGGCCGGGGCAGGGCCGTTCCTGGCGAGCGTCATCGGCTCGCTGACGGCCGTGACGTTCGTCTTCGCGATCTCGCAATTGATGGTGTTCGACACCGGCGGGCGTATCCAGACACGGCACTATGGCCGCTATCTCGTCTGGCACGCCGTGACGATTCCGCTGGCATCCGGTGCCGTGGCCGGTCTGACCGGACTGTTCGAGGGTCCAGTCGGGTACCTTGCAGATGCGTTGCCCAAGATGGCGGATCTGTTGCCCGGTGTGACTGCTTTGTCCGCCGGTGCCGCGAAGGCCGCCATCACGCCTGTGACCTTGACGGCAAACTTCTTCTTCATGCGCTGGCTCGTAGAACGGCGGGGCGTCTGATGCAGCGGGCCGGTGCATCTGCAAAGATGCCTCTTCGCAATGAGATTGTTCGGAACGCATGAAAAAGTTCGCTTCCAGAATCGCCGATGTACGCGCCGCACTGCGCAAACCGGCGGACGCCCGCACGCTGACCGAGAAACTGCTGATTGCGGGCACCTTGACCGGGACCGAGCATGTCGTCACGACTGTCCTGCGGCTGGCCTCGACCCTGATCATCACCCGGATGCTGGCGCCCGAGATCTTCGGGTTGTTTGCCATCATCATGACATTCCAGATCATTCTGGCCCTGGTGACGGATTTCGGGATCAAGGACCTGATCCTCACCGCGAAGAACCCGAGGGATGTCCGCCTGCTGCAAACCTGCTGGAGCATTCAACTGCTGCGCGGTTTCATCATCTATGGCGTGATCCTCGTCATGTCTGGGTCGCTCTATCTGCTGCAGCAGATAGAGCGAC
>JBCBIS010000356.1:0-1925 GCA_038524325.1 Pseudomonadota bacterium
TTCTGAGCGATTACCTGCATCACCGGATCGAGCCCCATAACGCCTTTTTCACCGGCATTCCCGGGCGCAGTGTGGCGCAGATCGGGTTGGAGCAACAGCTCCGCGGGAAACTCTCGGACTGCCTACAGCGATCGCTGAAGGAGACACCCCCGGCGCGGCATCTCGATCTGCTCCGCGCGCTGCGGCGCAAAGTGCGATCGACGCCGGAGATCGCAGCCTGCGAGGCGCCCCCGCGCCTGGCCTGGGCGGTGCGGTATGGCGACTGGATGATGCGGCTGGCCGGTCTTGTCGGCGGCGTGTTGGCGTTGATCGCTGGGGCGATCATCGCGGCTTTTGTCGGCCTGGAATTCGCGGAGATGAAGGACGGCGTTGTCGGGCTGCTCGCACATCACGGGGCCGCGGAGCTGACGCTGATGGCGCTCGGCGCCTATGCCGTGCTGCGCAGTCTGGCCGCGATTGCGCGGGCCCGGGCCTGTCCTGACGACCCCGTGTATCTCTGGGCACGGGGCGCCGATGCGACCGGGGCTGCTGCGCGCATCGCCCAGGCGCTTGCGATCCTCTGCACGCTGATCCTGGCCACGCGGATCGGGGTCGGCCCGCGAACCGGGCTTGGCCCTGTCGCAGCGGAAACCGCCTGGATCTGGCTGCTCGCGGCCATCCTGGCGTTCTTCATTGCGCGCTTCGTCGAGAGCGGGGCGGCGCGCCAACTCTCTTGGTTGAACGCCACCTCACGAGAGGCCGAGGGGCCGCGCGCGACCGCCGAAATCGCCGGGCTGGTCTGGGTGTTGGGCCGGATGGTGTTGTTGATCCCGCTCTTCGCATTGATCGATCTGTTTGCCCCCAACTGGACCATGGATCTCTATGCGGAGGGTGTTGTCCGGCTGACTGTCTTCCTTGGCTATATCGCGCTTGGTGTCGCGCTGCTGATCGGGCTCAAGGCCCTCGGCCTCGCCTATGTGCATCTTCTGGAGACGACCGAGCGGACCGCTTATGTCCCAGCCCAAGCGCTGACCAACCGCCAGCTGGGGCGCGAGGCGGTCTGGGCGCGGGAGGAAAACGGTCCCCATCGCAACCAGAACCACTTCGCCTCGGTCACCCTGGTCAAGCCCGGGATCGGGCGGCAGTTGATCCTGCGCGCCGGCCTCGCCGCGGTGAATTTCGTCGGCCGGTTCCGCAATTACAGCGGGACGCTGGGCGGGATCCCCACCATCCACTCCGCCCGCTGGCTGCTGCTGGACCGGGGCAGGCGCCTTGTGTTTCTGACCAATTATGTCGGCGCCTGGGACAGCTATCTCAACGAGTTCTCCGAGCTTGATGCGGTCAGCGCAGTCAATGCCGGCTGGTCCAATACCTATGTCTGCTTCGACCCCGGACAGAGTGGCCTCTATGGGCAGTCGAACGAGCGGATCAGCTTTCCAAAGACGCGTTATCTGTTCGGGAAGGGCGCGCGTCAGGTGCCAGCGTTCAAGGCCTATGTGCGTCAGAGCCAGATCCGAACCCGGGTTTGGTATGGCGCCTATCCCGATCTGAGCGTGCCCACGGTCAATGCCAATTCCGATCTGCGCAGGATGCTCTTCGCCCCGACCACCCTGGCCGAGCGCGAAGAGTTCCTGCGCCGGGTGTGAGGGGAAAGGATGCGACAGCCAAGTGATCGAGATGTCGAATGGGCGGATGTGCAGGCGCTGGTCCTGAACGGTTTCCGCTCCTTTGGCCATTCGGTGCATGGGATCATGCGGATCGAAGATCCGGACCTCCTGCGCGGATGGATCGGCAAAAACCTCGACGACATCGTCGACGTCTTCGAGGCAGGCGCGCGCAACAAGCTGGTTGCCAGCTTGTTTGGCGAAGAGGCGCAGCGGCCCGATGAGACGGATCTTCCACAGAACACCCTGACCATCGCCTTCACCGCCGATGGGCTCAAGGCT
>JBCBIS010000357.1:0-1892 GCA_038524325.1 Pseudomonadota bacterium
CGGCAAAGCAGACGAGGCGGCAGCCTAGATGACAATAATTTCTCGCTGGAAGTGGACCAATGTCGGCCGTTCCGGCTGATGTGGCCGCGCTCTATGGCCTGCCGGTCCCCGAATAAGGGCGCGGGGCGGGCGATGAGCCAGCTCCCTTGCCCGGGTTCAAAGGACAAGCGCTGGACAGAAGGCTGCTTGCCAACGAAACTCCATGCCAAAAGACAAAAGGTTCTGCGAGGAGCACGAATGACCGGCCACCGACTTGCCGCCGCGCTGGGCGCGCTAGCCCTGGTTTCAGCCTGCAGCCAGGAAGAGCCGGCCCAGTCGCCGCCGGGCATCCCATCTCCCGCGCCAGTCTCAGCCGGCGCGGTCGCCCAGCCCGCCCCCGGCACTGCCACCGACGCCACCCGCGCGGCCAATGCGGCGCTCGCCGAGCGCCTGCCCCTCGATGAGCCCACCGACAGGGAAGACGCCGCGCGCGGCTTCCTCGCCGCCATCGCGGGCGACGCCATCCGCAATGCAGACGGCGCGGTGGTCTGGGCCATCCCGCAATATGATTTTCTCGACGGAGAAGCCCCGGACACGGTGAACCCGTCGCTCTGGCGCCAGTCCGGCCTTGCGGCCAAACACGGCCTCTTCGAGGTCGGCGACGGGATCTGGCAGGTGCGCGGCTACGATCTGTCGGTGATGAGCGTCATCGAAGGTGAGACTGGCTGGATCATCGTCGACCCGCTGACCGCCAACGAGACCGCGGCGGCCTCGCTGAAACTGGTTAATGACACGCTCGGCGAGCGGCCGGTGACGGGGATGCTCTACACCCATTCCCATGCCGACCATTTCGGCGGCGCGCGGGGTATCATCGACGAAGAAGAGATCGAGGCGCGCAGCGTGCCCGTGCTGGCGCCCATCGGCTTTTCAGAGAATGCCGTGGCCGAAAACCTGATCGCCGGCAACCACATGTCCCGGCGCGCCACGCTCATGTTCGGCAACACGCTGACGCGCTCGCCCACCGCCCATGTGGGCTCAGGCCTCGGCCCCGGCCTGCCAAACGGCACGATCAGCCTCATTCTGCCGACCGAGGAAATCTCCGGGCGCGGCACGCGGCGCGAGATTGATGGCGTGACCTTCGAATTCATCGATGCGGCGGGCACAGAAGCGCCAGCCGAATTCATGTTCTACCTGCCGGAAAAGCGCGCGCTCTGCACAGCCGAGGTCGCCACCGCCACCTTCCACAATGTGCTCACGCCCAGAGGCGCAAAAGTGCGCGACGCCCTCGAATGGAGCCGCGCGATCGACCACGTACTGGCCGAATATGGCGCGCGCAGCGATGTGGTCTTCGCCAGTCACCACTGGCCGACATGGGGGCGGGATAACATCACCCGCTTCCTGGAAGGCCAGCGCGACATCTATCGCTATGTCCACGACCAGACGCTGCGCCAGGCCAATGCAGGCGCGTCCCAGGCCGAGGCGGCCGAGGCCGTTGCCGAGCCCGATTTCCAGGCCGAGGCCTTCGACACGCGCGGTTATTACGGCACGCTGAACCACAATGCCAAGGCGGTCTACCAGCACTATTTCGGCTGGTGGAGCGGGGTTCCGGCGGACTATTACGCCCTGCCGGAAAGCGAGAGCGCGGCGCGCTATGTCGAGGCCATGGGCGGGGCGGGCGCCGTGATCGAGCGTGGACAGGCCGCCTTTGGGGCCGGCGACTATCGCTGGGCCGCAGAGCTCTTCAACCATGTCGTCTTCGCCGAGCCGGGCAACCAGGCCGCGCGCGACTGGCTGGCGGCGAGCTATGAACAGATCGGCTTCCAGGCCGAGAGCGGGGCCTGGCGCAGCTATTTCCTCACAGGGGCAGCCGAGCTGAGGCGCGGCCTGCCCGATGAGGGCGCGCCCAATCTCGG
>JBCBIS010000358.1:0-1867 GCA_038524325.1 Pseudomonadota bacterium
GCCAACCGCGTCTATGAAAGCGCGGGCCCCGAGGGCAAGGTTCGGGGCACGCCGCAGCAGATCATCGAGAAATACCTCACCCTGGCCCGCGACGCTCAAACCTCGGGCGACCGGGTTGTGGCCGAGAATTTTCTGCAACATGCCGAGCATTACCAGCGGATCCTGATCCAGGCGCAGGCCCAGAACCAACCGGCGGACCGCCGCGAGGGGGCGCAGCCCGAGGGTGAAAACGGCGCTGCCCGTCCGCGTGACCCCTCCGAAATGGAGCAGCCGGTCGAGACCGAGGACGCCCCGCAGGAGACGACCGTCTCAGGCCTCACCACCATCGACGCCGAGGATGATGGCGGACCCGCATTGTTGGTCGGTGAGGACGAGATGACGACCAGCCAGCCGGCGAAATCGCGGCGCAATGGCCGTGCGCGCCAGGCCGAAGAGACGCCGCCGGAACCTGCCGAAGCGCCAAGCGACGCTTGATCGGGGGGCTCGAGGGGCCGGGAACGCTCAGCCCCGCGCCAGGCCCAGGAATTCGTCGACCGAGAGCGTCTCGGCGCGCCGCGTGGGTGCGATCCCATGTGCTGTCAGAAACGCCACAGGGTCGGACGAAACAGCTTTAAGAGATTGCCGTAACATCTTGCGCCGCTGTGCGAAAGCCGCTGCGACCAGCCGCTCCAGAGCCTGGGCATTCACCCCCTCGGGGGCCGCCACGGGTCTAATATGCACCAGCGCCGAGGTCACTTTCGGGGGCGGCGTGAAGGCCGAGGGCTTGACTTCGAAACAGAGCCGCGCCGTCGCGCGCCACTGCGCCAGCACCGACAGCCGGCCATAGGTTTTGCTCCCCGGCTCGGCCACGATCCGCTCTGCAACCTCGCGCTGGAACATCAGGGTCAGGCTCTCCCACCAGGGCGGCCAGACCTCGGGCGTCAGCCAGCGCACCAGCAGTTCCGTGCCGACATTATAGGGTAGATTGGCGCAGATCCGGGCGGGGCCGTCGAGATGCGGGGCGAGATCGACCTCCAGCGCATCGCCCTCGATTACCGTGAGCCGCCCCGGGTAATGGTCAGAGATCTCGGCGAGGGCCTCCAGGCAGCGGGCATCGCGTTCGATCGCGATCACGCGCGCCGCACCCTCGGCCAGCAAGGCCCGGGTGAGCCCGCCGGGCCCGGGCCCGATCTCCACCACCACCGCCCCCTGCAAAGGCCCAGAGGCCCGGGCGATGCGGCCGGTCAGGTTAAGGTCCAGCAGGAAGTTCTGCCCCAGGGTCTTTCTCGCCGAGAGGCCATGCCGGGCGATCACCTCGCGCAGGGGCGGCAGCCCATCGGCGGCCAGGGTCATGCCCGCGACTGAGCCATCTCGGCGGCCAGGGCCAGGGCCGCGATCAGGCTGGAGGGATCGGCAATCCCGCGCCCGGCAATGTCATAGGCGGTGCCGTGATCGGGCGAGGTGCGGATGAAGGGCAAGCCGAGGGTGACATTCACCCCCTCGTCGAAATCCAGCGCCTTGACCGGGATCAGCCCCTGATCGTGATACATGGTCAGGGCCACATCGTATCCCGCACGGGCTTTGGCGTGGAACATCGTATCGGCGGGCAGGGGACCACGCGCATCGATGCCTTCGGCGCGGAGGGTGGCGATGGCCGGGGCGACCACATCGATCTCCTCGCGCCCCATTGCGCCATCCTCACCCGCATGGGGGTTAAGCCCGGCCACCGCCAGCCGCGGCGCCGCAATCCCAAAGTCGCGCCGGAGGGCCGCCGCCGTGATCCGCGCCGTCTCGACGATGGCCTCGCCGGTCAGCGCGGCAGGGACCTGGCTCAGCGGGATATGGATGGTCACGGGAACGACCCGCAGTGACGGCCCGGCGATCATCA
>JBCBIS010000359.1:0-1833 GCA_038524325.1 Pseudomonadota bacterium
CTTCTCCAGCCAGATCGAGGCCCTCGGCACCCTTGAGCCAAATGAGCGCGTCGACCTGACCCTGAACGTGGCCGACCGCGTCACCGCGATCTTCTTCGATGATGGACAACGGGTCGCTGAAGGAAAAACCCTCCTCTCGCTCGCCCAGCGTGAGCAAATCGCCCTCGTGGAAGCCGCAGAAGCCACCGTCGCTGAAGCCCGACGCCAGCTCGAACGGGTCCAGCGCCTGGCCGATGAGAACGCGGTCTCCCGCTCGGAACTGGACGAGGCTCAACGGGACTTTGACGCCGCCGCCGCGCAGCTGCGCGCCGTGCAGTCACGCCAGAACGACCGGGTCCTTGTGGCACCGTTCGACGGCGTGCTTGGCTTCAGGCAGGTTAGTGTCGGCTCCTTCGTGCGCGCAGGGGATGTGGTCGCAACCCTCATCGACGATAGCGAAATGAACCTCGATTTCTCGGTGCCATCGACATTCCTGACCGCAGTCCAGCCGGGCCTTGTCGTCGAAGCCACCTCCTCGGACCTGCCAGGCCTGGCGTTCGACGGGACCGTCGAGTCCGTGGACAATGCCATCGACCCGATCACGCGGTCCGTACGCGTGCGCGCCGTTCTCCCCAATGAGGACCGGGCCCTGAAGGCCGGCATGTTCATGTCGGTCATCCTGAGTGCAAACCCCAGGGAAGCCCTCTCCATTTCCGAGGAGGCCATCGAGGCCCTCGGTCCAAAGACCTTTGTCTGGACCGTCGCGAATGATGGCGGCGCACAAGTCGCCAGGCGTGTCGAAGTCACGGTCGGACGGCGCCAGCAAGGCCGCGTCGAAATTCTTTCAGGTCTCGAACCGTCAGACCTGGTTATCACCGAAGGCATTATCCGCGTCCGCGAAGGTTCGGCGATCCGCATCAGGGACCGGTCCTTGCTGCAACCCACAAGCGCCGTCGGCGGCGGGTCCTCGTCTGGTGGTGCCGCATCCAGCTCTTCCGGCCAGTAGGACCTGAACCCATGCTGATTTCGGATTTTTCGGTTAAACGCCCCGTCTTTGCGTCCGTTCTGGCGCTGCTGCTCGTTGTCTTCGGCATCGTCTCCTTCGACCGGCTCGCCCTGAGGGAATATCCCGATATCGACGCGCCGATCGTGACCGTGGATACCAGCTATCCGGGCGCCTCGGCCAGCGTGATCGAAACCCGGGTGACACAGGTGATCGAAGACCGAATCGCCGGTGTCGAAGGCATCCGTTTCGTCGATTCGAGCTCTACCGATGGCCGATCCAGGATCAGCATTGAATTCGAGATCAACCGGGACATCGATGCGGCCGCCAATGACATCCGCGACCGGGTCCAGGGCATCCTCGACAATCTGCCCCCCGAGGCCGATCCACCGGAGATCCAGAAGGAAGACGGCAACGACGACGTCATCATGTGGCTGAACCTCGCCAGCGAGACCATGACCACGCCAGAACTGACCGATTACGCTGAACGCTACCTGGTCGACCGGTTTTCCGCCGTTGATGGTGTGGCGAGGGTGCGGGTTGGCGGCTCCCGGCCCTATGCGATGCGGGTCTGGATCGACCGCCGCGCCCTTGCCGCGCGCGGCCTCGCCGTCAGCGATATCGAACAGGCCCTGCGAAGCGAGAATATTGAAGCCCCTGCCGGCAGCCTCGAATCCTCCACACGCACCTTCACGGTGCGGATCGACCGGGCGTTTCGCACGGCGGACGATTTTGCGGGGCTGGTCATCGACCAGGGCGAGGACGGCTACCTCGTACGGCTCGGCGATGTGGCCAGGGTCGAGCGCGGCACCGTCGAGGACCGCACCCTGTTCCGCGGCAACGGTATCCCG
>JBCBIS010000360.1:0-1827 GCA_038524325.1 Pseudomonadota bacterium
ACGCGGGGTCGAGAGTGCGATCGCTGGCGCCGCCTGTCTGCGGATCAACCCGGGAAATATCGGCAGCGAGGAGCGGGTGCGCGAGGTGATCAAGGCCGCCCGCGACCATGGTTGCTCTATGCGGATCGGAGTGAATGCGGGTTCGCTTGAGAAGCACTTGCTCGAGAAGTATGGCGAACCTTGCCCGGACGCGATGGTCGAAAGCGGGCTCGATCACATCAAGATCCTGCAAGACAATGATTTTCACGAATTCAAGATCTCGTGCAAAGCCTCGGACGTGTTCATGGCGGCGGCGGCCTATCAGCAACTGGCCGAGCAGACCGATTGCCCGATCCATCTGGGCATCACCGAGGCGGGGGGCTTTGTCTCCGGCACCATCAAATCCGCCATCGGGCTGGGCAATCTGCTGTGGATGGGGATCGGCGACACGTTGCGGGTCAGCCTCAGCGCGGATCCGGTGCAAGAGGTGAAGGTCGGGTTCGAGATCCTGAAATCGCTGGGCCTGCGCCATCGCGGCGTGAACATCATCTCCTGCCCCTCCTGCGCGCGGCAGGGCTTCGACGTCATCAAGACAGTGAGCATCCTGGAGGAGCGGCTGGAGCATATCAAAACGCCGATGAGCCTCAGCATCATCGGTTGCGTCGTGAACGGCCCGGGCGAGGCGCTGATGACCGATGTCGGCTGGACCGGCGGCGGGGCAGGGCATGGCATGGTCTATCTCGCCGGCAAGCAGGACCATAAATCCGACAATGACTCGATGGTCGAGCATATCGTCGAGCTGGTCGAAAAGAAGGCCGAAGAACTGGAAGCCGAGCGCGCGCGCGAAAAGGCCGAAGGTGTGGCGGCGGAGTAAACGCGGCATGCGCTGGCTGGCGGTGATCTTCGGCGTCGCGGTGCTGGTCACCGCCTGCGGCGTTGTCTGGGTGAACGAGGCGGACATGAAGCCCAAGCTTTGGCATATCGATCCCACGACCGCCGAGCGGACCGGGCGCCCGAATGATTACCTGGTCGCGCCCGAAGGCGCGACGAACGTATCGCCCGACCGGGTGTCGGATCGATTCGAGGAAAGCCCCGACAGCCTGCTCGACCGCTTCGCGGCCATCGCGCTCGCCGAACCGCGCGTGGTCGAGATCGGAACGCCGGGTGCGTTCCGCACCTTCGTCCAGCGCTCGCAACTGATCGGGTTCCCGGATTACATCTCGGTCAAGGCGGTGCCGGTCGAGGGCGGAGCCAGCCTGATCGTCTACTCCCGCGCGCAGTACGGATACAGCGACTGGGGCGTGAACAAGGCCCGGGTCGAGGATTGGCTGTCAAAGCTCTGACGCGGCAACCGATCCGCGGGGATCAGGCCGAGGGGCAGCTCAACCCGGTCTCGCGCCACGCCGGATTGTTCAACGACATCCCGCAGCGCGCCCAGATCTGGCGCGACCCGATCTGCAAGCAGGCGGAGGCGCCGATTTCAACCCGCTCGCCCACACTGTCGGTGCAGAAGCAGTCAGGATAGCTGTGGCCTTCCTTGGCGGCGGGAGGGGAGTATTGAGCAGAGGTCCGCGGCGGCTCGGCCGGGGCCGTCTGGGGCCGCTGATCCGCTGCTGCTGGAGCGGCGAGACAGATGGCGGCAAGAAGCAAAGCATGTCTCATACCATGACGGTACTATGAAACCGGCCGGTTCTCAACGTCTGGATGTGCGCGCCGCCCGCTTGACCTGGGGCGCTGGGCTTGGCATGGGCGAGGCATGATACCCGAAGCCCGCCCAGATCTGGCGCGACCCGATCTGCAAGCAGGCGGAGGCGCCGATTTCAACCCGCTCGCCCACACTGTCGGTGC
>JBCBIS010000361.1:0-1821 GCA_038524325.1 Pseudomonadota bacterium
GCACGTGTCTTTTGTTGCGCGTCTCCTCCGGAGCCGCTCGCATCCTCCTCCCCTGCCCTCCTCCTTTGCAAGGAGGAGGGAGAGCGCGCTGCGCGCGCCGGGGCGCGGGGCTCAGCCGAGCGCTTCTTCGAGTTTCGGCAGGGCGTCGAACAGGTCGGCGACCAGGCCGTAATCGGCGACCTGGAAGATCGGGGCTTCCTCGTCCTTGTTGATCGCGACGATGATTTTGCTGTCCTTCATCCCCGCCAGGTGCTGGATCGCGCCGGAGATGCCGACGGCGATGTAGAGATCCGGCGCCACCACTTTGCCGGTCTGGCCGACCTGCCAATCGTTCGGAGCGTAGCCACTGTCGACCGCCGCGCGGCTGGCGCCGGTGGCCGCCCCCAGCTTGTCGGCGACTTTCTCGATCAGAGCAAAGTTCTCCTCGGACCCCATGCCGCGGCCGCCAGAGATGACGACTTTGGCCGAGGTGAGTTCGGGCCGGTCGGTCTCGACCACCTTGTCCTCGACATGGGTCGACAGGCCGGGATCGGCCTGGGCGGCGATCTTCTCGACCTGGGCCGAATCTTTCTCGGCCGCGGCGTCGAAGGTGGCGGTGCGGATCGTGACCACCTTGGTCGCATCCGCCGATTTCACCGTCTGGATCGCGTTGCCGGCATAGATCGGGCGCACGAAAGTGTCGGCATCGACCACTTCGATGATGTCCGAGATCACCATCACGTCGAGCATGGCCGCGACCCGTGGCATGATGTTCTTTGCGCTCGCCGTGGCGGGTGCGGTGATGTGGCTGTAGTCACCTGCCAGCGAGGTGACCAGGGCGGCCACCGGCTCGGCCAGGCCGTTGCCATAGGCGGCGTCGGAGCAGCAGAGCACTTTGCTCACGCCGTCCAGCTTGGCCGCCTGATCCGCCGCGCCCTCGCAGCCGTCGCTGGCCAGCAGCACGGTCACATCGCCGAGCGCCTTGGCCGCGGTCACAGCCTTTGCGGTTGCATCGACGGCCAGGTCGCCGCTATTCACTTCGGCCAGAAGAAGAACTGCCATCAGATCACCCCCGCTTCGTCTTTGAGTTTCGCGATCAGCTCCTCGACCGAGCTGACCTTGACGCCGGCCTTGCGCGCCGGCGGCTCGACCGTTTCCACCACGGTCAGGCGCGGTGCAACATCAACGCCGTAATCGGCGGGCGTCTTCATATCCATAGGCTTTTTCTTCGCCTTCATGATGTTGGGCAGCGAGGCATAGCGCGGCTCGTTCAGGCGCAGATCGACCGAGATGATCGCGGGCATGTTGACCTTGATCACCTGCAGCCCGCCATCTACCTCGCGGGTCACGGTGGCGCTGGCGCCATCGATATCGACCTCGGAGGCAAAGGTGGCCTGGCTCCAGCCCAACAGGGCCGCCAGCATCTGGCCGGTGGCGTTCATATCGTTGTCGATCGCCTGTTTGCCGCAGAGAACGAGGCCGGGCTGTTCCTCCTCGATAACTTTGGCGAGCAGCTTGGCCACGGCCAGCGGTTCGATGTCGGTGTCGGTGCTGTCGGCGGCCTCGATCAGGATCGCGCGGTCGGCGCCCATGGCCAGCGCGGTGCGCAGCGTCTCCTGGCTTTGCTTGACGCCGATCGAGACGGCGACGATTTCCTCGGCCTTGCCCGCTTCCTTCAGGCGGATCGCTTCTTCCACGGCGATCTCGTCGAACGGGTTCATCGACATTTTCACATTTGCGAGGTCGACCCCGGATTTGTCCGCCTTGACGCGGACTTTCACGTTGTAGTCGATCACGCGTTTGACGGGCACGAGCACCTTCATCAGCGTTTCTCCAGTTCAG
>JBCBIS010000362.1:0-1778 GCA_038524325.1 Pseudomonadota bacterium
CGCGACGGGACCAAGAAGATGTCGAAGTCCGACCCTTCGGATATGAGCCGGATCAACCTGACCGACGATGCCGACGCGATCGCGCAGAAGATCCGCAAGGCGAAGACCGATCCCGAGCCTCTGCCCGAGACGGCCGAAGGGCTGGAGGACCGGCCCGAGGCGCGCAATCTCGTCACGATCTTCGCGGCTCTGAGCGATCAGAGCATCGACGATGTTCTGGCCGCCCATGCCGGTCAGGGCTTCGGTGCGTTCAAACCGGCCCTGGCGGATCTTGCGGTCGCGCATCTGTCGCCGATCACCACCGAAATCGGCAAGCTTCTGGCTGACCCGGCCGAGATCGACCGGACGCTCGGCCAGGGCGCCGAACGCGCGGCGGCGATTGCCGAGCCGATCCTGTCGGAGGTGTTCGATATCGTCGGCTTCCTCCGCAGCCGCTGACTTTTCGCGCATGCGGCGGCCTTACTCGGCCCGCTGCAACAGCCGCCCGGCGCAGATCCAACTCGCGGCGGCCATCGCTGCAGCACAGCCGAGGCAGAGCGGCAGCCCGCCCAGCTGATAGCTGAGACCCGAAAGCAGGGTGCCCAGCAACCGTCCGGCGGCGTTGGACATGTAATAGAATCCCACATCCATGGTGACCCGGCCCGCCGAGGTGAAGGCCAGGATCAAATAGGAATGAAGGGCCGAATTGATCGCGAACACGGCGCCGAAGATCAAGAGCCCCGTCACCACCACGACGATCAGCCATGGTGCGGTCCCCTCCGCATCGACCAGCGCTGCCAGGGCCAGCGCGAGTGGAATCAGCATCAACGCACCGGCCCAGAACCGTGCTGCGCTGAGTGTGGCCGCCAGGGTCAGCTTGGCCCCGCCGAGCAGTTTGGGGGCCGAGGCCTGAATCGCACCGTAGAGGATGATCCAAACCGCCATGAAGGCGCCGATCTGGAAGAACGCCGTGCGGTTGCCCGCCTCGGTCCCGTCTGAAAGAACGCCGTAGAAAAAGATTGGGATGCCGACGACGAACCAAGTGTCCCGCGCCCCGAACAGGAACAGGCGTGCGGCGCTGAGCCGGTTCACATTGGCGTCGGTCGAGAACACCTCGCGAAACTTGGCGCCTTTCGAGCCGCGCGGCAGGCCCGGCGGCATGAAGACCGCAATCGCTGCCAGGATCAGCCCCAGCACGGCCGCCATGGCGAAGACAGCCGCCTCGAACCCGGCCCAGCCCAGCAGCAAGGCGCCCAGCAGGAAACCGGCCCCCTTCACCGCATTCTTCGACCCCGTGAGCATCGCGACCCAGCGGAACAGGGCGCCGCCGCTTTCGGGCGCCAACAGTTTGACAGCGCTCTTCGAGCTCATCTTCGCGAGGTCCTTCGCCACGCCTGACGCGCCTTGCACTGCCATGACAAAGATGACTGATGTGATCTCGGCCCAGCCGGTATCGAGCTGCGCCAGCGCCAGCAGAGCCGCGATCTGGATCGCCAGCCCGGCATAGAGCGTGGTCGTCAACCCGAACCGCGCCGCGATCCAGCCCGCGCTGAGATTGGTCACGACCCCCATCAACTCGTAGAGCAAGAACAGATAGGCGAGCTGGATCGGCGAGAACCCCAACGTGTGGAAGTGCAGCAGAACCAGCATCCGCAGCGCGCCGTCCGACAGCATGAATGCCCAATAGGCCGCGGTGACCGCGATATAGGCAGCCAGTCCTTTGGGCCGGGCGTTGGCGGTGTCGGTCATCCCATCCGCTCCAGGATCATCCGCGCCAGATCGGCCATGCGGCAGGCATA
>JBCBIS010000363.1:0-1756 GCA_038524325.1 Pseudomonadota bacterium
ATTACCGGCGCCAATTTCCTGATCGCCGAGACCGGACAATCGGTGATCGTGACGAATGAGGGGAATGGCGATCTCAGCCAGTCGCTGCCAAAAGTTCATATCGTGATGGCCTCGATCGAGAAGATCGTGCCGCATCTCGAGGATGTCTCGACCATCCTGCGCGTTCTGGCGCGCTCCGCCACGGGCCAGGAGATGTCGGTCTATACCACCTTCTCGAAGGGTGCGCGCCGGCCAGAGGACCCGGACGGGCCAGCGCAGTACCATGTCGTGCTGCTAGATAACGGTCGGACCAATATGCTGGGCACCGAGTTCCAGGAGATGCTGCGCTGTATCCGCTGTGGCGCCTGCATGAACCATTGCCCGGTCTATCAATCCGTCGGCGGCCATGCCTATGGCTGGGTCTATCCCGGGCCAATGGGGGCGGTGCTGACGCCATCGCTGATCGGGGTGGAGACCGGCGGGCATCTGCCGAACGCGTCGACCTTCTGCGGCCGCTGCGAGGCCGTCTGCCCGATGCGGATTCCCCTGCCCAAGATGATGCGCCATTGGCGCGAGCGGGAGTTCGAGAAGAAACTGACCCCCTCCGTCGCGCGCTATGGCCTTGGCGCCTGGCGTTACATTGCGGCGCGGCCGAGGCTCTACCGCGCCGTCAGCCGGGTGGCCCATTTCGGCCTGCGCCTGCTCGGTTGGGGGGGAGAGCGGCTGCGCTGGATGCCGCTGGGCTCCGGCTGGACCGATCACCGCGACTTCCCGACCCCGCAATTGGGCGGCACGTTCCAGAGCCAATGGAAAGCGCGGAAATGAGCGCCCGGGACCGTGTGCTCGAGCGCATCCGCCGGGCCGGCACATCAATGCCAGCGGTGGAAGACGCCGCAAGCCGCCTCGCCTCTGCCGGCGCTCAGACCGCGCCGCGGCCAACCCAGTCGCTGACGACCGGTGCCGAGACGATCGACCATTTCATCGCGAAGGCCGAGCGGGCCGACGCGACCGCCTCGCGCCTCCCGTCGCTCGACGCGCTGCCCGCCGCACTGGCGGAGGAGTTGCGAGGCCGCAACCTGCCCGCCGCGATCCGCACCGGCTCCGACCCCTCCTTTGACCGAGACTGGGGCCCAGTTGAGCGCAGCACTGGCCCGGGACGGCTGGAGGAACCCGCCACCCTCTCCCGCGCCCAATTCGGCGTGGCCGAGACTGGCACGCTCTGCCTCACCTCGGGCCCAGACAACCCGGTGACCCTCACCTTCCTGGGCGAGACCCATTTCGCCGTGGTGATGGCCGAGGACATCGTGCCGGGCTTTGAAGAGATGTGGGCCGGCTGGCGCGCCCGGGGCCTGGACCCGCGCACGACGAACCTTGTCACCGGCCCGTCCCGCTCCGGCGATATCGGCCAGGTGCTGCAACTCGGCGCCCATGGGCCGGTGAACCTGCACATCTTTGTGGTGGGCTGAGGGTCCGCCCGTCATCCTCTCACAAAGAGTATTCGCTCTGACCTCTTGATACCCACTGGTGTGAGCCCGAATGTCGGGCCGCCCAAATAAATCGGCTGGTGCTGGCGACGTAGCACCAGCTGGCAAATGGAGATCCGCTCTTCCCACCAGAAGCATTAAATGGCGAGGCAAAACATCACCTGAAGTGAGTGCCATCTGCATTATTTTACTGACTGTGAGAGAATTGGAAGACTAAGAAGCGTCGTAGGCTCAATCATGGCGGCCTGATAGCGATGCGGAACAGCAAAACGCCAGAAATCCAAGGCAGCGCC
>JBCBIS010000364.1:0-1744 GCA_038524325.1 Pseudomonadota bacterium
CGGCGGGCGAGCGATGCTCGCGCAGCGCCTGGCGCGGTGTCAGCCCGGCGGCGGCGAACAGGGCGAGGAGCTGCGGGCGCACCCAGCCTTCTTTCAGATACTCGATCACCGCCGGCCGATACCCCGCCGCCTCGATCAGCGCCAAGACATTGCGCGAGGTGCCGCAATCGGGGTTGTGGTGGATGACGACCTCCATCTACTCGGCCACGGCGTTATAGCGGGTGTTGTTCTTGTAGAGCTCCAGGATCACCTGATCGGGCCCGGCGAATTGGTGCACTTTGATGGTCGAGACGGTGCCATCCGGTGCGGTACACTCCACCGGGGTGCGGGCGTTCCTGGCGGGCAGCACCAGTTCCCCCGGAACCGAAGCCAGCACCACATCGCCCGACGCCGTGCGCGAGATGCAGGAGCCGCCCACCGGTTCGGCAATCCGCAGCACCCGGTCCACCGCGGGCACTTCATAGGGGTTCTGCGGCGCGCAGGCGGCAAGGGCGATCAGGGGCAGTGCATAGGCAAGTTTCATGGTCAGGCTCCGAGCGGCCGCAACAGGTCGCGGCTGATGATGTGGCGTTGGATCTCGGACGTGCCGTCCCAGATCCGCTCCACCCTTGCATCGCGCCAAAAGCGGGCCAAGGGAAGATCGTCCATCAGGCCCATCCCGCCATGGATCTGGATCGCGGCATCGGTGACTCGGGCGAGCATTTCCGAGGCATAGAGCTTCGCGCTCGCGATCTCCCGATTGGCAGGCAGCCCCTGATCCAGCCGCCAGGCCGAGGCGAGCGTCAGCCAGTCGGCGGCATCGATCTCGGTAATCATGTCGGCGATCTGAAAGCTGACGCCCTGGAACTTGCCGATCTGCTGGCCGAATTGCCGCCGCTCGGCGGAGTAATTCAGCGCATAGTCAAAGACTCGCCGCGCGCGGCCAACGCTCATGGTCGCAACCGTGATCCGCGTGGCGTAGAGCCATTCGTTCATCACCGCGAAGCCGCCATCGACCTCGCCCAGCACCGCCGCGTCGGGCAGGCGGCAATCGTCGAACTCCAGCACCATGTTCTTGTAGCCGCGATGCGAGACCGAGCTGTAGCCGTCGCGGATCGTGAACCCCGGATGCCCACGGTCGACCAGGAAACAGGTTATGCGTTTCTTGGGCCCTTTCGGCGTGTCGTCCTCGCCCGTGGCAATGAAGACAATCAGGAAATCGGCGTGGTCGGCGCCCGAGATAAAATGTTTGGTGCCGTTGACGACCCAATCGCCGCCCTCGCGCACCGCCGTGCATTTCATGCCCCGCACGTCCGAGCCCGCATCCGGCTCGGTCATCGCCAGAGCGTCCATCCGCTCGCCCCTGACGGCGGGCAGGAGATAGCGTTCGACCTGCTCGCCCTCGCAGGCCATCAGGATATTCTGCGGGCGGCCAAAGAAATGGGTCAGCGCCATGGACCCTCGGCCCAGCTCGCGCTCGACCAGGGCAAAGTCGACATGGCCGAGCCCCGCGCCGCCGACGCTTTCGGGGAAGTTGCAGGCGTAAAAGCCCAGCTCAATGGTTTTCTGCTTGATCGCCTCGGCGATGTCGGGATCCACCTCGCCGGTCCGCTCGACCTTCTCCTCATGCGGATAGATCTCGTTCTCGACGAAGCTGCGGACGGTGGAGACGATCATCTCCTGTTCCTCGGTCAGGCCGAAATTCATTGCACTGTCATCCCGGTTTGGCATGCTGCTCGCCAGCATTGATGGAGAAATTGGTGAG
>JBCBIS010000365.1:0-1669 GCA_038524325.1 Pseudomonadota bacterium
GAAGGCGCTGCACGAGGTGGCGCCGGTGCGGCGGACGCTGATGCAGTTGGGCCTCGGGACGCGTCGGGCGGGGTGAGTCGGAGCGCTTTCTCGATTTGAGGGTCAGCCCCGGACATTAGGTGGCCAGCCCCGGTCTATCCGGATTTGGGGGGCCAGCCCCCAGCTTTATGAATTGGGGGGCCAGCCCCCCAAGGCCCCCCGGAGTATTTTTGAAGAAAAGAAGGGGCATGGCGGGCGTTCTCATGTGTCCCTCAGCGCCTCTGTGGTGCGGGTGAACGTGAGGTAGTGGGGTGTGCGGCCCTCGCGCAGAGCTTTTTGTTCGTAGCGGGTCGAGATCCAGTCAGGCCAGGGGGTTTGCCAGTCGGCGGGCCGGGTGGCGGTCCAGTCGAAGCCGGCCTTGGGCACTTCTTCGAGCGTTTGGCGCACATAATCCGGGATGTCGGTCGCGACGCGCAAGCTGGCCCCCGGCGCCATGGCGCGGGCGAGCGGGGCCAGGTGTTCGGGTGTGACGAAACGGCGGCGGTGGTGGCGTTTTTTGGGCCATGGGTCAGGGTAAAGCAGGAAGGCCTGCTGCACCGAGGCGGGCAGCAGCACGTCCATCAGGTCGCGCGCGTCGCCGGGGTAGACCGCGAGGTTGGTCACGCCCGCCTGTCGGATCTTGCCCAGGAGCATCGCCACGCCATTGATATAGGGCTCGGCCCCGATGATGCCGACCCCCGGGTTGGTGGCAGCCTGGTGCACGAGGTGTTCGCCTCCCCCGAACCCGATCTCAAGCCAGACGGGTTTGCCGCCGAACCGTGCCGTGAGATCGAGCGGGGTGCGGTCGGGATTGTCGGCCCAGGACACCGGGCCGGGGGCGAGGCCCGCCAGATCCTCGTCGAGGTAGCGTTTCTGGCTGTCCTTCAGCGTCTTGCCCTTGAGACGGCCGTAGAAGTTGCGGTGAGGTCGTTGCATCATGCGCGGGCGCATAGCGCGCGGGCGCAGCGAGGGCTAGCCCTCGCGGTCCTGATCGAGGAAAATCCGCAGGTCACGCAAAACCGGTGTTATGGCGATGAGCCGGTCTGTATCGAAGCCTGCGGCAAGGCGCGCGAAGTCGGGGGCCAGGTCCGCGATCGCCGCCTCGCGCACGGCACGCCCGGCGGGTGTGATCCACACGCGTTTGGAGCGGCCATCATCGGGGTTGGCGCGGCTTTCCACGAGCCCGTGCGCCTCGAGGCCTTTGATTGTGTGGGTCATGCTGGTCTTGGGCACCTGAAAGGCGCGGGCCATATCCATTGGTGTGCGCCCGTCGCCTACGCGGATCAGATGGTTGAGCACGGTGAAATGGGGGGCGATCAGCCCATGCGGCAGCCGCGCCTCGAGCAGGGCGCGGCTGAGTTGTTCGATGATGCCGATTTCGTTGAAGACCTCGAAGAAAACGGCGGGTGAGCGGTCAGGCATTCAGTGTCTTTGCATCCAGCGGCCAACGGGGGCTGGGGGGCACTTCGGGCCCGTATCCCAGCCGGGCCAACATTTGCACGACGCCCCCTTCCGGCGCCAGTCTTGTGTGCACGGCGCTGTAGAGGGCGGCCATTTCGGGATATTCCTGCAACGGCTGGCTAAGCGGTTGGGTGCCGAGGCACTGCGCGGTGCAGGCGAGGTTGACGCGCAGCCAGTCGCGGCCCGCCAT
>JBCBIS010000366.1:0-1664 GCA_038524325.1 Pseudomonadota bacterium
TTCGATGGTCCCCGGAGGTTTCGAGGTGATGTCATAGGTCACCCGATTTATGCCGCGGACCTCGTTGATGATGCGGCTGGCGACGCGGCCCAGGAAGTCGTGGGGGAAGGGATAGTAATCCGCCGTCATCCCGTCGACCGAGGTCACCGCGCGCAGGGCGCAGACATGGTCATAGGTGCGGCCATCGCCCATCACGCCGACGGTGCGCACCGGGAGCAGCACGGCGAAGGCCTGCCAGATCTCGTCATAGAGGCCTGCCTTGCGGATCTCGTCGAGGTAGATCGTGTCGGCCTGGCGCAGGATGTCGAGCTTCTCGCCCGTGATCTCGCCCGGACAGCGGATCGCGAGGCCGGGGCCGGGGAAGGGATGGCGGCCGATGAAGGCGGGCGGAAGGCCAAGCTCACGCCCCAGCGCACGCACCTCGTCCTTGAAGAGCTCGCGCAGGGGTTCGACCAGGGCCATATCCATCCGCTCGGGCAGGCCGCCGACATTGTGGTGCGACTTGATGGTGACCGAGGGTCCGCCGGAGAAGCTGACGCTTTCGATCACATCCGGATACAGCGTGCCCTGGGCCAGAAACTTGGCGCCACCAATGCTTTGTGCGTGTTTCTCGAACACATCTATGAACAGCCGACCGATGGTCTTGCGCTTTGCCTCCGGATCCGTGACTCCGGCAAGCTCGCCCAGGAACAGGGCGCTGTCGTCCGAGTGGATCAGCGGAATGTTGTAGTGATCGCGGAATAGAGACACCACCTCCTTCGCCTCGCCCGCGCGCATCATGCCGGTATCGACGAAAACACAAGTCAGTTGGTCGCCAATCGCCTGATGGATCAGCACGGCGGCAACGGACGAATCGACCCCTCCCGACAGGCCGCAGATCACCTTTTCATCCCCGACCTGCGCCCGGATCGCCTCTATCGCCTGATCCTTATAGGCCGCCATCGTCCAGTCGCCGGTGAACCCCGCGATGCCATGGGTGAAGTTCTTCAGCATCCGCGCGCCGTCTGGCGTGTGATGCACCTCCGGATGAAACATCAGGCCATAGAATTTGCGGGCGGGGTCAGCCAGCACCGCGCAGGGGGCGTTCGGCGAGGCACCCTGTACGCTGAACCCCGGCGGCAGTTCGGTCACCCGGTCGCCATGGGACATCCAGACCTCGGTCTGCTCGCCCGGGGCGGCGACACCCTCCATCAGGGCCGAGGCATCCGACATCTCGACAAAGGCGCGGCCGAACTCGCGGTGATGCCCGCCCTCGGCACGACCGCCCAATTGGTGCACCATCACCATCTGACCATAGCAGATGCCCAGCACCGGGACGCCCAGATCGAAGATCGCGGGGCAGGCGCGGGGCGCGCCCGCGTCCTCGACGCTGGCAGGCCCGCCGGACAGGATCACCGCCTTGGGCGACAGGCGGGCCAGCAGCGCTTCATCGACCGCCTGGAAGGGATGGATCTCGCAATACACCCGGCTCTCGCGCAGCCGCCGGGCGATCAGTTGCGTGACCTGGCTGCCGAAATCGACGATCAGGCAGGTCTCGTGCTGGGGCGCTGTCATGGGGTTCGTCCTCGTCTGCTGCGCCTGTCTATAGGTGCTGGGCGGGACGCTGTCATCCCCATCGGAACGCCGCTTTGCCGCCCCCCATGTCGCTTGTAGGCGCGCAGAGG
>JBCBIS010000367.1:0-1519 GCA_038524325.1 Pseudomonadota bacterium
CGATGCCGAACCGCTCCTCGGCGTCGATCGGGAGAACATCCTCTTCATGGGCCAGTCACGGGGCGGGCACCTGATTTGGGAGCTGGCTTGCCACAATCCGGAACTCGGTTCGGCCTGGGCCGTGCATGCTGGGGGATACAATGGCCCGCTGCCCCGGCGATGCAAGCAACCGGTCAAGTTTTTGCATGCCCATGGGACCGCCGATAAAATCGTCCGTTTCGGCGGCATGAAGAATGTGGGCGGGGGCATCGATATGCCGCCGCTGGAGCGGTCCTTGGCCCTGTTGCGAAAGACCAACGGGTGCGATCCGCGCGGCGAGTCCCCGACCGACACGACCGGGGCGTTCATCCGCTATCAATATAGCGGCTGCGCCCGCGACGGGGCGTTGGAACTGATGCTCCATCGCGGCGGGCACAACTATCCACGGAACTGGTTCGAAGTGGCCATCGACTGGTTCGAAGCGGTGAATTCGGGGCCTGGGCAATTGCCGGTCGCCGATCCGAGCCAGCGCGGGAAGAGCATCCGTTTCCAGGGAACGGCCAGCAGCGGGGCGCGGATCGGCACCGGCTCCAGCGGCACGCGGCTGAACAGCAGCGGCAGCGGGTCACGGTTCAAATCCGCGCCGAAAAACTGATCTCAACGAAACGGGGCCGCGCCCCGAGGGGGGCCGACACGGCGCCGCCGGGAGGCGGGACAGGGGGCTGGATGCGTCTATCTGGAAAGACAGCGGTGGTGACCGGGGCGGGCCGCGGCTTTGGCGAGGGGATCGCCCGGCGCTTCGCCGAGGAAGGCGCGCGGGTTCTTGTGGTCGACATCAAGGGCGAGGCAGCGCAGCGGGTCACCGAAGAGATCAACCAGACCCATCAGGGCGCCGCCCAGGCGCACAGCGCGGATGTCTCCAAACCGCTGGATGTCAATGGGATGATCAAGGCGGCGGTCGGCGAATTCGGCTCTCTGGACATATTGGTCAACAATGCTGGGGTGACCCATCGCAACCAGCCGATGCTGGAGGTCGAAGACGAGGAATTCGACAGGATCTACACGGTGAATGTGAAGGCACTCTACCTCGCCGCGAAAGCCGCGGTCCCGGTGATGCGCAAGCAGGGCGGCGGGGTCATGCTGAACATCGCCTCGACCGCAGGCGTGCGGCCAAGGCCGGGGCTGACCTGGTATAACGGTTCCAAAGGCGCGGCGATTGTGATCACCAAATCCATGGCGCTGGAACTGGCACCGGACAAAATCCGGGTCTGCGCGCTGAACCCGGTGGCGGGCGAGACGCCACTGCTCGAGAAATTCATGGGCGAGGACACGCCGGAAAAGCGCGAGGCGTTCCAGGCCAGCATCCCGCTCGGGCGGCTCAGCCAACCGAGAGACATCGCCAACGCGGCGTTATTCCTCTGCTCCGACGAGGCCGACTTTCTGACCGGGATCTGCCTAGAGGTCGACGGCGGACGCTGCGTCTGATCACGCCAAACACGTGCCCTTCCCGCGCGCGAGACGTGGTCGCTGCGCGCCGGGG
>JBCBIS010000368.1:0-1502 GCA_038524325.1 Pseudomonadota bacterium
CGACCTTCGAGCAGGTTGTCCCCGCCATCGCCCCGGATGATGTCATCAAAAGCGCCGCCGATCAGGTTCTCGATCGAGATGAGCTGATTGACATCCGTTCCGGCCGCAACGATCCCGGCGCCCAAGTCCGCCCGGATCCCTTCGACCGCCTGGATGAAGAGTGCCGTGTCAACACCGGCCCCGCCATCATAGATGTCGTTGCTGCCAAAGGCGTGGAACGTGTCATCGCCACCCCGGCCTTCGAGAATGTTGTCCTCGGCATTGCCAAAGATCCGGTCGGCATTGTCGGTGCCGATGACATCCTCGAACTCGGTGATCTCGTGGTCGAAGACGGTGTTGCCCTCGGTGAAGCTTTCCAGATTGCGCAGGAACCCGGTCTGCTCCAAAGCTCCGCCGCCGCCATTGGTTGCGTCGAGATCGATGAAGACGCCCTCACGGCCGTCGAGATCGTTCACGTTCAGCGTGTCGCCCAGATCGTTCGCGGCAAAGGCCGTCTCCTCGAACGAGAACTGTGAGGGGGCATAGCCGGCATCCCCAGCCAGATCGACCACGACCGGTCCGTTCTGCCCGGCCGGCGCGTTGTGGAGGTGGAGGACCGTCAGCTCGGTCTCGGTAATCCCCCGCACGTTCAGCGAGACCGAATAGGTGATGTCTCCATTCTGATCGGTCGAGAAAACCACGATGCCCTGGCCGGTCGCATCGGTGACAACCGGCGGGTCCTGGACCTCCTCTTCGCCGCTGAGCACGGCGCCGAACAGGACGTCTCCGACCCCGTTCTCATCCCGCGCGTCTTCGAGCAGCACGAGCTGACCGCGGAGCTCTCCGGCCGGGAAGTCGGTCGAATGGGCATTGAAATAGATGTTGCCCGCCAAAGCCTCGGTCAGAGCCGTGTCGTCGGCCAAGGCGACATCTTCATTGAGCAGGGTGAAACCCGATGCGGCTTCCTCATCGGCGCCCCCATTCAGGCTCAGCTCGGCCCGCTCAGTGATGTCATCCTCGAGGGTGACCTCATCCGCGCCTGCGCCGGTGTCGATCTCGATCGCCTCGACACCGCGGAGGGCAATCTCATCCTCGCCAATGGTCGCGTTCTCGATCTCAACTTCAAAGTTGCGGCCGATTGCCGACACTTCGACCCGGTCATTCTCGTCACCCGTCGCCACCGATTGCGTATCGAAGCCGACGCCACCGAAGACATCGTCCGACCCGTCGCCGGCATTGTGGACAAAGCGGTCGTCGCCGAGACCGCCGCGGAGATGGTCGCGCCCCGCACCGCCGGTGAGAAGATCGTTGTCGAAGCCGCCCGAGAGGAAGTCGTTGCCCCCTCCTCCGTTCAGGACGTCCTCGCCCTGGTTGCCAATCAGCCGGTCATTGCCTTCACCGCCCTCCAGCGTGTCGGCCCCTTTGCCGCCATTCAGGATGTCCTTGCTGGAGAGCCCCCATTGGGTGGTCCGGTTTGGTTGTTAGTGCATCATTGGTTTCTGGTCCATTGGCACGATGCTTTC
>JBCBIS010000369.1:0-1375 GCA_038524325.1 Pseudomonadota bacterium
GTCGATTTCATTGATCGAGCGGCGCATGGTATCTTCGAGGCTCGCGCCCGCCGCCATGTGATGGGCGACATAGACGGCCAGCAGTTCGCTGTCGCAGGAGGACATGAAGCGGTGGCCCCGGCGCTCCATCTCGCGGCGCATGATCCAATAATTGGTGATCTGGCCATTATGGACGACGGAGACATCGTTATAGGGAAAGGCCCAATAGGGGTGAGCGGAGCGGATATCCACATCCGACTCGGTCGCCATACGCGTGTGGCCGATGCCATGGGTGCCCGCGAAATCGCCAAGGCCATACTGATCCGAGACGACCGTTGCGTCGCCAAGATCCTTGATCAGTTCCAGCCCGTTGCCGAGGGAGAGGATCTCGGCGCCCTCGATTTCCTCGATATACTTGGCCATCTTCTCGGTATCGCCGTCATGGCTGAGAACATAGCGCAGGGCATAGGGCGTGGCGTTCTCGCGGGATTTGACGACAGCGCCCTGTTCTTCGAGCCGGCGGTCGACCTCGGCGATGCGCTCGGCGACCACCTTCTCGATCCCATGGCCCTTGTCCATGTCCTCGCCCTCGGCGACCTTGAAGCGCATGACGTAATCGCCCGGCGCGCCCTGGCCATAGACGGCGAATCCGGTCGAGTCCGGGCCGCGATGCTTCAACGCCTGCAGCATCGCGGTCATCTCGGAACCCACCTTCGAGCTTTTGCCCTTGTGGATCAGTCCGGCAATTCCACACATGTCTGGATTGCTCCTCTTCAGTGATGGCTGGCGATCAGGGCAGACATTCCATGTACGTGTCTTTGTCCCAATCGGTGACGGTGGACATGAACCGCGCCCATTCGTCGTATTTGTATTCGTGGTAGAGGCGGTACATCTCGCCCGGCAGGCCGCGTTTGACGACCTCGTTGTTCTCGAGATGGGTGAGCGCCTCGCCAAGCGACATGGGCAGTTTCTTGACCTGCTTGCCCTCCTCCATCGCCTGATAGATGTTGCGCTCTTCGGGTTTGCCGGGGTCGAGGTTGTTGTCGAGACCGTCATCCATCGCCGCCAGCAGGGTGGTCCCCATGAGATAGGGGTTCACCATCGAGTCCACCGAGCGGTATTCGAACCGGCCTGGCGCCGAGACGCGCAGACCTGTGGTCCGGTTCTGGAACCCCCAGTCCGAGAAAACCGGCGCCCAGAAGCCCGTGTCCCACAGGCGGCGGTAGGAGTTCACCGTCGAACAGCCGATCGCGGTCAGTGCCTGGAGGTGGGTCACGACGCCACCGATCGCCTTCAACCCGGTCTTGCCCGGCATTTGCGGGTCATCGGTGTCGGGCATGAAGGTGTTCTCGCCACCCTTCACATACATGTAGTTCTCGGACAACCTGCCAGGCTC
>JBCBIS010000370.1:0-1228 GCA_038524325.1 Pseudomonadota bacterium
TGGAGTAGCCCCCAGAAAGTGGTCCACCAACAGGGATAGATTGCCCCCTCAATTGGAGGATCAGCGATGGCTGGGAAAAGAGAGAAGCCCGAAGAGATTGTATCGAAGCTTCGGCAGGTTGAAGTCCTGCAAGGACAAGGCGCGACGATTGCGGAGGCGGTGCGCCAGATCGGTGTGACGCAGCAGACGTTCTATCGGTGGCGTAAGCTTTATGGCGGGATGCAGCGTTCGCAACTTGCTCGGCTGAAAGAGTTGGAGAAGGAGAACCAGCGACTTCGTCGTGCGGTATCCGATCTGACGCTGGACAAACTCATCTTGAGCGAAGCCGCGAAGGGAAACTTCTGAGCCCTTCGCGTCGCCGCGAATGCATCGACCATGTGCGGCGGGAGCTTGGCGTATCCGAGCGCCGCGCCTGCCGCACGCTTGGGCAGCACCGGTCCACACAGCGCAAGGCTCCGCAGGGTCGAGCTGATGAAGAGCGGCTGACCGACGATATCATCGAGCTGGCTGACAAGTATGGCCGCTATGGATATCGGATGGTGACTGGCCTGCTGAACAACGCTGGCTGGTGTGTGAACCACAAGCGCGTGCAGCGCATCTGGCGACGCGAAGGGCTGAAGGTACCACAAAATCAAAGGAAAAAGGGACGGCTCTGGCTGAAGGATGGCTCCTGCGTGCGTTTACGACCGGAAGGTCCCAACCATGTCTGGTCGTACGACTTCGTCCAGGATCGCACCGCTGACGGGCGGGTTTATCGGACGCTGAATATCATCGACGAATACACGAGGGAGGCGCTCATGATCCGCGTTGATCGAAAGCTCAACTCCACGGACGTGCTGGATGCGCTGACTGACCTGTTCATCCTACGCGGCCCACCAGAATACATCCGTTCGGACAATGGCCCGGAGTTCATCGCCCAGAAAGTGCGGGACTGGATCGCCGCCGTCGGGGCCAAGACCGCATACATCGAGCCAGGCTCGCCGTGGGAGAACGGATACTGCGAGAGCTTCAACGCTCGCATCCGCGACGAGCTGCTCAACGGTGAGCTATTCTACAGCCTGAAAGAAGCGCAAATTCTGATCGAGCAATGGCGCATACACTACAACACAGTCAGGCCACACAGCTCACTGGGATATCGCCCGCCTGCGCCAGAAAGCATCGTGCCAATGGACCAGAAACCAATGATGCACTAACAACCAAACCGGACCACCCAATGGGGGCTCTCCAG
>JBCBIS010000371.1:0-1069 GCA_038524325.1 Pseudomonadota bacterium
ATTTGGATGACGATAAGAACTTGAAATGACGCTCAGAGCAGCGAGAGAGGCGACCGGCAGCGACGGAGGTGGACGAGAGAATGATTGAGGGATGGAACTAACCTGGCTATATAGTGTTTGAACAATGGATAAGCCAGGGCCAATGAGAGACGAATGCTTTGTTTGCATGGCTGTCATTCGCCGGGGCCTCGGGGGGAGGTAAGGAGACAAAGAAATGAGTACCAGAACCTCGAGCGCATTTAGTGGTGAGGAGGTGGTGAGGGGGGGGGGGTTTATACAAGAAACGTGTGAAGCACAGCTTCGATGTTCAAGTTACATTCAGGGTAGGGACAATATCGACAAGACTTTGCACATTTGGAGCATAAACATAAATGAGAGCAGGGTAAGGCCACATGTGAGCTTATTTCCTTCACACACGCACGACATTGTTTACGGTAAAGAAGGGCTTCAGTTTCTCTACGAAGATCTTCTAGTGCCACTCGTTTATCATTCTCTTCTTTCTCTTTCGCCTCTTCTTTCAATTCTTCTTCATGGAGGTCGAGATAGTCAATCAAGTCGCCAGCATTGGCGAACGTTTGCTTGGACAAGGCTACTTGGACAACAGCCTTGTCAAAGCAAAACTCCATGGCTACTTGTTCTTTAGAAGAGGAATACATGTGACAAAGAATCAGGCGGTGGCGCTTTGCAGACGTCAAGTGATGAAATGGGATGTGGAGACAGCATGTGTGCTTTATAGGCAGATTTGACCTTGAGATATAGCGTGATGGAAACTTCCTACGCGCACATTAAATGCTTACATGCGCGTTAAAAATCTTAAATATGATACGGATCACAATATAGTTGTAAAAAATGAACTCAGCGTACTCGAAACCCCTAGAATGCACCCATCAGTGTCGTTCTAAGTTAGATTTTTTCCAGAGGGGGGGGGGTACCTCTCACTGTCTTAGAAATTTTTTCCAGGGGGGGGGGTACCTCTCACTGTCTTAAAAATTTTTTCCAGGAGGGGGGGGTACCTCTCAGTGTCTTAGAAATTTTTTCCAGGGGGGGGGGTACCTCTCAGTGTCGAAGA
>JBCBIS010000372.1:0-834 GCA_038524325.1 Pseudomonadota bacterium
GAGAGGTCTAACCCTAACCCACGGCTAAGAACGAGAGGTCTAACCCTAACCCTAACCCTAACCCCAACCCTAACCCTAACCCTCCTTGGGACATGTGCAAAAAATCCCCCCCCCCCTCCCTCCGGCGGAGAAACCCTGAGTCTCAGAGGTAAACTGGTAAGAGTAGAAGGAGTTGTTGGAGAGAGTCGACCCTAGAGGCAAAGTTGTAGCTCTCGGTGAGAGGATTCCAATGCATGTAATTTCATCAAAATCGGACAAGAAATGGCTTGGGGACAGTCATTGAAAGGTTTGAATAGGCAGTCCCATAGTAAGTTCAAAATTCAAAACCGTCTAGCGGCATGGGGAGGCCGCGGACCCGGCGACTTTCTAACCTCATCTGATAGCCCGTCAAAAACTCTATCGTATAAGACCAACTTGTTTTTGACATTTCCCCCCCCCCCCTCCGTAAAATTTCTAAGTGTCAGAAGAGGTCCTGCCCCTAGACTGCCCAGCCCAAACGACAAGGCCTAGCGAGTTGAAATTTGACTATGTTGTAGAGCTTGCCAAGGCGAACATTTTTCTAATGTATCACTTTTTCACAGCGAGCCTCCTTCGACTCGAAAATCGCATTCGAATATTTACTTTTCGAATTTCGAATACTTCTGTTTTTTGTATCGTCACCAAATTTTACACACAGCTTCGTCTTCATGTTACGAACATTGTATCAAAAGTTGAGACCTGAAAAGTTTTATCTTCGACTCGAAAATTTGTTTTTGAAAAAATGGGGGGGGGGGGGGGGGGGGGGGGGGGGGGGGGGGGGGGGGGGGGGGGGGGGGGGGGGGGGGGGGGGGGGGG
>JBCBIS010000373.1:0-738 GCA_038524325.1 Pseudomonadota bacterium
CACCCTCTTTGGTGGGGCTGACGACGATACCCTAACCGGCAGCACCCAAAACGACAGCCTGAGCGGCGGCACCGGAGATGACGTGATCTCAGCGACCTCCGGTGATGACAGCATCGCAGGCGGCGCAGGCGATGACACCATCACAGCCGGATCCGGAGACGACACAGTCGATGGCGGGAGCGGGGATGAGACCGCGGGCGATCTCGCGATCTTCTCGGGCGTGCGGGCGAATTATGCCATTGTGAACGGCGGCGGCGGGACACTCCGGGTGATCGACCAGTTCGGCTCGGATGGGGACGATCTGCTCAGCAATATCGAGGTGCTGCGCTTCACTGATGGCGATGTCTCGGTCGCGGGCCTTGCCCTCGGCGACCTGATCGAGGGCGATGATGGCGACAACAGCCTGACCGGCACCGCCAATGACGACCTGATCCTCGCCCAGGGCGGAAATGACACCGTCGAGGGGGGTGAGGGCAATAACAGCATCGATGGTGGCGCGGGGAATGACAGCCTCACGGGCGGCTCCGGCCGTGACATTGTCGCAGGCGGCGATGATGACGATATCATCGCAACAGGTGCGGGAGATGACCGGGCGTCCGGCGGATTTGGTGCTGACACGTTGGAGGGCGGGGCGGATGCGGATTCGCTTTTCGGCGGTGACGGTTCTGACAGTCTTGATGGTGGGGCGGATGCGGATTCGCTTTCTGGCGGCGATGGGAATGACAGTCTTGATGGGGG
>JBCBIS010000374.1:0-680 GCA_038524325.1 Pseudomonadota bacterium
TTTTCAGAAACCGGCCGCCAATATTAGGCCTAAGGGGCCGTTCAACAATTACGTAATCGCCAAATTCGATTTTTTCAACCCCCCCTCCCCCCTGTAATCGGATGCGTAATCGCTCCTCCAGACCCCCCTGTCCGATTACGTAATCGCCAGGCTCAACCCCCCCCCCTTATTGAAAAATTACAACTGTTTCAATTTCAAATGTACAGTATACAGCTTTCAATCAGGTTATATTTCAGATTATTATATCAGGTTATATTTTCGCTTCTCAGTTGTCGGCAATATCATTTTTCTGAACTATAGCCACGTTCATGTAGATCTACTATAAGGTACATATGTATTTGCTATCTTACGAGAGCACAATGTAATTAAAAGAAACGTTTTCCAGTAGATCACTCGAAAGCAAACATTTTTTTAGTACATATCACTGAAAAGCAGACTTCAGGAAGAGGAGACTGATTTGGATTTGGATTAGGGATTTTTATAAGCTTAGATTTTTTATAGATTCATCCCGATTTTTATACACGTAGACTTAGGCCTATATTATACCACAATTCTCTATTAGGCCTAAGTCTACATTAGGGCCCTGCGAAGCTTCGAAAAACTCGAATCGAATCGAATCGAATCGAATATTAGATTCGATTCGAGTTTCGAATCAGGCTGCTCGAATCATCTGCCGATTC
>JBCBIS010000375.1:0-674 GCA_038524325.1 Pseudomonadota bacterium
GAAGGCAATAACACGCTGGTTGGTGATGACAACGATAACCTCTTCTTCGGGGAAGGGGGCGATGACCGTCTGGAAGGTCGCGATGGCAACGACACCCTCAACGGCGGTGCGGGTGACGACAATATCCTCGGCGGCAATGGCGATGACACCCTCAATGGCGGCACGGGCGATGACACCCTCAGCGGCCAGGGCAACGACGACATCATCAATGGCGGCGACGGCAACGACCACCTCCTCGGTATCAACGGCAACGACGCGCTCTTCGGCGAGGCCGGCGACGATAATATCCTCGGCGGCAATGGCGATGACACCCTCGACGGCGGCGCGGGCAATGACACCCTCGATGGCCAGGGCAACAACGACATTATCAATGGCGGCGAGGGCAACGACGTCCTCCTCGGCCGGTTTGGCAACGACACCCTCAACGGGGGCGCTGGCAATGACTTCCTCAACGGCGAGGGCAACGATGACATCATCAATGGCGGCGACGGCAATGACCGCCTCCTCGGTGGCAACGGCAATGACATCCTCTTCGGCGGCAGCGGCAACGACCGCCTCCGTGGTGGCAACAACAACGACATCCTCACAGGAGGTGCTGGCAATGATATCCTCACGGGCGGCAGCGGCTCCGACACCTTTGTATTTAGCGACAATAACGGAGCCAACATCATCTC
>JBCBIS010000376.1:0-639 GCA_038524325.1 Pseudomonadota bacterium
TAGGCCTATAGGCCTAATACTTTGCATTTTGACAGCCATACCAGGGCCTCGTTTAACATAGTAACTGGGGGGGAAAATTCCCCCCCAGTGACTCCAGATTCCCCCCCAGTAACCTCAATTGTCCCCCCCAGCTCTGAAGTAACCAAAAATTGTGGTAAAGGCCAAAAGGGGATAAATGAACATAAACCTATGGGTAAACTAATTTATTTGACAGCTGTTTTTTATAATCTTTATCAATGCAAGAATAGGATCAATCTTTTAAATTTAAGCACCAATAGCTTCGATTTCGTCCTGATTTTTTTAAACCTAAAGAATATAAACAAAGTGATCTTTTGACAAGTGAAAGTATCTTCAAATAAATCCTTCAAAATATCAAATGTAAGAAGTCAAACATACGCTCGTATGATACCTAATTTATAATCAACTATAGCCTTTGAAATAATCAAATTCAACACTTTTCATTATCCATTCCAATTATGCGGGGTCACTTCGCCAAGAAGCGTTATGATTAGCAAAAATATAGTCAAGTAAATTAGTTTACCCATAGCTTTATGTTCATTTATCCCCTTTTGGCCTTTACCACAATTTTTGGTTGTCTTTACAGCTGGGGGGGGACAATTGAGGTCACTGGGGGGGAAT
>JBCBIS010000377.1:0-598 GCA_038524325.1 Pseudomonadota bacterium
CGATCTTTCGAAGCATCGAGCTTCGACTAAGGCCAAGCGCGCGCGCACACACAGACGCAAAATCGATTTGCGATGTGCGCACAGGCAGACAATAGCTCCCTTTCAACAGCCAAAAAGTTAAGGCATACACTTGTAATTGATGAAAAGGTGTTATCTTTCCTGTTATCGTACTTCTCTTTCTCGGGACCGAATCTGACAAAACAATACATAAAAATGATCCTCAGAATGAGCCCTAGATGATCGTGTAAGAGTCATTGCAATACTCGCATGGCTTCATGCTTAAAATTGCCGATTTCTGAAAGGTGTGATTTTTCCCGTGCTGACTTCTTGACCTTAGGGGTCGTGCACATATTACGTGATACGTAAAGGGGGGAGGGGGGGTACCGCCGATATATCACGCGGTATCACCTGGGGGGAGGGGGAGTACACAGGAAATATCACGTGATATCACTGTCCTTTCAAAGAAAATACAACATTCTTTTAAAAAATTCAGCTTTGGAAAGCATTGCCTGTTGCTTACAATAAAAGTTCATCTCAACTGTTTCCGCCTTCCCGAGTTGTGTAAGGCCGTAAGCCCTCCTCCATCCGCCGCCAGCTG
>JBCBIS010000378.1:0-617 GCA_038524325.1 Pseudomonadota bacterium
ATATTTTTTCACTATTTTTGCATTTCTGAACGTTTTAGACGATTTCCAACAACTTTTGAAAAAAGTGTTCACAAAAATTTTTTCTTCGACACTTAGGATTTTTTCGACCAACATGACGAAAATGAGCAGTGTTCAAAAACCCACTTCCCGACCTCGCAGCGACTTGGGACCGGTCTCAAACGAAAGAGCTCGCGAAAGTACCTACTGGGGCTGGTTATTGAGCCGAAAAAGCCCATGGTTTAGGAGTGAACAGGCTTTGAAAAAAGTACACACATAGAAATTTTCGGAAAAACGACCCCAAAAACGTCAACTCGCTCCCAAAGTCAGAGTTTTCAATCTTTCGGGATGAAACTGGTAGGGATTGTTAGGCACCATGAGAGGATCATCCCCATAAAATTTGGTGGCGATAGCTCTATTCCTTCCCGAGTTGGACGCGAGTGGTGGGAGGGGAGGGGGGGGGGGGGTAGTGAAAAAATTCATCTTCTACTTTTTGACCAAAAGTCGTTTGCAAGTGGTCCCAGGTCGATCCGAGGCTTCCTTGCGGCGCTACAACGAATTTGTGACTGTCACCCGATATAACGAAATTTTCGATTTACGAGCACTTCCCGTCGTTTCCG
>JBCBIS010000379.1:0-521 GCA_038524325.1 Pseudomonadota bacterium
AGATCTGGACCAAGTGAGTCGAGAAGAGGCCAGGGTGGTATCCTGCCTAACCTTATGTTCTCACTTGCTTCAGGTTTGAACAGCAGACGAATGCTCTGAGGGAATCTTGGCGATACCACGAGCTAACGCGCGTGATGCCCGTGAGGAATCTTGCTGTAATCGAGATCAGATGATAATAACTTTATGACAATTTCTCTCTTGCCAATCTCAATCGACACCAAACTTGACATTTTCAGTCCTACCCTTTTGTGGAGCGGCGTCCTGAGCGCTACCCGTTGTAGCGATCTTGGGTTAGATGTTTCTTGACATGAAGCTAGTCACCAAAGCTAATCTGTGGCACTTCCCGATGTAAAATTTGTCCAACGTCGCGTGTACCTGTTGGTCGGCGCCTTGAGTCCGTAGTGGGGGTTTACTGCATGGGGCTTGGCAATACGTTAGTCTTCCCTAATCCGGTTGCATTTTGCCATTCTCTCTACGTGGTAAATCTTCGCGCCAGGAATCTGGTTAGCCATGGGAGATCG
>JBCBIS010000380.1:0-611 GCA_038524325.1 Pseudomonadota bacterium
TCACGCGAACTTTAGCGATAGCCTGCATATACCGGCATATGAATTAGTACATGATTGAATTCATAATACATTAATTATCTATTAAATTATTTTGTACTTGAAAACAATAGCCTACATGTATAGTATATAGGCTCTACATGTAGTATTTATCAAGAAAAGTAGCAACACTTACTTTTTATTGTCTTCTGATTCTTGCACTTATATAGACATAAAGGTCGTTAAATTCAGTTTCCTCTGAAAAGTCTTTCGGCAAGCTTGTGCAGACACTTAAGTCGGCACCCCCACCCCACCTCCCACCAAACACGGCGCCCGGGGCCTGAGCCCACTGCCCCCCCCCCCCTTTAGGTACGCCACTGAGTCCAAGCCCTCTATGGTGAAATTGGGAAATTTAAAAAGGATAGGTCTAATTATAAATGTCTTTTAATAGATAGTATCAAGGAAATTTTTCAAAGTAGTAGAACGACAAAAAAGGTGAGGGAGAAGAGCTCAAGATCTACATGTAGCCACATGTCCTTGCAGAGTCAGAATTTTTAGTTTCTCATGCATCAAGTTATTTCCTTTTTTTAAATAAAGATATTTATCTACAATATTGTCAGCTGACGTTTTCATTC
>JBCBIS010000381.1:0-600 GCA_038524325.1 Pseudomonadota bacterium
AGGGAACAGAGCGCCCTGCGCGGCGCCAGACCCATCGAAAGGCCGCCATGAAAGCCATCGTCATCCACGCTGCGAAGGATCTTCGGATCGAGGATCAGGAGCCTGGCACCCCAGGCCCGGGCCAGGTCGCCCTCCGCCTGGCGGCAGGCGGTGTCTGCGGGTCGGACCTGCATTATTATAATCACGGCGGGTTCGGCACTGTCCGGCTGAGGCAACCCATGGTTCTGGGGCACGAAGTGGCAGGGCATGTCATGGCTCTCGGTCCCGGGGTCGAAGGGCTGGCCGAGGGCGATCTGGTCGCCGTCTCCCCCTCCCGCCCCTGTGGCACCTGCCGGTATTGTGTCGAGGGTCTGCCCAACCATTGCCTGAACATGCGCTTCTACGGCTCGGCGATGCCGTTCCCCCATATCCAGGGCGCTTTCCGCGAGATCCTGGTCGCCGAGGCCAGCCAATGCGTCAACGCCGAGGGGCTCTCGGCGGGCGAGGCGGCCATGGCCGAGCCGCTTTCGGTTTGCCTGCACGCCACCCGCCGCGCGGGCGAGATGCTGGGAAAGCGGGTGTTGGTGACCGGCTGCGGCCCGATTGGTGTGATCTGCATCC
>JBCBIS010000382.1:0-596 GCA_038524325.1 Pseudomonadota bacterium
CGAGATCCCGACGCGCCGGATCCTCACCATCAAGCCCACGCCAACGGGTCAGCGAATCCTTCAACTCCGCCAGCCCCTTATAGAGACCGGATTGTGCAAGCGGCGGGGTGAGGTGCGTGATCGTCACAGCGCCCGAGCGCCGCTTGGCCAACGACGCCTCGGACGGATTGTTGGCAGCATAGAGATAGATATTGGGCATCTCGCCAATCAGCCGATCCGGCCAGTCGCGGGCACCGAGACCCGCCTGTTTGCCGGGCATGAACTCGAGCGCGCCATGCATCCCGAAATGCACGATCGCATCGGCACCATAGGTGTTGCGAAGCCAAAGATAGAACGTGACGAAAGCATGGGTCGGGGCGAACCCTTTTTCGAAGAGCAACCGCATCGGGTCACCCTCATAGCCAAAGGCCGGCTGAACGCCGACAAACACATTGCCCAGCTGCGCGCCCAGCACGAAAACACCGCGCCCATCGGACTGGATCCGACCCGGCGCAGGCCCCCAGACCGCCTCGATCGCATGCAGCGGTGGCGTGGTGCGCACGATCGTGTCGGCATCCACGTGCGCGGCCACATTGGCCTCCTGTCCGAACTGTTTG
>JBCBIS010000383.1:0-579 GCA_038524325.1 Pseudomonadota bacterium
TCACCCCCCCCCCTCTGCAAAAAAATTTTAGACACCCCCCCCCCTGTGAAAAAAAAATTTTGACCCCCCCCCCTCTGGTAAAAAAAATTTTGACCCCCCCCCCCCCCCTGGAAAAAATTTTTAGACCCCCCCCCCTCTGGAAAAAATTTTTAGACCCCCCCCCCCTCTGGAAAAAATTTTTAGACCCCCCCCCTGGTACCCCCCCCCCTCTGGAAAGGGGGTCATTAAAATTATTAGTCATTAAAATCTCATTGGTCCTCTTCTCATAGGTCCTGTCTTCTGATTGGCTCCTGAAACTATTTAAGCTAGGGAGATTTGCCGTCGGCCGCACTGTCTCATCTTACTTCACCGCTGCCGGTCGGCTCTCTCACTGCTCCCACTGTGTGTGTTTATCTTTGCTAGTGATTGAAAAACATGGCAAACACCAACAATTCGCCAGCACCGTAAGTACTGCATATTCTTCTATTCATTAGCGAGTGCACTCGCGAACACTCGCAAACAATTGTTTTCGAACCTATTGTTCGAGAAGCCAATGCGAGGTGTCCATTCTAGGGTTTCAGTTCGAAGAGCACACGTCTG
>JBCBIS010000384.1:0-254 GCA_038524325.1 Pseudomonadota bacterium
GTCGTGACGCATGACTGGTGCGAAGAGGTGTTTCTGATCTCGGGTGCCATGTCGATCGGCACGCCAGAGCAGGAGCAACAGACTCTACCCGTCGGCACCTACGCCGTGCGCCCGCCAGGCATTCCTCACGGGCCGTTCTTCAGCCGAAACGGATGTCTGCTGATCGAATTCAACTACTACCCGCCGAAAGGCAGCCGAAACGTCGAGGCCTAGCTTTCGTAGCGCGGCATCTGGTGCCAGCCCCAGGCGTCGCC
>JBCBIS010000384.1:264-576 GCA_038524325.1 Pseudomonadota bacterium
GAAATCGCCCAGCAGGTGCTCGACGGCCAGCTTGGTGCGACCATAGGGATTCACCGGGATCTGCGGATCGCCCTCGGTCAGCGTATCCCCCAGTGCCTCGCCATAGGTCGCGCAGGTCGAGGAGAAGACGACAGTCTCCACGCCCGCCTCACGCGCCGCCGTGAAGAGGTTCAAGGAGCCGGTGACGTTGTTGCGCCAATAGAGCTCGGGCTTCTGGACCGATTCTCCGACATTGGAGAAGGCGGCGAAATGCATAACGGCTTCTGGCCTGTGCGCCTCGAACGCCTTGGCCAGATCCTCTGGATTCAGAAG
>JBCBIS010000385.1:0-575 GCA_038524325.1 Pseudomonadota bacterium
CCATTCTTGATGTAACATCTTATAACAAACAGCAGAAGACGAGGACGCTACTGTAGCCGGCGATGATTTGTGGCCATCACTTACATGCTGTCCCCAGAACGCCAACATTAAATTGCCCTTTCTCCGAAGAGCAATCCCCTTCAGACGTGCGATTTCGTTTTCGATTCTTTGTTCGAAATCTTCTCCTTTCGCTTTGTTGAAAAGATTCCATGTCGCTATCGTCTCTTCCTGTACAGTAGCCACCTTTTTTTCTGGCTGAGCTGCCTTCGCCGCAGCAAAAAGACTGCTGAACAACTTATTCATTTCGGCCGCGGGTATTTGTACGGACCGCGGTCAGTGAAAGTTGTGTCGTCGGTTCGGGGCCTGGCCGAGAGTGTGCTCCGATCGCACCCAATCAGGGATGGCGCACACACGCGGGGCGCCCCGCAGACCGAGCCAAACGTGGGGGAATTAGCCCAGAGATGATCTGGGCCAGGCCTGGCGGTTAATCAGCTCGACCAGCTGGCGGTGGATGAAGGAGGGCTTACGGCCTTACACAACTCGGGAAGGCGGAAACAGTTGAGATGAACTTTTAT
>JBCBIS010000386.1:0-575 GCA_038524325.1 Pseudomonadota bacterium
GTCTGCAACTGCGTTTTCGTCCTTTGTGTCCGTCATGGCGCGCACTAGAGCCGCAGGGGCACCCGCCGTCAAGCACAGCACGCTTGCCTGGCGCCCGACTTGCTTTAGGAATGCCCGGCAGGTCGCGGCGACAGCGGCCATAACGGGAGGGAGCCATGTCCGAGCCAACGCTGCTGCTGTGCGACTGCACCGGGTCGATGCGTGTCGATGCCGAAGCGATCGCGCAAGGCTGCGGACTGACCTGCCAGAAGGTAGGCACCTATCTCTGCCGTGACGAAGCCGCCCGCGCCGCGCAAGCTCTGCAAACCGGCGACGTGATCATCGCATGCGGACAGGAGGCCGAGACCTTCCGCGATCTCGCCGAGGATCTCGGGGTCACGGATCGATTGACCTGCATCGACATTCGCGATCGCGCCGGATGGTCGGATGACCGCGTTGCGGGCCCAAAAATGGCAGCGCTGATCGCCGAGGCCAGACTGCCCGCGCCCGAGGTTCCTGCGATGGATGTCGTCTCCGGCGGTGTCTGCCTGGTGCTAGGCAAGCCAGATGTCGCCCTGCCAGCCGCTGCGCGTTTG
>JBCBIS010000387.1:0-570 GCA_038524325.1 Pseudomonadota bacterium
GGTTTCCGCTGCGGCTTCCTTGGCCTTCTTCATCTTGAGATCGTCCGTGAACGGCTTGAACGTGAGTTTAATATCGACCTGATCACCACGGCGCCGTCGGTGGTCTATCATATGTACAAGACCGATGGGTCGATGGAGGAGCTCCACAACCCTGCCGATATGCCGGACCCGGTGCATATCGATCACCTCGAAGAGCCATGGATCAAAGCCACCATCCTGGTGCCCGACGAATTCCTGGGCGATGTGCTAAAGCTCTGCCAGGAACGCCGCGGCATCCAGCTGGATCTGACCTATGCCGGCACCCGCGCCATGTGCGTCTATAAACTGCCGCTGAACGAGGTGGTGTTCGACTTCTACGACCGGCTGAAATCGGTGACCAAGGGCTATGCCAGCTTCGATTACCAGATCGACGAGTACGAGGCGGGCAACCTGGTCAAAATGCAGATCCTGGTGAACGAGGAACCAGTGGACGCTTTGTCGACGATTGTCCACCGCGACAAAGCCGAAGCCCGCGGCCGGGTGATGTGCGAGAAGCTGAAAGAGCTGATCCCCCAGCACATGTTCAAAGTC
>JBCBIS010000388.1:0-566 GCA_038524325.1 Pseudomonadota bacterium
GGAGGGGGGAGGGGAGGGGAGGGGAGGGAAGGAAGGGGAGGGGAGGGGAGGGGAGGGGAGGGAAGGAAGGGGAGGGGAGGGGAGGGGGGGAGGGGAGGGAAGGGGGGAGGGGAGAGGAGGGGAGGGGGGAGGGGAGGGGAGGGGAGGGGAGGGGAGGAGAGGGGAAAGAAGGGGAGGGGAGGGAGGGGAGGGAAGGGGAGGGGAGGCTACCTCGGGGGTACCCGGGGTATCCCGGGTATCCAGGGGGTGTCTGCACGGTACCCGAGGGGTACACGGGGGTTTCTTGCTTGGGCGTACCCTAGAGGTATTCGGGGTGTAGGCCTACCTTGGAGACAGCCGCGAACTACCAATTTCGATGTTTTATAATACGGCAGTAATAAGTAGTAAGGATGGGGGGAAGTAGCCAGACTGTCAGATAGCCAGACTGCTGGTGGTGGTTGGGGGGGGTGTCTTCGGGCGACGCTACCTTCGGGGGGGGGTTAACTTGGGGGAGGCTACTTCGGGGGTACCCTGGGTATCCCGGGTATCCAGGGGGTGTCTGCACGGTACCCGAGGGGTACACGGGT
>JBCBIS010000389.1:0-558 GCA_038524325.1 Pseudomonadota bacterium
TGACCGGTCTGGACCGCCGCACCTTTGCGGCGCCGCTGATCTTTGGCAACACCGGCAATCTTGGCCTGCCGCTGGCGCTTTTTGCCTTTGGTGAGGTTGGGTTGAGCTACGCGATCATCGTTTTTGCCATTATGGCCATCTGGTCCTTTACCTACGGCATTTCTCTGGTCGCCGGAGGCGGCGCCCTGACCAAAGTGGTCCGCGAACCGCTGGTCTGGGCCACAATTCTGGGAGCGGTGTTCCTGCTGCAAGGGTGGGAGACACCGACCTTTCTGACCAACACGCTCGACCTGATCGGGCAGATGGCGATCCCGCTGATGCTGATCACGCTGGGCGTGGCGGTGGCACGGCTGTCACCCAAGGGCCTGGCGCGCGCTGCCCTGCTATCGGCCGTCAAGCTCGTGCTCTGCACCGCGATCGCCTGGGCCGTGGGGCGGTTTTTCGCGCTGGAGCCCGTCGCATTCGCCGTGCTTGTCTTGCAGGTGGCGACACCGGTGGCGGTGACGTCGTACATGTTGGCAGAGAAATACGGGGCCGCGGCGGACGAGGTTGCGGGGC
>JBCBIS010000390.1:0-556 GCA_038524325.1 Pseudomonadota bacterium
ATTTATTCAACTGCCACCGTGGGATGCTGAAAGGGGCATTGCGTCTGCGCAGATTGCTGAGAATTTCACTGTTCGTTTTCCCTTGCCCCAGTTGGGAGAAAACATCTTTCTTTCACATTTTTCGGCAGCGAGGATCACTAGACGCTTCGGCTTCAAATTTTCCACTGAATAGTTGTGCTGCAAGTTGCCACGTAGGGGAGACTGAGGAGGGTTGGCACCAAAGGAGGGTTGGCACTTCGAGCTTTCTGGCGTTCTCGCTTGCAGGCAACAGTTGCCATGGACTTCAATATAAAGCTTTGTTGGGCAGTATATTATTCTGAAAATTTCATAGATCTGGCTTTCTTTGTTTACTAGAAAACATCAATTAAAATTTTTTACTACTTTTTTCGACTTTTTAAAAAATTAGTTATTAGTGTATAGCTCTTATCTTCAATTCAATAATTTGAAAACTTTTTATTAATTTCCTTCCCGATCCATTGCTTATCTTATTTCCACCAAAGCGTTTCTGAATTATTCGTTACTATTCTCGGAATTTTCTTCTTTTTAAAAAAAATCC
>JBCBIS010000391.1:0-542 GCA_038524325.1 Pseudomonadota bacterium
TGACCGGGGACCTCGTTTGTGCGGCTTAACCGGCTGGTAGCGGTCCCGGGTCAAGCCCGGGACAGCGTTTGTGGCTGAGCGGGCGCATCATCTGACCCCGACCGCGCGTCCGGCACCTTCGGGCCGGGGAAGAGCGGCATGAGCCAGGGCGATCTGGCCCAGGACTGCCGTGACGTCGTCTCCTGGCAGGCAGGTCGCCCGGGTCTCCAGGCTCACATGCAAGAGTAGATGTTCACCGGTTGCGAGGATGCGGCCGTCGCCGTGGCGCATGGTGTGGAAGAGGTGCATCTTCTTGCCCGCCCCCTCCAGTACTTGGGTGTCGACGGTGATCGGTTCCAGTGCTGCGACCTCGTCCAGATGCCGGATATGGGTCTCGACGGTGAAATAGCTGAGGCCCCCTGCGATATAGTCTGCATCCGCCCCGATCACCCGCATGAAGGCATCGGTCGCATCGGCAAAGCATTGCAGATAGCGGGCCTCGTTCATGTGGTTGTTGTAGTCGGTCCAGTCCGGTGGCACCCGGCGCTCGAGCGTGCGGATCG
>JBCBIS010000392.1:0-538 GCA_038524325.1 Pseudomonadota bacterium
GTGTTGGGGAACAGGATGCGCGGGGTGTTGGAGAGTGCTGGTCTGTTGAGCGAGTTTCAGGCTGGGTTTAGGAAGGGGAGGGGGGTCACTGATCAGTTGATTCGTTTGTCGCAGAGTGTTTGGGATGGGTACCAGAAGCGCGAAAAAACTTGCCTGGTACTGTATGATTTGGAACGAGCGTTTGATCGAGTTTGGCATGATGGATTGTTGTTGAAGCTTCTTGATGCTGGTTTGAGTCGGACGATGGTACGCTGGGTGCAGGAGTGGTTGAAAAATAGGTTAGGATGGGCTAAGGTCGAGGGAGTGAGGGGTCGGAGGAAGTTGTTCCGCGAGGGGCTCCCCCAGGGCTCCGTCCTTTCGCCGCTCCTCTTCCTTGTTTATATCAATGACTTGGTGGAGGGGCTGGCGGGGGGGGGGGGGGGGGTGAGCGCCTTCGCGGACGACTTGGCTGTTTGGGCTACGGGCAAGGGAGTGGAGGAGGGGAGGAGAAGAGTGCAGTGGGCGACTGATGTGGTGGCGGATTGGTGTAGAGAATGGC
>JBCBIS010000393.1:0-521 GCA_038524325.1 Pseudomonadota bacterium
AGGTATGGGGGCCCTATCGCGTGATTGTCGATGGCAAGACGACCCATTGCGGTATCAACTCGCTGAGCTTTGTCGAAAGCCTTGAAGGCGTATGGCAGCTTGGCAATTCCAGCTTCACCATGGTCCCGCCTGATCAGTGCGGCAATCTGGGCGCGCCTGAGGAACCGGCTGAATGATCCAGAAGCTGCTGATCGCCAATCGCGGCGAGATTGCTTGCCGGATCATGCGCACCTGCCGGGAAATGGGCATTGCGACGGTCGCGGTCTATTCGGACGCGGACGCCAAGGCGCTCCACACGCGTTCGGCTGACGAGGCGGTGCATATCGGCCCCTCACCCGCTGCGGAAAGCTATCTGGTGGGCGAGAAAATCATCGCCGCGGCCAAGCAGACGGGCGCTGAGGCGATCCATCCGGGCTATGGCTTTTTGTCAGAGAACGCCGGCTTCGCGCAGGCCGTCATTGACGCTGGCCTGATCTGGGTCGGGCCAAAGCCCGCCAGCATTGAGGCGATGGGTCTGAAAG
>JBCBIS010000394.1:0-514 GCA_038524325.1 Pseudomonadota bacterium
TCGCCTCGGAGCAGACCGCCCCGGGCGCTCTGCCGGCATTCTATGTCGATGGCATCGCCGAGGCGCAGAAATCGGTATCGGATATCTCCTCGACGGTCACGAAAACCCGGCGCGAGGCATGGGCGAGGGTGGCCAGCTCACGCCGCCTGCCGATCCAGATATTGCCATGCCGGTCGGCCCGCGCGGCATGGAACAGGCTGACATCGAGGGTAACCGCCGGGACCACGACCACCGGGTCGGGCGCGGCGTTCAGCGGGTCGTCGATCACCCGCCAATCGGGCCGGTGCGCCAGGATATCCGAGCCGATCAGCCCGCGCTGCGGCAGGAAGGGCACGCCGCGCTCGCTGGCCTGCAATTGCGCATGCTGCGCCGGGCAGGTGCTGTCGCGCATGCGCAGCCTGCCCTGCTCGACCGCCGCACAAAACCGGGGCGCGAGGCCGTATTCGCCGAGGGTCATCGCCGCGGCCTCGACCTCGGCAACACAGCCGGCGCCGATCAGAACATCGCCCTGGAT
>JBCBIS010000395.1:0-507 GCA_038524325.1 Pseudomonadota bacterium
ATCGATTCTGATTTTTCTCGTGGGCAGATCTAATTACCTCAATTGGGGAATTGGTTTATTAATCTAACGTATCTAAGTATGTATAGAACACGCTGAAAGCCTTAACCAATCACTTATTTTAAGACGAATTAGTAATGTGTTGATATATAAAATCTTTTTTTTTTAATTTGGCATGTACATGTAGTAGGGGTCATACCGACTCACATCTAAAGAGCTATGCCCTGCGCACGAAACGATAAGTTGATTACTTTGACCGATAATTACACGTTTCCTATGTGCAATAAGTTGCTGTTGTGTGTGCGCACTGGTGGATCCAGGGGGGCCATTCCGGCCATGCCCCCCCCCCAAAAGGCTAGACGGTGGGGCCAAAGTGTCTTTTGCCCCCCCCCCCAAAAAAAAATCAATCATAAAAATTGGTTGGCCTAAAGATTTTTGCCTAGATCCGTCTATCACAAGAAGCAGGGAGTGGTTCGTCCACGTCATCTCAATGAAGACCATTTGAAAAAT
>JBCBIS010000396.1:0-506 GCA_038524325.1 Pseudomonadota bacterium
CCGCCCGCCCCCCGCCCGCCCCCCCGCCGCCCCCCCCGGGCCGCCGCAGGCGGAGGAGAGCCAGCAAGAGGCAATCACTCCTGAGTGGCCCACTCCGAAATCAGGCGCTTTATCAAAAAAGGCAATGGTAGTTGTCGAAAAATAGTGTATGAGGGCGGAAGACCGGTTTCGCAGGTAGCTTCTTCAGTTCCGCGACAAAAGTGAAGGAAGGTGAGGGAGGAGTCACTGAGGCTCGCCATGAGCTTCGCTCTCTCGTGGCTGCCGAAGCTTCGATGAGAGGATGGATCGAAGATTGCGGTGGCGCGTGTAGGACACTTCCGAGCGAAATTCCCGCACGTGGTTCTTGACGCGCTCGGCCACGTTTCTAGCACAGTGGCTGTAAGGGACCACGAGGTGAAGGGCACGGTCGGCGTTGAGCTGGATGTTGAGGCCATCGGGTTGGAGGGTTTGCAGGCGTCGTATCCAGGCATTCTCCTTCTCCAGTCGCTTCTCAAGCTTTGGGGTCG
>JBCBIS010000397.1:0-505 GCA_038524325.1 Pseudomonadota bacterium
GTTGCTCGACAGCACAACTGGCTCGCCAGACCCGGCCTCAGCCTCGGTCTCGGCCAACAGTTGTCGCAGCTCTTGTGCGCTCTCATCCAGCTCGAGCGCCTGCTCCTTCACTTCGGCAACCTTCGGGGCGACGAGGTCGCGGGCGAGCGCGACCGCGCGAGTCTCCTCCGGTGTCAGCTGGGCGCCTCGCTTCGAGGCCGCGCCTGCTCGCGCTTTCGCCTGGGCCCGATCCAAACTGGCTCAGTCGCTGAGCCCAGCTGACCGTGCCAGTTTGGATCGGGCCCAGGCGAAAGCGCGAGCAGGCGCGGCCTCGAAGCGAGGCGCCCAGCTGACACCGGAGGAGACTCGCGCGGTCGCGCTCGCCCGCGACCTCGTCGCCCCGAAGGTTGCCGAAGTGAAGGAGCAGGCGCTCGAGCTGGATGAGAGCGCACAAGAGCTGCGACAACTGTTGGCCGAGACCGAGGCTGAGGCCGGGTCTGGCGAGCCAGTTGTGCTGTCGAGCAAC
>JBCBIS010000398.1:0-247 GCA_038524325.1 Pseudomonadota bacterium
TGCCAGACTGTATCGAACGCCTTGTTGGCGTCTAGCGCGACGATGGTCGTGGTGAGGCCGGCGTTTAGGGCCTGGCCGACGCGCTGGACGAGGAGCACCAGCTGTTCGACAGTGTCGCGGCCCGGCAGGAAGGCCGACTGTTCCGGCGGAATGAGTCGGCGGCGCAAGCAAACGCCGAGGAGGCGCCGGGTAAAGAGTCGCTCCAGCACCTTCCCGACGCAGCTGCACAGAGCGATCGGGCGGAAAC
>JBCBIS010000398.1:257-503 GCA_038524325.1 Pseudomonadota bacterium
GCCAGACTGCATCGAACGCCTTGTTGGCGTCTAGCGCGACGATGGTCGTGGTGAGGCCGGCGTTTAGGGCCTGGCCGACGCGCTGGACGAGGAGCACCAGCTGTTCGACAGTGTCGCGGCCCGGCAGGAAGGCCGACTGTTCCGGCGGAATGAGTCGGCGGCGCAAGCAAACGCCGAGGAGGCGCCGGGTAAAGAGTCGCTCCAGCACCTTCCCGACGCAGCTGCACAGAGCGATCGGGCGGAAAC
>JBCBIS010000399.1:0-501 GCA_038524325.1 Pseudomonadota bacterium
CCTGCCCTGTGGCGAGCGCCATCAACACGGTCGCCCTCCAGAGCGGCGCGCGGCTTCTCTACCTCTCATCATCAGGCGTCTACGGAGATTATGGCGGGGCATGGATTGACGAGACCGCAGCGTGTCGTCCGAGCACCGAACGAGGTCTAGCGCGCCTCAAGGCTGAGAACCAATGGTCGGCTTTCGCCCAAGCATCAGGGGCCCAGCTCACCCTTTGCCGCCTCGCCGGAATCTATGGCCCCGGCCGCAATGCCGTGGAGTCCCTCGCTGGCGACACACCGGGAGCAAGAGCAGGCCTCTCCCGTAGGCTGATCAAACCAGGGCAAGTCTTCAACCGCATTCACCGCGACGACATCGTCGCTGGGCTTTACGCTCTTCTCCACACGGAAGACGCCCCCGATATCGTCAACTTCACCGACGACGAGCCGGGCCCGCCTGCTGATGTGATCACCTATGCCGCCGGCCTCCTCGACATCGATCCGCCCCCTGAGGTGCGTTTTG
>JBCBIS010000400.1:0-500 GCA_038524325.1 Pseudomonadota bacterium
ACAAAAACGCATGCACAGAAACGCCAGCAAAACAAGGCCTAGCTACAGGGCCGGATCATGCCTCTCCGGCGCCCCCGGGCAAATCTTAATTTGGCGCCCCCCCCCCTTCATCAGCGAAATGCGACATGTAAGCATGATAATGTACAGACAGGTACATGTACCTGCACTACGACAGCACAACTTCTTTATAAATTCATATTTGTGGTAATGCATGGCATGCTTTATGAGCATGTACATTGTACAATGTACTGTACAGTAATTAGAAAAACATTCGGTCGGTCCTTATGCGTTCGTATGTATAGTGCATTGATAAGCCCTATTGTTCCATTAGTCCATTTACATTCTGTACTTAAGTAGAATTCTACGAGCGTATAGCCAACATAAAGCTGCGGCAAAAAGTTTGTGATCACTTATGAAATTAGAACAGAAATTCTAAAAAACTACCAGAGTAAATTGCTTGCCTTACACCATGTTCAATACACTTTCTAATCTATCTCTTC